>NZ_CP032096.1:2146601-2453259 GCF_004786015.1 Hydrogenovibrio crunogenus
ATTAATCCCATCAAATGCTTCTCTTGAAAATCAGTCGGATGAAAAAACCTTAAGCCTGTTATCAAAACAACAACGCTTGGACTTAGCCGCAAACCAGCGAGAAAAACAACCAAAACAACCGGCTCATAATCTGGAAAAAATACAGCCCAGTGACATTGAGATTAAAGCTGCCCAGCTTACCATTGGCATAACCAACCATGAACCAACAACGGCATTGCCGACGGTGATACCGAAGTATGTTCGAAAACTGTATTTTTTCACTCAAATTGCCAACGCGAAAGACCAAACAATTTATCATCGTTGGATTTACCAAAGTCGTGTTATGGCAACGGTGTCGTTACAAATTAAAAGTCCACTTTATCGGACCTGGTCAAGCAAGCGACTCACCAGTGCTTGGAAAGGACAGTGGTATATTGAAGTTCTAGACCAACATAAAAATGTTATTGACCGCCATTCATTCCGTTATATAGAGTAAAAAAGCCATATGTTGAAGTTATCTGCCCTTTTTATTTCTTTGTCAGCTTTGTTATTAGCCAGCTGTTCATCCAACCCACCTAAGTCATCATACAATAATATTTGTTCGGTTTTTGATCATGATTCGGACTGGGAAGATGCGGCGCTTGATGCAGAAAAAAAATGGGGCACGCCGGCCTATATTTTAATGGCATTTGTACATCAGGAATCACGTTTCAAACATGACGCACAACCCGCAAGGGAATACGCACTAGGATTGGTTCCATTACCAAGACGATCTTCCGCTTACGGCTATACTCAAGCGCAAGACCCTGCCTGGTATGACTACCAGAAATCAACCGGGAACTGGTCTGCAAGACGAACAAATATTGAAGACTCGATGGATTTTATTGGCTGGTATAACTACCAGTCCTTTAAACGTAATGGCATTTCTCGGCATGACACTTACAATCTTTATTTAGCCTATCATGAAGGACAAGGGGGCTATTCTCGAAAGACCTATCTAAGAAAACCCTGGCTAAAAAAAGTGGCCTATAAAGTCACTAAACAATCTATACGCTATAAAGAGCAGCTTAAAAAGTGTAACCAGGCCTACTCATCTTCCAGCCCTTCTAAATCGAAAGGACAATGTCGTGCCGCATGGCCATACTGTTAATTTTACGTTGGGCAATAAAAAAGGCCGCTTTTGCGGCCTTTTTTAATAAGTTAAGACGTTTTTCTTAACCTTTATATTTTTCAAAAACCAATGACGCATTAGTTCCACCAAAACCAAAACTGTTACTCATCATACGAGTTAACCCCGCATTTTCTTGTAGTTCAGTAACAATCGGCATCCCTTCACATTCTGGATCCATTGTTTCAATGTTGATTGATGGAGCAATAAAGTCATTTTCTAACATCATCAAACTATAAATGAATTCATGCACTCCTGCTGCACCCAAGGAATGTCCCGACATTGATTTAGTTGAACTGATCTTAGGGACTTTAGCACCAAACACTTCACGAATCGCTGCCGCTTCTTTCGTATCTCCAACCGGAGTAGAAGTTCCGTGTGGATTGATATAATCAACGTCGCCCTTGACTGTCGACAGAGCAAGATTCATACAACGAACAGCGCCTTCACCAGAAGGAGCAACCATGTCATAGCCATCGGAGTTAGCACCATAACCGGTAATTTCAGCATAAATCTTCGCACCACGAGCTAAAGCATGCTCAAGCTCTTCAACAACGACCATGCCGCCACCGCCGGCAATAACAAAACCATCACGATCAGCATCATAAGCACGAGATGCCTTATCTGGCGTATCATTGTATTTTGTAGAAAGTGCACCCATCGCATCGAATAAAACAGACATCGTCCAGTGTAGCTCTTCACCACCACCAGCAAACACAATGTCTTGTTTACCAAGTTGAATTTGCTCTACAGCGGTTCCAATACAATGTGCAGAAGTTGAGCATGCTGAGCTGATTGAATAATTGATTCCTTTAATTTTAAACGGGGTCGCTAAACAAGCTGAAACAGTTGACCCCATCGTTCGAGTCACCATGTATGGCCCGACACGTTTAACCCCCTTCTCGCGAGCAGTTTCTACTGCTTGTGTAGAGTTAGAGTTCGACCCGCCACCAGAACCGGCAACCAGACCTGTACGTACATTTGAAACTTGATCTTCTGTTAAACCAGCGTCTTTAATAGCCTGATCCATTGAAATATAAGTGTAAGCAGCGGCATCTCCCATAAAGCGTAAGCTTTTACGGTTAATATGCTCAGAAAAATCTAAGTTTTTAACAGCACCATGCACATGAGAACGAAGACCATTTTCTTCATATTCTGGTGCATAAACAATTCCTGAACGACCATTGCGCAAAGAATCTGTGACTTCTTCCTTATTGTTTCCTAAACTTGAAACAACACCTAGACCTGTAATGACGACTCTTTTCATTTTAAAAATTATCCGTATTTGTAAACAAACCAACCTTTAAGTCTTCAGCCGAGTAGATTTCTCGTCCGTCAACATATAAATGGGCATCTCCAATCCCCATATAAAGCTTACGCTTGATTACTCGCTTCATATTAATAACATATTCAACTTTTTTAGCTGTTGGTAATACCTGGCCATAAAACTTAACTTCACCAGCACCTAGAGCTCTGCCTCGTCCAGGACCACCTGTCCAACCTAGGAAGAAACCAATTAGCTGCCACATAGCATCCAGACCCAAACACCCAGGCATCACTGGATCATCATTAAAGTGGCACTCAAAAAACCACAAATCTTTCTTCACATCTAGCTCTGCTCGAATCTCACCTTTTCCATAAGCCCCACCTTCTTCAGAAATATGGGTAATGCGATCAAACATTAACATCGGGGGTAAAGGTAGTTGTGCATTACCGGGACCGAATAGTTCGCCACGCCCACAGGATAAAAGTTCTTCTTTGTTATAGCTAGACTGCTGTTCCATGTATTTTCCAGGTTTGTAAAATTTGATTATATTATAACAGTAGAGGGATTTTCATTACAACGCAATTACCACATACAAAAAAGCCCGCGATTCCTTCTTGGAATGCGGGCTTAGAATATGGTGCCGACAGAGGGACTTGAACCCCCAACCTACTGATTACAAATCAGTTGCACTACCAGTTGTGCTATGTCGGCTGAATGCGGCGTATTATAAATTGTTGGCGATTTATGTCAACACTTTTTTATAAACTTTCGATAACTTCTTTCATGCCACGTAAAGTTAAATCCTCAATATAGGTATATGGCTTATCCAGCACCGGCTTGAGTGATAAAAAATCACCTCCGGTTCCAATACAATTAAATTTTCGACCCGTCTCCAATTCAAGGTCAGAAATCAAGCTGTTCAAATAAGAGCCAACCATATACAAAGTGCCTCCCATAACACCACCAGCAGTATCTTTTGCCAATAACCCATCTTGGGCAGGCTCAAGCACTAGTGACTGTTCGTTTAAAGCGGTATTCTTTAATAAAGAATCCCGCATTAAGCCTAACCCCGGCACAATAAAACCGCCTATATGCTTCTTATCAATAACAGCATCTACAGTAAGAGCGGTTCCAGCATCTACAATAAAAGTAGGCTTGCTCGACCCGGAGCAAGCGCCTAGAATCGCCATCCATCTATCTACGCCAAATTGATCAAATCGCTCATATCCGCACTGAATACCACAACAACTTGGTTGCGTGGCTAAAAACGTGGGGTAGACTTTAAAATACTGTTGTATCAGCTCTGTTAAAGTCGCATTCAACTCAGAAGGTGCCACGGAACTGACATACACTGCCGAAGAATTCTGCTCATCTAAATTAAAAGACTCAATAAACTCTCCTGACAGAATCGCATCGTGCTTCACGTTTCCGAGAAACCGATAAGTTCCTTTATGAATTGTTGCTGCTTTTAGCTGAGTATTACCGAGTTCAAAAAATATCAACATACTATGTTTGTTCACTTGTTATGGGTCTTATGGAAACAGCACCTGATTGATAAGTTTCAACATAACCTTCAATCTCAACCTGCACTTCTGCAGAAGGAGTGAGTCCCTTATACAAACCGACTTTAGAATGGTCGCTATGATACACAATCACTGGCTGGTTCGGGCTAAAAAAATCATGTTTCAACCACTCTTCTAACTTGAAATTTAAAGAATTTTCTGCCTTTGAAAATAAAGCATAAATAGCAGAAGAAAAATCGATTAAAAATCGTTCACGATTTAAATCTGACACCCAGCCAGCCTTAAATTTATTTTGTTTATCCTTAATTTCAGATAAGTTGACGCCTACACCAATCACCAGATAAGTCTGCTTTGTTGCCTGAGCTGTCGTCAACTCAAGCAATGAGCCAGCCACTTTTCCGCCAGGCACAAAAACATCATTTGGCCATTTAACTTGAAATGACTCAGATGAATTTTGGGCTAAGCAGTCACGAAGAAGCAGCGCAATAGATGAACTCAGAAAGGTGTAAAGGTGAATGGGCAGCTCAAATGGTATTGATAAGGAAAAAGCTAGAGAAGATCCAGAATGGACCCATTCTCGTCCTCTTTGGCCATATCCCCCTGTTTGGTTTAGGGTGGTACATAAGTTATATCCACTTAAGTTTCCCGCCTTTAATTCCGTTTTTAAGAAACCGCTTGTGGAATCAACTTCATCAAATTCAATAAAATGAAATGGGCTATCTTGCAGAGTCATTAAAAGAATCCAGGGTGAAAAGATTAGTATGGTGCATTTCGATAGTCAACGCAAAAAAAAAGCCCGTAGTGATTGAACAGCTACGGGCTTTTCAGAATATAAGCTTGGGGATGACCTACTCTCACATGCCACCTGACACACTACCATCGGCGCTAAGACGTTTCACTTCTGAGTTCGGAAAGGGATCAGGTGGTTCCATCTTGCTATTGTCCCCAAGCAATTGGGTTATGTAAGCGGTTCATTGTCATGAACCACTCACTGAATTTGGAAAAATCTCTGTTTAAATCTTAACTTAGGCTTCAATGCTCTTTAGAGTCTTACTCAAGCTCAAACATGTCAACCTTCAGTTCATCCATTGATAAACAAAAGTTACTTTTGAGTTGTATAGTTAAGCCTCACGGGTAATTAGTACAAGTTAGCTTCATTCATTACTGAACTTCCACACCTTGCCTATCAACGTCATAGTCTTTAACGGCCCTTTAGAAGACTTAAAGTCTAGGGAGAACTTATCTTGGGGCAGGTTTCCCGCTTAGATGCTTTCAGCGGTTATCCTTTCCGATCATAGCTACCCAGCAATGCCATTGGCATGACAACTGGAACACCAGCGGATCGTCCACTCCGGTCCTCTCGTACTAGGAGCAGCCCCCCTCAATTCTCCAACGCCCACGGCAGATAGGGACCGAACTGTCTCACGACGTTCTAAACCCAGCTCGCGTACCACTTTAAATGGCGAACAGCCATACCCTTGGGACCGACTTCAGCCCCAGGATGTGATGAGCCGACATCGAGGTGCCAAACACCGCCGTCGATATGAACTCTTGGGCGGTATCAGCCTGTTATCCCCGGAGTACCTTTTATCCGTTGAGCGATGGCCCTTCCACACAGAACCACCGGATCACTAGAACCTGCTTTCGCACCTGCTCGACGTGTCTGTCTCGCAGTCAAGCACCCTTTTACTCTTGCGCTCATTGCACGATGTCCGACCGTGCTGAGGGTACCTTCGCGCTCCTCCGTTACTCTTTAGGAGGAGACCGCCCCAGTCAAACTACCCACCATACACTGTCCCTGGGCAGGATTCACTGCCCTAGGTTAGAACCTCAATAATATCAGGGTGGTATTTCAAGGATGGCTCCACAATGACTGGCGTCACTGCTTCAAAGCCTCCCACCTATCCTACACAGATAGTATCAAAGTCCAGTGCAAAGCTGTAGTAAAGGTTCACGGGGTCTTTCCGTCTAGCCGCGGGTACGCAGCATCTTAACTGCGAGTTCAATTTCGCTGAGTCTCGGGTGGAGACAGTGTGGCCATCATTACGCCATTCGTGCAGGTCGGAACTTACCCGACAAGGAATTTCGCTACCTTAGGACCGTTATAGTTACGGCCGCCGTTTACCGGGGCTTCGATCAAGAGCTTCGCATAAGCTAACCCCATCAATTAACCTTCCGGCACCGGGCAGGCGTCACACCGTATACGTCATCTTTCGATTTTGCACAGTGCTATGTTTTTAGTAAACAGTTGCAGCCACCTGGTCTCTGCAACCCCCACTAGCTTAGAGAGCAAGTCTCATCACCGGCAGGGGCACACCTTCTCCCGAAGTTACGGTGTTATTTTGCCTAGTTCCTTCACCCGAGTTCTCTCAAGCGCCTTGGAATTCTCATCCTGACCACCTGTGTTGGTTTGGGGTACGATTCTTTATAACCTGAAGCTTAGAAGCTTTTCTTGGAAGCATGGCATCAACTACTTCGTCCAAAAGAGGACTCGTCATCAGTTCTCAGCATTAAGATCCCGGATTTGCCTAAGATCTCTGCCTACTACCTTAAACTTGCAACCATCAGCAAGCTAGTTTAGCCTTCTCCGTCCCTCCATCGCAGTTATAAAAAGTGCAGGAATATTAACCTGCTTCCCATCGACTACGCCTCTCGGCCTCGTCTTAGGGGTCGACTAACCCTACGTCGATTAACGTTGCGTAGGAAACCTTGGTCTTTCGGCGAGGGAGCTTTTCACTCCCTTTATCGCTACTCATGTCAGCATTCGCACTCGTGATACCTCCAGGATGCTTTACAACACCCCTTCGCAGGCTTACACGACGCTCCTCTACCATGCCATAAATGGCATCCACAGCTTCGGTACACTACTTAGCCCCGTTAAATCTTCGGCGCAGGCCGACTCGATCAGTGAGCTATTACGCTTTCTTTAAAGGATGGCTGCTTCTAAGCCAACCTCCTGACTGTCTAAGCCTTCCCACATCCTTTCCCACTGAGTAGTGTTTAGGGACCTTAGCTGGTGGTCTGGGTTGTTTCCCTCTTGACAACGGACGTTAGCACCCGCTGTCTGTCTCCCATGATTGCACTTGTTGGTATTCGGAGTTTGCAATGGGCTGCTAAGCCTTGACGGCCCGCTAGACCATAACAGTGCTCTACCCCCAACAGTGAGACATGAGGCTCTACCTAAATAGATTTCGAGGAGAACCAGCTATCTCCGGGCTTGATTAGCCTTTCACTCCGATCCACAGCTCATCCCCGCATTTTTCAACATACGTGGGTTCGGTCCTCCAGTACCTGTTACGGCACCTTCAACCTGGCCATGGATAGATCGCCCGGTTTCGGGTCTACGCCATGCTACTAAACGCCCATTTAAGACTCGGTTTCCCTTCGGCTCCCCTATTCGGTTAACCTCGCAACATAACGTAAGTCGCTGACCCATTATACAAAAGGTACGCAGTCACCCAACAAGTGGGCTCCTACTGCTTGTACGTACACGGTTTCAGGTTCTATTTCACTCCCCTTCAGGGGTTCTTTTCGCCTTTCCCTCACGGTACTGGTTCACTATCGGTCGGTAGAGAGTATTTAGCCTTGGAGGGTGGTCCCCCCATGTTCAAACAGAATTTCACGTGTTCCGTCCTACTCGAATAACACTTAATAAGATTTCGCATACAGGACTATCACCTTGTATCGTCACACTTTCCAGAGTGTTCTGCTATCTTAATAAATGCTTTAGGGCTGGTCCCCGTTCGCTCGCCGCTACTTGGGGAATCTCGGTTGATTTCTTTTCCTCTGGGTACTTAGATGTTTCAGTTCTCCAGGTTAGCCTCCCATAAAGGGATATCCATAAAGGATGGGTTTTCCCATTCGGAAATCCACGGATCAAAGCTTGTTTACTAACTCCCCGTGGCTTATCGCAAGTTACTACGTCCTTCATCGCCTTCTACCGCCTAGGCATCCACCGTGTACGCTTAGTCACTTAACTATACAACTCAAAAATAACCTTATGCCTTTTGTTAACTCCACAAGTTCTGGTAGCTATACCATTTATGAACTGCTTCTGTTTATAAGATCTAATGAGTGTACGTAACTAAAAGTTTTTTACGCTGACATGTTCTCGCTTGAGTTTGTATCGTGATTTTAATATCGGAACCTTTACATTCGTCATATCAAAATCATTGAACTCTTAAGATACATTGTTACCTCGTTAGCCCAGTCGTTGGAGACAACTGGACTAACTCAATAAACTGGCGACACTTCAAACTAATTAAAGTTTAAAGTGCTGTCGTTATCATCAAATAACGCCAGTTTATTGTTTCTAAGTTTATTTTTTAACTTAGAGATTTTTCCTAATTTTTAAAGAACTTCTTTGTTTCTTCAGCCAATATGACTGTTAATAAACTCTAGTTACTTTTGTAACTAAAACTCATTAACAGGGATATTGGTGGAGCTATGCGGGATCGAACCGCAGACCTCCTGCGTGCAAGGCAGGCGCTCTCCCAGCTGAGCTATAGCCCCAATCGGGTAATCAGCAGGTGATCTTTCTTCCCCTGATTTCATTTCTGACTAACGATTTAGTGCAAAAATTGGTGGGTCTGGGTGGATTTGAACCACCGACCTCACCCTTATCAGGGGTGCGCTCTAACCAACTGAGCTACAGACCCAGGTCGTTCTCATCTTTTCAGTAATTCAGAAATAATTTATGTGAAAGCTAGCTTAAGCTCGCAACCGTCTTTGTCTTAAAGGAGGTGATCCAGCCCCAGCTTCCGCTAGGGCTACCTTGTTACGACTTCACCCCAGTCATGAATCACAAAGTGGTGAGCGCCCTCCCGAAGGTTAGACTACCCACTTCTTTTGCAACCCACTCCCATGGTGTGACGGGCGGTGTGTACAAGGCCCGGGAACGTATTCACCGTGACATTCTGATTCACGATTACTAGCGATTCCGACTTCACGGAGTCGAGTTGCAGACTCCGATCCGGACTACGAGAGGTTTTATGAGATTCGCGCACTGTCGCCAGTTGGCTGCTCTTTGTACCCCCCATTGTAGCACGTGTGTAGCCCATCCCATAAGGGCCATGATGACTTGACGTCGTCCCCGCCTTCCTCCGGTTTATCACCGGCAGTCTCATTAGAGTTCTCAACTAAATGTTAGCAACTAATGATAAGGGTTGCGCTCGTTGCGGGACTTAACCCAACATCTCACGACACGAGCTGACGACAGCCATGCAGCACCTGTCACTGCGTTCCCGAAGGCACCAATCTATCTCTAGAAAGTTCGCAGGATGTCAAGGGATGGTAAGGTTCTTCGCGTTGCATCGAATTAAACCACATGCTCCACCGCTTGTGCGGGCCCCCGTCAATTCCTTTGAGTTTTAATCTTGCGACCGTACTCCCCAGGCGGTCAACTTATCGCGTTAGCTACGCTACTAACCTTTTTAATAAGGCCAACAGCTAGTTGACATCGTTTACGGCTTGGACTACCGGGGTATCTAATCCCGTTCGCTACCCAAGCTTTCGCACCTCAGCGTCAGTTTTAAGCCAGGAAGTCGCCTTCGCCACTGATGTTCCTCCAGATATCTACGCATTTCACTGCTACACCTGGAATTCCACTTCCCTCTCTTAAACTCTAGATTGCCAGTATCGGATGCAGTTCCTAGGTTGAGCCCAGGGCTTTCACAACCGACTTAACAGTCCGCCTACGCGCGCTTTACGCCCAGTAATTCCGAATAACGCTTGCACCCTCTGTATTACCGCGGCTGCTGGCACAGAGTTAGCCGGTGCTTCTTCTAAAGTTAACGTCAAACTAAGCAGGTATTAGCTACTTAATCTTCCTCACAATTGAAAGTGCTTTACAACCCTCGGGCCTTCTTCACACACGCGGCATGGCTGCATCAAGGTTTCCCTCATTGTGCAATATTCCCCACTGCTGCCTCCCGTAGGAGTCTGGGCCGTGTCTCAGTCCCAGTGTGGCTGATCATCCTCTCAAACCAGCTATAGATCGTCGCCTTGGTAGGCCTTTACCCTACCAACTAGCTAATCTAACGCGGGCTCATCCTTTAGCGATACCTTCCAAGGAGAGGGCACCTTTACTCCGTAGAGCATATTCGGTATTAGCATACGTTTCCATATGTTGTCCCCAACTAAAGGGTAGATTCCCACGCGTTACTCACCCGTCCGCCACTCGACGCCCAAAAACGCACACCGAAGTGATTGTTCTTGTCGTTTCCGTCCGACTTGCATGTGTTAGGCCTGCCGCCAGCGTTCATTCTGAGCCAGGATCAAACTCTTCAGTTTAATCTTGATTATGTTTTTTAATGAGCTTAACTGCTCACAAAACTCTCGAAATTAACAAGGTACATGTTTTACCATATACATAGTTGTCGAGATTTTTTATATTTGCGGTTACTCACTTAAGTAACTTCCACATAAATTATCTCTGAATTACCTGATTTTTAAAGAACTCTTGGTCTTCCTTACCAAGCCGTCTCACTTCGTGTTCCGTCTCAGTAAGCCGCGTATTATAGGCTTAACTTCTAATCAGCGTCAAGCTTTTTTTACGCTTTTTTTTCGAAGTTTTTATTCTCGATTTTCATCTCAAATAGCCACTCAAAAAACCCTTTTAAACACTTCCAAATTCCGCTGCCGTAGCTGCTTTATTTGAGCTCTGTTTGAAAGAGATGCGTATTCTAACCGCCACCCGTTTTTTTGCAACCCTTTTCTTTACTTTTTTTAAAGTTTTTTGACATTCAAATGACGATTCATACCAAATCCCTTGTAATATAAAGGACTTAGAGTTTTAGACTAATTTGAAGTAAATCTAAACAGCTTCATTACCTTTAACCCTGAAACCAAAAACCGCCAGGCCTGGCGGTTTTTAGTGCTTCTTAAAAGTAAAACAGATCTACTTATATAATATAAAAAGACTAGGCACTCACCGTAATGCGGGCAAACTTTCTTTTTCCGACTTGATACACTTGCTGCTCGCAGTTTTCGACAGGCGCTCTACTATCCGTTACCTTCTCACCATTAAGCTTAACCGCGCCTTGCTTCACCATTCGATGACCATCGGACGTCGAAGATACCAGTCCCGCTTCTTTTAAAAGATTGGCTAACGGCATAACGTCATTAAAAGTAAATTCAGGCATTTCGTCTGGAATGGCATTTTTTGAAAAACGAGTTTCAAAATCTTTCAAAGCGGCTTCAGCTGATTCTTTATCATGGAAACGCTCAATCAATTCTAATGCTAGTTTAATTTTAATATTACGAGGATTCTCGCCATTCTCTACCGCATTCTTATACCCAGCAATGGTTTCTAACGATTCAAATGAAAGCAATTCAAAATAGCGCCACATCAACTCGTCTGAAACCGACATCACTTTACCAAACATATCATTTGGTGCATCTTTAATCCCAATATAGTTATTTAAAGACTTCGACATTTTTTGTACCCCATCCAAACCTTCTAGGATTGGCATAGTTAAGGTACATTGAGCCTCTTTACCATAATGCTGTTGCAGAGTACGCCCCATCAATAAGTTGAACTTCTGGTCCGTCCCACCTAATTCGATATCAGAGTCTAACGCGACGGAATCATACCCTTGAACCAAAGGATATAAAAACTCATGAATAGCGATTGGCGTATTGGACTGATAACGCTCACCAAAATCATTACGCTCCAACATTCGGGCAACGGTTGTCGTTCCAGCCAGCTTAATCATATCGGCCGCACTTAATTTCGACATCCATTCTGAGTTAAACACCACCTTGGTTTTAGCAGGGTCTAAAATTTTAAACACTTGTTCTTTATAAGTTTCGGCATTTTTCAAAACATCTTCTTCCGACAAAGGCGGACGCGTCGCACTCTTTCCTGTTGGGTCACCAATCATGGCGGTAAAATCGCCAATTAAAAACAAAATCTCATGCCCTAGGTCTTGAAACTGACGCAACTTATTGATCAACACCGTATGCCCTAAATGCAAATCAGGCGCTGTTGGGTCAAAGCCGGCTTTGATTTTCAACGGCTTACCTTTTTTTAACTTTTCAATCAGTTCTTTTTCTACCAGGATTTCTTCAGCACCACGCTGAATTACTGCCATCTGTTCTTCTACTGTCTTCATCATTGTTCTACTTATCTCATTAACCGCACAAAACGGTGTCTGTATTTAATATGAGTTTACCCGTCATTTCTGCAACGGATTGATAACCATAACGGGCCATGTACTTTTCAATGCCCTGGTTGATTTTTTTGACCAACAATGGATCTTTCGCCATCGCGGTCCCCACTGCAACCATCGATGCACCCGCCAAAAGAAATTCAATGGCATCATCTGCCGAAGCAATGCCGCCCAAACCGATAATCGGCACATTGTATTGCTTTGCGACTTGATACACCTGATGCACTTTTAATAACGCTACCGGCTTAATCGCTGGGCCGGACAAACCGCCTTGATTGTTTCCAAGCGTGGGCCGAGCCGAGTGAATGTCAATTTGCATGCCCATTAACGTATTAATTGCCGACAGCATATCGGCACCGGCATCAATGACTCGGCGTGCACCTTCCGCAATATCGGTTTGATTGGGTGATAATTTCACAATCAAAGGTTTGGTCGTATTGGCCCGACAGGCTTCAACCACTTTTGCAGCCATATCAGGATCGTTTCCAAACGCCGCACCGCCTTTTTTAACATTCGGACAAGAGATATTCACCTCAATGGCCGGCAAGTCGGTTTGATCGAACAAACGAACCACTTCGGCATACTCTTCAATAGAAGAGCCGGACACATTAATAATAAATTGTGATTGGCTTAAGTCTAACTTTGGTAGATAATCTTTTATCACAGCATGAGCGCCGGGGTTTTGCAGTCCGATGGAATTCAGCAAACCACTGGCTGTTTCCATGACTCTTTCTGGTTTATTACCAAGCTTTGGCTCTAGCGTGGTGCCTTTTAAAAACACCGCGCCGACATCGCGGTTGGAAAACCCAGAAACAGCTTGGTATTCTATGCCGTACCCCGCATTCCCTGAAGCCATCGCCACAGGGTTGCGAAAATTAAGACCACACAAATTAACAGATAAATCGACCAAAATTTTTCACCACTTAAAAGTTATAACAAAATGATACACATCATCTTATATGAACCCGAAATTCCGCAGAACACCGGTGCTTTAATTCGCCTCAGCGCCAATATGGGCGCACACTTACACTTAATTCAACCTTATGCGTTTGATTTAAGTGAAAAGAAAGTTCGTCGTGCCGGCCTAGATTATGCAGAGCTCGCCAACCTTCAAGAACACCCTTCACTTGAAGCATGCCTCGAGACGATCAAGCCAAATCGCGTCTTCGCTTTGACCACAAAAACCGAGCGCTATTATACCGAACCTACTTTTGAAAACGGAGATGCTTTTTTATTCGGCCCTGAAACCCGCGGCCTTCCTAAAGACGTCATCGAAAGTTTACCTGAAGACCAACGGCTTACCATCCCAATGATTCCAGGTGGTCGAAGCTTAAACTTAGCCAATGCCGTGTCCGTTATGGCGTATGAAGCTTGGCGCCAGCTCGGCTTTGACATGAACCTCTAACAACGCCCGAGCATACTGCCCATAAAGTCTAAACGGCAAAAACCACCAGGTCTGGTGGTTTTTTATGCTACGTTCAAATTCAAACCCGCTTCAATAATCGTGACTAAGCGAACTCTAGCTCAGATCGGCCGTGGCGACGCATTAACTCTTTCACGGCTTGTTCCGCAGTGCTGTTCCCGACAATAATATTGTAGACCTGTTCCATGATCGGCAAATCCAACTGGTACTTATCCGCAATCAACTTGACTGCTTTGACGGCTTTAACCCCTTCAACCACTTGACCAATTTCTTGAATCACTTCTTCAGCAGGCCGCTGCGACTGTGCCAACATCAAACCAAAGCGACGATTACGTGACAAGTCATCGGTACAGGTCAGCACCAAATCACCCAGTCCCGACAAACCCATCATTGTTTCATGCTTCGCACCAAGTGCATCCCCAAATCGCATCATTTCAACCATACCGCGACCAATCAGTGCTGCTCGCGCATTCGCACCTAATCGCAACCCGTCGGATAAACCCGTCGCAATGGCCATGATATTTTTATAGGCACCGCCAATTTCGACCCCTACCACATCAGGCTGGGTATACATTCTAAAGGTATCACAGTGAAAAGCATCCGCCCAAAACTGAGCTTCTTCCTGGTCTCGCGACGCGCTCACCATCGCCGTCGGCAACCCTCTTGCTACTTCCGCGGCAAAAGTTGGCCCAGAGAGTACAGCAAAAGAAATGCGCTCACCCAACTCCTGCTGCACAATCTCATGCAACATTAAACTGGTATCCGGCTCAAATCCTTTGGTTGCCCAGGCCAAGTGATAATGACCTTTAGACCCCATCATAATGTGATGCATTTTCTGAAGCACTTCCCGAAAAGCCTGACTAGGAACCACCATTAATACAGCATCAACATCCGTTAAGGTCGCCTTTAAATCACTTTGCACACTTAACAAGTCTGGAAAAGGCACCCCTTTCAGGTAGCGTACATTTTCTCTTGCTGACTCGAGCGTTGCGGCATTTTCAGGATTGTGATCCCAAAGCTTAACCTGATGACCAATTCGAGACAAATGAATTGCCAACGCCGACCCCCAGGCACCAGCACCTAATACGGCAATCGTCAAAGGTTTATTGGCTATTGTCACGCAGTCTCTACCAGTTTATTGTTTCGTTGATTCAGCTTGTTTTTGCAAATGATCTGCATAAATCCCTTCAAAGTTCACTGGCTCCAGTAATAATTGTGGGAATCCACCACGCGTTACTAGATCAGAAACGGCTTCACGCGCGTAAGGGAACAAGGTATTTGGACATTGAACTCCTAACAAATAATTCGTTTCACCTTCATCAAAGCCCATTAGAGTGAAAATACCCGCTTGCTCAACTTCACATAGGAAAGCAGTCTTATCATCCATTTTAGTTGTCGCGGTAACGCGCACAACTACGTGAAACACACCTTCTTCTAAAGAGCGGCTTTCGACATTCAAGTCAACATCCAGCTGTGGTTGAAAGTCTTGTGTGAAAATTTCTGGTGAATTTGGCGCTTCAAACGACACGTTACGCGTGTAGACTTTTTGAATCCCAAACTGTTTTTCTTGGTTTTCTTCTGACATCTTGCCTTTAATCCTTAATTAATTACTTTGCTAAAATCTGATCCAACTCACCAGAACGGTCGGCAGCAGATAAATCGTCAAAACCACCGATATGCTGTTCACCTACAAAAACCTGCGGTACGGTATTGCGCCCCGTCTTTTCCTGTAACTCCTGCCACATCGAACGATCCGTTCCGACATCAATCACATCGTATGTCAATCCTTTACCATCCAATAAACTCTTAGCCATGGTGCAAAAAGGACAGGTTTTTGTCGCATAAATAATGATTTCTGGTTGTGTTGAACTCACTTTTTTTCCTTTCTTAGCTTTTTTTTTGAAACGGGCTTATTCAAAGGCAACCCTGCATTTTTCCAAGACATCACCCCGCCACTCAAATTATGAACTTTGGTAAAGCCTTGTTTAACCAAGGCTTTGGCTACGGAAGCCGAACGCATGCCTGACTGACAATACACCAATACATCTTCATCCTTGTGCTTCGCGACCATTTCTGGTTTTTTGGCAACCTCAGAGGATGAAATATTATCCGCTTCCCCGATGTACCCTGTTTTATATTCTGCATCGGTACGGACATCCAACACCCAAGCACCGGAATTATATAGTCGCACCGCCTCATCTGCATTGACAGAGCGATACCCTGAAACCTTGTCTCCAAAATAACTGAAAATCAACATCATGACGATGACGCCTAATGCAATAAACAGAAAAATTTGCTCTTCCACAAATTCAATAAACATTCGTTTTCCCTTAAACTAACATATGAATCAAAATTCAAAGCTAATGATTTTAACAGTGAAACTGGTTACAATAAATGACATTTTGAAATTTTTATACGTTTTGCCGAGAATGTCACCCTACTCTGCGAAACATCTTCTCAAAAGGAAACGATATGACAAAACCCGTGCAAATTAAAAACCGACCAACTGGATTGATCATCTTGGATGGCTGGGGACATCGTGAAGCAACACAACACAATGCCATTGCACAAGCCCATACGCCAAACTGGGACAACCTACTTAAAGACTATCACCACACCTTGATCAATACTTCCGGTATGGCCGTAGGGTTGCCTGAAGGGCAAATGGGGAATTCCGAAGTCGGCCATATGAACCTCGGCGCTGGACGCGTGGTTTACCAGGAACTGACTCGCATTCAGAAAGACATCGATGATGGACGCTTTTTTGAAAACAACGCTTTAGTCAAAGCAATTGATGCGGCCAGCAACCGCAACCACAAAGTCCATATTTTAGGCCTTCTATCAGATGGTGGGGTGCACTCACACATCAGCCACATCAAGGCCAGCATTAAAATGGCTCACGACCGCGGCGCCAAAGTGTATGTACACATCTTCACTGACGGACGAGACACGGCACCGCAAAGCGCACTTCAGTATATTGAAGAGCTCGAAACCTTCATGAAAGAACTGGGCGGCGGACGCATTGCATCGGTTACAGGCCGTTACTTTGCATTAGACCGTGACAACCGTTGGGAGCGCGTCAAAAAAGCGTACGATGCCATTGCCTGCGGTTCAGCGGAATTTGAAGCGAAAAATGCAAAAGAAGCTGTAGAGATGGCTTATGCTCGAGGTGAAAATGATGAGTTTATTCAAGCCACCGTCATCCCTCGCAACAATGGCAAACCAGCCCGTGTTAAAGATGGTGACTCCGTTATTTTCATGAACTTCCGCTCCGACCGGGCGCGCCAGTTGACCGAAGCCTTCATCATGGATGACTTTGCTGACTTTCATCGCTGTAAAACACCGGTTTTATCTGCTTTTGTCACACTTACAGAGTACAAAAAGAATTTTGAAAAATTTGGCGCACTGGTAGCCTATCGTCCAACCAGCCTTCGAAACACCTTCGGAGAGTTTGTTTCGAAAAAAGGTTTAAAACAACTTCGCATTGCAGAAACTGAGAAATACGCCCATGTCACTTTCTTTTTTAACGGTGGCGTTGAAGAACCGAATGACAATGAAGTGCGTGTATTAATTAACTCCCCGCAAGTTGCAACATACGATCTGCAACCTGAAATGAGCTTACCGGAGCTTAAAGAAAAGCTCATTGCTGCGATTAAATCAGGGGAATATGATACCTTTATCTGTAACATCGCCAACCCAGACATGGTTGGGCACACAGGGGATTTTAATGCCTGCGTCCAAGCAGCTGAAGCGGTTGATGAAGCTTTAGGCGAAATTTTAACAACCCTCAAAGCGGTCGATGGTGAAGCCATTGTGACTGCAGATCATGGTAATATGGAAATGCTGTTCAATGAAGAAACCGGCAAACCGCTAACATCACACACCACTTTCCCTGTGCCTTTCGTTTATTTTGGCAAGAAAGGCTATCCATTGAAGGATGGTGGGGCGTTATGCGACGTGATTCCAACCTTGTTAGACATGATGGGAATTGAAAAACCAGAAGAAATGACCGGCATCTCCTTAATTGACAAAGCTTAATGCCAAGAAAGTGCACCCAAATTCAGCCAGGCCTGGCTGTTTTTGGATGACACTTTGCTAAATAGAACAAATTTCATTTCTTATCTACATTCCCAATATTTTACTAGCGAGGGCATGCTAAACATTGCTTTCAAACCGCTAAAAAAGTATAATTTCGCACCATTTTAATTTTTTCGCACTCAGATACCCAAACGTACCCTAAAAAGTGCCTTTATAACAACGTGTTATAAATGTTTACAGACAGGAAACTGAATTATGAATTCACTCAACAGCTTACAAGGTCTATATTCTCCTGAATTTGAAAGAGAGAACTGTGGTTTCGGCATGATCGCCCAAATGGACGACAAGCCGAGTCATTGGGCGGTTCAAACAGCGATTGAATCCTTGGCCAATATGACTCACCGTGGTGGTGTCGCCGCAGACTGTTGCACCGGGGATGGCTGTGGTTTATTGATTAAAAAGCCAAATGCGTTCCTTCGCCAAGAAGCCAAGGATCTTGGATTTACCCTGTCTGAAAACTATGCCAGCGGTATGATTTTCTTAAACCAAGACGCTGATAAAGCGGCCTTTGCGAGAGCTGAGCTGGAAAAAGCACTGGAATCTAAAGGGCTGAGCATTGCGGGTTGGCGAAAAGTCCCTGTTGCTTCAGAAGTACTGGGGGCACAAGCAGCTGGTATGGAGCCGCTAATTGAACAGGTGTATATCAACGCACCTGTCGAGATGAGTGATGCTGACTTTAACCGAGCATTGTTTGTTGCTCGCCGTAAAACGGAAATGGCGGTTGAGCCAAAAGATGAAACTTTTTACATCGCCTCTTTACATAGCCAACTGATTTCCTATAAAGGTCTGGTGATGCCAAAAGAACTGCCTGAGTTCTATTTGGATTTAAAAGATGAACGATTCGAATCTTCTTTGATTTCTTATCATCAGCGTTTTTCAACCAACACTTTGCCACAGTGGCGTTTGGCGCAACCTTTCCGCTTCTTAGCACACAATGGTGAGTTGAATACCATCAAAGGGAATCGTAACTGGGCTTTAGCGCGACAAAGTAAATTTGAAACGCCATTAATTCCCGAGCTGTCTGATTTAAAACCGCTTGTTGCACAAGAAGGCTCTGACTCCAACTCTCTAGATAACATGCTGGAAGTGTTGATGATGGGTGACATGCCCGTTTTCCAAGCACTGCGTTTATTGATCCCGCCAGCTTGGCAAAATATGCCACACATGGATCCAGACCTAAAAGCTTTCCTAGAGTATAACTCTATGCATATGGAACCATGGGATGGACCAGCCGGGATGGTAATCAACACTGGTAAATATGCCATTTGCGGTGTTGACCGAAATGGTTTACGTCCAACACGTTATGTGATTACCAAAGACCGTCACATTACCTTTGCCTCTGAAATCGGTGTCTATAATTATGCACCTGAAGATGTGGTTGAAAAAGGTCGCCTAAAACCTGGTCAAGTCATTGCGGTAGACCTTGAAGCTGGAAAACTGCTTAAACCGGAAGACATTGATGCTGGCTTAAAAGCCGCCAAGCCTTATCGTGAATGGATGGATAAAGGCTACATGCATCTTGAAGAACGTTTGGACAGCGAAGACCATACATTCGACTGGGACAGCAACGAAGCCGACATTTATCAAAAATACTACCAGGTCACTTTTGAAGAACGGGATCAGGTCATCCGTGTGTTGGCTGAAGCCGGGCAAGAAGCCACTGGCTCAATGGGGGACGATGCCCCGCTACCGGTCTTTTCTCATAAAGAACGCTCGGTGTTTGACTATTTCCGTCAAATGTTTGCTCAGGTCACCAACCCACCGATTGACCCGTTGCGTGAAAACATCGTCATGTCTTTGAATACCTGTTTTGGGCGTGAGCTCAACATGTTTGACGAAGGCGAAGACCATGCGCGTCGTTTAGAATCACAATCACCGATTTTATCGCCCTCGATGATGAAACACTTAACCAGCATTGTGGATGATAATTATCGCAACCAACGCATTTCTCTACATTACACCCCTGAAAACACAGACTTGAAAGCAGCGACCATCGCGGTTTGTGAGCAAGCAGTTGAAGCGGTTAAGAATGGTGTGACATTACTTATTTTAAGTGACCTGAACATTGAAAAAGGGTTGATTACGGTTCCGGCTGCGATGGCAACAGGTGCGGTGCATCACCGTTTAATTGCTGAAGGCCTGCGCCCTGAAGCTAACATCATTGTCGAAACGGGTACAGCCCGTGACCCTCATCACTTTGCCGTATTATTTGGTTATGGGGCAACAGCGGTCTATCCTTATTTAGCCTATGAAAGCTTACAGGATATGATTCGTACCAAGGAACTTGATGAAAAAGTTGGCATTTCTGAGTACATCAAAAATTACCGTAAAGGGATCAACAAAGGGTTGTTCAAAATCCTTTCGAAAATGGGGATTTCAACCATCACCTCTTACCGTGGTTCACAATTATTTGAAGCCGTTGGTTTGAGCAAGGAAATTGTTGACCTATGTTTCAAAGGCACTCCGACTCGCATCGAAGGGACACGCTTTGAACACTTACAAGCTGACCTAATCAAGACGTCAAAATATGCCTTTAACCCTCGTAAATTCTTACAACCTGGTGGGTTGTTGAAGTATGTGCATGGCGGTGAATATCATGCCTACAACCCTGATGTGGTCAATTATTTGCGTGAAGCCGTACAAAAAGGCGACCAAATCGCCTATAACAAATTTGCCAAACTGGTCAATGAACGCCCTGCGATGACGGTTCGCGACCTGATTGGCTTTAAAGACGGGATTAAATCAATAGATTTATCAGACGTTGAGCCGGTTGAGTCTATTTACAAACGATTTGATTCCGCAGGGATCTCATTAGGTGCCCTTTCACCAGAAGCGCACGAGGCCTTGGCAATTGCGATGAACCGCATTGGTGCTCGCTCAAACTCTGGCGAAGGTGCTGAAGACCCAGCCCGTTACGGTACGGAAAAGATGTCGAAGATCAAGCAGATCGCATCCGGTCGTTTTGGGGTGACTGCACACTATTTACGCAATGCTGAAGTCCTACAGATTAAAGTGGCCCAAGGAGCAAAACCAGGAGAAGGTGGACAGCTTCCAGGTCATAAAGTGGATGCAACCATTGCGAAACTGCGTCACTCGGTTGAAGGCGTTACCTTAATTTCACCACCGCCACATCATGATATTTATTCAATTGAAGATTTGGCTCAGCTTATTTTCGACCTGAAACAAGTTAACCCGAATGCTTTGGTTTCAGTGAAATTGGTTGCGGAACCAGGTGTAGGGACCATTGCAGCCGGTGTTGCAAAAGCCTATGCTGATTTAATCACTATCTCAGGTTACGATGGCGGGACGGGTGCCAGCCCGCTGACCTCGGTAAAATATGCCGGTAACCCATTCGAAATGGGACTGGCTGAAGCACACCAGGTACTGCGTGCGAATGACTTGCGTGGACAAGTTATCCTGCAAGCTGATGGTGGGTTAAAAACAGGATTGGATGTTATCAAGGCCGCGATATTAGGGGCAGAGTCATTCGGATTCGGAACAGCACCAATGGTCGCACTTGGCTGTAAATACTTACGTATCTGTCACTTGAATACGTGTGCTGTAGGGGTGGCAACACAAGATGAAAGACTACGTAAAGAACACTTTATCGGTATGCCTGAAATGGTTATCAACTATTTCCGTTTTGTTGCAGAAGAAACGCGTGAGTGGCTTGCTAAACTAGGTGTCGCCAAACTGGAAGACTTGGTCGGCCGCGTTGACCTTCTGAAGATGATTGACCAACCTCTGACAGATAAACAAAACAGTATTGACCTAACGCCGTTTATTACGGATGGTGGCGTTCCTGAAAACAAACCGCAAACGGTGCAGGTCTCTCGCAACAACCCTTGGGATGATGGTCATATTGCGGAAGAAATGGTTAAAACCGTTTTACCTGCCATTGAAAATAAAACAGGCGGTGAGTTTGGTTTCCATCTTGTTAATACCGGGCGTTCAATCGGGGCTCGTATTGCAGGTGAAATCGCGCAGCGCTATGGCAACCATGGCATGAAAGATGCACCAATTACCTTATCTCTAACAGGCATTGCTGGGCAATCATTTGGGGTATTCAACGTGGACGGCCTAAACCTTCATCTTCAGGGGGATGCGAACGATTATGTTGGTAAAGGCATGTCAGGCGGTGAAATTGTAGTTCGCCCAGTCAAAGAACATGGATTTGATCCACACAACACCCCAATCGTTGGGAACACTTGTTTATACGGTGCAACCGGTGGAAAACTATTTGCTAACGGTACAGGTGGAGAACGTTTCGCTGTTCGTAATTCCGGTGCGACGGCAGTTGTTGAAGGTTTAGGTGATCATGGTTGTGAATACATGACAGGTGGTTGCGTTGTGAGCTTAGGACAAGTGGGCGTTAACTTCGGTGCCGGAATGTCTGGCGGGATGGCCTTCATCCTAGATTTAGACAGAACGTTACCAGATCGTTTGAACACGGAAATGGTAGAAGCGGTTCGTATTGATACAGAATCAACGGAAGCGTATCGTGTCTATTTACAAGAACTACTGACAGAGTATGTTGAAAAAACCGGCAGTCAATTTGGGCAAGAAGTTATCGATAATTTCAGTCGCTACTTGCATAACTTCTGGTTAGTGAAATCACGCGCCATTAACGTTGATAAATTATTAGATTTATTCGCCCACGGCGGTGATGGGGAATAAAGGGAGCTAATCATGGGAAATGTAAGACAATTTTTAGAACTAGATCGCCAGCTTCCATCTAAGAAAGATGCGATGGAACGTAAGGAAAACTTTGAAGAAATTTATACAGAGTTTGATCCACAACGAGCCATGGCGCAAGCTGACCGCTGCCTTCATTGCGGGAACCCTTATTGTGAATGGGCTTGTCCTGTTCACAACTATATTCCTAACTGGTTAAAATTGGTGTCGGAAGGCAACATCATTGAAGCTGCCGAGTTATCACACCAAACAAACTCTTTACCAGAGATGTGTGGTCGAATCTGTCCACAAGATCGTTTATGTGAAGAAGCCTGTACTTTAGAAGACACCAATTTTGGTGCCGTCACGATTGGTGCGGTGGAAAAATATATCACCGATACGGCTACTGACATGGGCTGGACACCGACACTTGATAATGTCACGATGACTGACAAAAAAGTGGCAATCATTGGATCTGGACCTGCTGGACTCGGTTGTGCAGACATCTTAATTCGTAATGGCGTAAAGCCTATCGTGTTTGAAAAAGAACAAGAAATCGGTGGGTTGCTAACGTTTGGTATTCCACAGTTTAAGTTGGATAAAGACATTGTAGTGAAACGCCGTAAGATTCTTGAAGGTATGGGCGTTGAGTTCCATTGCAACACCGAGATCGGCAAGGATATCGCATTTGACGCTCTACTTTCAGATTATGATGCGGTCTTCCTAGGTATGGGAACTTACAAGCCGATGGCTGGACGCTTCCCAGGTGAAGATCTACCTCAAGTCTATAAAGCACTCGACTTCTTAATTGGTAACGTTAAAAACGAACTGAAAATGGCACAAAGCCCTGAGCCTTTTGTTTCGATGAAAGGCAAGCGTGTTGTCGTATTAGGCGGTGGTGACACCACTATGGACTGTACACGTACTTCTATCCGTCAAGGCGCTTCTGAAGTTTACTGCGTCTATCGTCGTGACGAGGAAAACATGCCTGGTTCAAGAGCCGAAGTGAAAAATGCCAAGGAAGAAGGCGTTCAATTCAAATTCAACCTGGCACCGGTCGAAGTCATTGAAAAAGATGGGCAAGTCGCTGGCATCAAGGTCATTCAAACCCGCATGGGTGAACCTGATGAAAATGGTCGTCGTCGAGCAGAAATGGTTGAAGGATCTGAAACCATCATTGATTGCGATGCCGTCATCGTAGCGTTTGGGTTCCAGCCGAATCCGCCAGAATGGTTTAATGACTTCGACATCAACTTGACAGATTGGCGCACTGTGGTTGCAAAAGAAGAGTCTGAGTTCCCTTTCCAAACCTCAAACCCTAAAATATTTGCAGGGGGCGACATGGTACGAGGTTCAAGCCTTGTCGTACACGCTATCGCAGAAGGCCGGAAAGCAGCTGAAGGGATTTTGGATTACTTAGAGGTTTAGGTTTAATAAGTTAAATTCCAACTTTCTTTCATTCAGATACAAAAAAGGCCGTTTTAAACGGCCTTTTTTATTATCCCGACCTTTAAGTTTAATTCTACCCAGGCCTGGGCTTTTTTGAGTCTTCTAGCTGGAGGAGTTATCTTCTTTTGATTCTGATAATTCCGTCATTTTTGAATCTGTTTCTTTTTTCTTTAACTCTTCATCGAACTCTTCATCCATAAAAATGCTATTCGCCGCACCATCAAGATCATCAAATTGACCCGACTTCGCCATCCAAATAAACACCACAACCACCAAAAACCCAAAGAAGAGCATCATAGGAATTAATCCAAATACCACATCCATACAATCTTCTCCTTTTGTTACTTAGATAATCATTCTACCGATTTTTGACGGCGTTTTGCTATGGCATTTTTACTGTAAAACGATCGTATCCGTGCCGCATTTCCAATGACTACCAAACTACTTAACGGCATAGTAATTGCCGCAATCAACGGTGTTAACATCGCTGCCATTGCCAAAGGTACCAGAGTGATATTATAAATAATTGAACTGGCAATATTTTCTTTTATGGTTTTGAGCGTTCGTTCGGACAAGTCAATTGCCGTATCCACCGACAGCAATTCATTATTTAACAAGACAATATCCGCACAGTCCATAGAGACATCTGTTCCAGACCCTAATGCAATACTGACATCAGCCCGCGCCATTGCCGGGGCATCATTAATACCATCTCCCACCATGGCAACCATTTGACCGTCTTTTTGCAAAGTTTGAATCGCGAGGTGTTTTTGTTCAGGTAAAACCTCTGCCTGCAACGCCATGCCCCCTAATCGTTCTGCCACCGTTTCTGCGACCAACTGACGATCCCCACTCAACAGAGTGACTTTCTTACCTCGCTGCTTAAGACGTTGAATCATCTCGACTGCATCGTCTCGTATCTCATCTTCTAAGAACAAAATCGCCACAATACGGTTGTTTTGAGCCACCCATACACTGGTTTGCCCCAGCTGAGCTTTCTCCGCTTCCAATGCTCGTAGTTGCTCAGGTATGGCTAACTCAAACCCTTCTAACCATTGCGATGTACCGATCTGATAATGTTTACCTTGTACTTTCGCTTCCACCCCTTTTCCAGGATGCGCTTGAAAATAGGTCGTCTTCATATCCAACGTTTTGAACTCAGGGTGCTGCGCTTGTAAGCTTTGTACAATTGCTTTTCCTAGAGAATGCTCAGAATGAAACTCAACTTTAACCAAATCTTTCAGCAGTTCATATTCACTTTCAATGTCATAAAAATTGTAATCTTTCAGCTGCATCTGACCTTTGGTCAAAGTACCGGTCTTATCAAATACAAAATGATCAATACTGTTCAAAACTTCCAACACAGCACCATTCTTAATCAGGATGCCATTTTGTGCTGAAACTCCCGAAGCAACGGCTGTTGCCATTGGTGTTGCTAAACCAAAAGCACAAGGACAGGTAATAATTAATACAGAAGTCGCAGCAATCATGGCTGTTTCTAAATCTGCATTAACAATCCAATAAACAAAACTCAAAGTTGCCAATGCAATCACAACTGATACAAACCAAGGCATAATTTTCTCAGCTGTACATTGAATCGGAGCCTTGGAACCTTGCGCATCTTCCACCATATGGACGATTTTCCCTAACATGGTGTCCTGTAGGATTGAAGTCACTTTGATAAACAGCGCGCCATCGAGATTCAAAGTTCCTGCTGAAACATGAGATCCTACCGTTTTAAAAACTTCTCGAGATTCACCACTCAACATAGATTCATTAACATTTCCAATGCCTTCAACCACCTCTCCATCTACCGGCACTTGGTCACCAGGCTTTACTAACACCACATCATTCGCTTGCAGTTTTCTGACTGGAACTATTTCTATGCCATTTTCAGTTTTTAACCGAGCGACTTTTGGTTGCAGATCCATAAGCCGTCGGGTTGAATCAATGGCTTTGTTTTTGGAAATAGCTTCTAGGTAACGTCCAATCAACAATAGAAACATAAAGTCGATCATCGTGTCATAGTAGACATTGCCGGGATGCAGAGGATCAATTGTGACCCAGAATGAATAGAAGTACGTGGTTAAAATCCCCAATGAAATGGAGACATCCATTCCTACCGAACGGGCTTTTAGAGAAGTGATTGCACCTGCTAAAAATGGCTTTCCAGAATAAGCCAGGGTAATTGTTGCAATGATAAACTCGATCCAGTGAAAGTAATGTCTAAATTCTGTATCTTCGTCGGCCCCTGCATAAAGCGCTACCGAAAACCACATGACATTCATCATCGCAAACCCGGCAAATCCTAACCGGTAAAGCAAGTCACGATTGGCTTTGCGGAAGGCTTCTTCACTGCTAGACGCATCATAAGGGGTTGCGTCATACCCAACGCGGTTTAACTCTTGAATGATTTGTGACAGCTTGATCTGGTCATTATCCCAACGTAGCTTGATTTGCTTATTGGTAAAATTCACTTTTGCCATCTGCACGCCATCCAACTTCGCCAGCGTATGCTCGATAAGCCAAATACAGGCAGCGCAATGAATCGCTTCAGAAATCAAAGTAATTTCGCGTTTCTGATCCAGCCCTCCCACATATTGTGACTGAACTTCATCATAGTCAAAAAATTCAATATCTTTGTTAGGAGGTGGAGGAGGCGAAAAAAGCTCCCCTTCAGGCGTTCTTCGATAG
Source organism: Hydrogenovibrio crunogenus (assembly GCF_004786015.1). NCBI lineage: Bacteria > Pseudomonadati > Pseudomonadota > Gammaproteobacteria > Thiotrichales > Piscirickettsiaceae > Hydrogenovibrio > Hydrogenovibrio crunogenus. The sequence continues at coordinate 2,173,048 of NZ_CP032096.1, forward strand.
AAGCTTTCAAGCCCTGCTTCATGGATGGCGTCACAAACGCCAGCACAGCCATGACAGCAAAATTCTCGCTCGACTTGATTGATTTTACGCAGAACCAAGGCACCTTGATTAATGCCTTGACCGCAGTGGTAACAGGATGGATTCATAATGATTATTTGCCTAGGAGGCGTCTTGAACCATAATGGAGCGACCTAAATTAAAAACTTCTTCTCCTTTCGTCACTTCCATGACTAGGTCATACTTACCTTTCAAGGGCAGGTTCAATGTCCCTTGATATGTCCCTGTTTGACCTGTTGACTGAAGCACTAACTGACCGTCGTATTTTTTATTAGAAGGACGATAGTAATATAATACAGCGCTATCAACATCAAATTCTTGACCGTTTTTATCCAGCACCTTAACAGTGACGACCTGATCAGAGCCTTCTTTTAACAGCGGCAGATCAATATTAAACTGCCAACCAAGGTCTTCCATATGCTTTCTTTTTGCAATAATCGCACCCATGTTTTTTCCTTTCTCGTAAAAGTCAGGAATTGTCAGGCCGGGTGACGTCACAATCGCCATACTGACCATAAAGAAATTAACAGTCAATACGACGGTAAGAATTAAGAACCACCCGATTACAAAAGGATTCTTCCAAGCGACGCTCCAGTCACGCTTATCTTTTTTAGCAGATGGTTTTGTTTGTTCTTCAAGATTTTCCAAGGATTTTTCCTCCATAAAAAAGGCCCTGTTAAGAGCCTAATTATACCTGAACTTCAGGCGCGACGACATCAGTAGTTTATTGAAATAGGCTTAACGCATTTTTGGCCCTATAAACATACTGTCGTAAGTTTCCTTGATATTAGGGTTATTTAAATCCTGTACTTTTATCTGGATCGGTGTATTGGAGCTGGTCAAATCTTTCTTCGGTATTTTAACCAGCAGTGTTGCCGTCCCAACATTGCCTGGCGCAACATGAATCACTTTATCAACTATATATATTAAGCTATCAGGACCAGTTACAGTTATTTTTGCCGCAATAGGCTCATTACTTTTATCGACCACTTTGACATAGTATTTGTTCTGAATGGTACGGTCGCTCATTTGTACAAACAAAGGAGCTCTCTCATGTAGTACCTTTACATCAATAGGAGACATCGTTGCTAATCCCCAAATCATCGCTGCTGCAGCAAATGTCATAATGGATGTATAAACCAAAACACGCGGACGCTTATAAAATGGAACAAAAGCCTTACCTGCAAACTCAGCCAGTGAAGCATATCGAATCAACCCTTTTGGCTTTTTAATCTTTTCCATCACCGAGTCACATGCGTCAATACAAAGACCACAAGTAATACAACCGAACTGCTGCCCTTTTCGAATATCCACCCCTGTAGGACACACAGCCACACACAAATTACAGTCGATACAATCTCCTAGTTCTGGCGCTTCTTCCCCTGGTTTTGGACGTTTCATACGACCTCTAGGTTCTCCACGATCAATGTCATAAGTTGGCACAACTGTTTCAGTATCAATCATGGCCCCTTGAATACGGGCATAAGGACAAAAACCAATACATACTTGTTCACGCATAAAACCTGCGAAGAAAAAGGTCGCCGCAGCAAGTCCTAAAATGATAGTGGTTTCTGTAACGGTCCAATCCAAAGTAAACAGTCTTTCCCATAATCCAAACACTGGATCAAAATAGGCAACAAAACTAAACCCTGTCATAAACCCGATGATGCCCCATAAAATCCATTTTGGAATTTTCTTTTGAAGCTTACTGATGCTTAGCGGTGCTTGATCAAGCTTAACTCGCTTGTTAGGCAAACCTTCTATTTTTTCCTCTATCCAAGTAAACACATCCACCCAAACTGTGTGGAAACAAGCATAACCACACCATAGCCTTCCAGCGATCGCGGTTGTTGCAGCAAGCAATAATGCAAAGAAAAGCAAAATCATTGCAAGAATCCAGATATCCTGAGGTAAAACGGTAATACCGAAAAAATGAAACTGACGATTCGCTAAATCGAACAAAATGGCTTGACGGTCATCCCAACGTAGATAGGGCCCAATAAATAAGGATAACCACATTGCAGCGACCAGCCACTTAATGGTTCTAAAAGTTCCGCTCATTCGTTTCGCGTGAACCGTTCCTTCTGTATGAACTGTTAATAATTCGACACCAATATGCTGTAGGTTTTTATTTGAGGTATCCATGTCATCCAGTAAAGACTTGGTTTGTGAGCTATTGGTATATTCTGTTTTATTTTCTTCTGACATCACTTAATCCTTAGTCGTCATCATGCGCTGGATAGATTCTATAAAAAATATTACTTCAGGCATAAATAATATTTTTTATACTCTCTAATAAACGAAAAAAGGCCTAATAATATTAGGCCTTTAATTAATTGGGTTACTTAACACTTCGCGTTAAGAATCCTTTTCATCTTTTTCCAGTCCTTCAATGCCTCGTGTTGCTTTCCAAGCAAAACCAATCAAGGCAACGATTGAAAAAACCACAGCAGCAATAGAACCCCATAAAACCCAGTCACTATTTAAATCATTCATTTCTGTCTCCTTATTGACATCAATCAATCTACTATGGATAAAGAGGGCAAAACTGCCCTCTTTATCTTTTACTGACCGCCACCAAGTGAATAAACATAAACTGCTAAACGCTTAATGTTAACTTCTGGATCGGGTAAACGCTCTTTAAAGGCTGGCATAACTGCTTTACGAGTATTCTCTGTTAACTCGCCACCTTTTTTAACATTCACACCATAAGTAATGGTTTTGATGACTTCATCTCGATCACCACTGAAACGCCATACACCATCGGTTAGGTTCGTTGCACCAGCAGGTGCCAATGGCTTACCAGCCGGACCATGACATGCTAAACACATCCCTTTGGTATAAACGGCTTTTCCAGCTGCATATTTTGGTTGATCCGCATTCCCTTCACTTAAAGCGATGACATAGTCAGCAACCTGTCCGATCTCTTCATCAGATAGGTTACCCATCATCCCTCTAGCAGGCATGTTACCAACACGTCCGTTTGAAATCGATGCTTTGATTTGAGCTGGCTTACCACCCCACAACCAATCATCATCAGCTAGCACTGGAAAGTTAGGATTTCCTTGTCCACCTGCTCCGTGACATGCTGCACAGTAATCACCGAACAACACTTTAGACGTTTTAACCGCATAGGTTTTCAATTCATCATTTTTAAGAATCTCATCGACAGACAAGGCTGCTAACTGCTCTTCTTGTTCTGCAAATTTTGCTTTACGCCAATTTTCCAGAACCGCTTTGTCTTCTTTATACTCTTCAATCTGTGTCCAACCAGCCAGACCTTCAAAGTGAGAATCTTTTAATGGAATTGTTGGGTAGTACAATGCATAAAAAACCATCATGACAAACCCAGCATACAAAGACAACATCCACCATAGTGGAGGTGGGTTATCTAATTCACGAATATCTTCATCCCAAATGTGACCAGTGTTCCCTTCATCTGGCCAAGGATTATTATGTGCCATATTTATTCTCCTCAGAATAATTTAATCTTCATCTAGTATTTTGAATTTTTCCTGCTCTAATTCTTTCTTTTTGCTAGGACGCAGCGTTCTAGCAAAGGTATAGAGCATGCCAAAAAACACGACAACCGTTATAATTAGGCCAGCCCAGTCCGAGCCTGTCATTGCTGACCAATCGGTATCAAGGTAGGCTTCAAGATTACTCACGGTAAGACTTACTATCGTCTAATTTAACCATGGTGCCTAACACCTGAAGGTATGCAACCATCGCATCCATCTCGGTATACCCTTCAATCGCTTTATTGGCATTTTCAATTTCTTCATCCGTATATGGCACACCTAATGTACGCATTACAGAAAGACGCTTTGTCATATCACGCTTTGTTCCAAAGAAATCTTCTGTAATCGGATTTTCTGCCAGCCAAGGATAAGCAGGCATTACTGACTCCGGAACCATATCCTGAGGACGTAATAAATGCATAACATGCCATTCATCCGAATACTTGCCACCCAAACGCGCTAGATCAGGCCCTGTACGTTTTGAACCCCATTGCATAGGGTGGTCATACATTGACTCTGTCGCCAATGAGAAGTGACCATAACGTTCACGCTCATCACGGAATGGACGAATCATTTGTGAGTGACAAATATAACAACCTTCTCGCAAATAGATATCTCTACCCGCTAACTCAAGTGGTGTATATGGACGGACACCGTCACCGGCTTTCCAATCTGCAATCACCCAGTTACCGTTGCGATCTTGTTTATATAATGCTTTATCAGATACTAACTTTCCATCAGCATCTTGTGTAAAGGTACGCTCCCAAACTAACTCAGGGAATTTCTCGTTCTTTACGTTACCGTATTTATCGGTTTTTTCAGTATAGTCCACTGTTTCTTTTAGATAAAACAATGGGACGATTTCTACAATACCCGCAATTGAAACGGCTAGTGCAGTTGCCATGAACAGCCCGAAGATATTTCTCTCCAGACGTTCCTGTAAATTTTTAGGTTCTTGATTATCTGACATGAGTCTATTGCTCCTCAACTCATAATTTCAAAGTTTGCGACAGGACACTATCAACTGCCGCAATTCGATTGATACAGGATTATGCGTTGGCTGTTGCCGCCGCTGTTTCCTTCGCATTCGCCATACGGATTGTCATAATAACGTTATACAACATTACGACCGCACCAGAGAAGAATAAAACCCCTCCTACTGTACGCATGACATAGTATGGGTGCATCGCCGCAACAGACTCAGCAAAAGTATATGCAAGCGTACCGTACTCATCATAAGCACGCCACATCAGACCTTGCATAATACCGGATACCCACATCGCTACGATATAGAACACAGTACCAATTGTCGCCAACCAGAAGTGGAAGTTAATCAGTTTCATAGAATACATTTCCGTATTCCATAATTTCATAACCATATGGTAAAGCGCACCGATAGAAACCATTGCAACCCAGCCTAACGCACCTGAGTGAACGTGACCAATCGTCCAATCAGTATAATGTGAAAGCGCATTAACTGTTTTAGCAGCCATAACAGGCCCTTCAAAAGTTGACATTGCGTAGAAGGCCAAAGCAATAATCAAGAATCGCAAAATATAATCTGTACGAAGTCTATCCCAAGCACCTGAAAGCGTTAACATCCCGTTAAGCGCCCCACCCCAAGAAGGAATAATCATCGCCAAAGAAATCACCGCACCTAAAGACCCAGTCCAGTCAGGTAGCGCTGTATATTGTAAATGGTGAGCACCTAACCAAACATAACCGAACATTAATGCCCAGAAGTGGATAACAGATAAACGGTAAGAATAGATAGGACGCTGTGCTTGCTTAGGAACGAAGTAATACATAATCGCTAAGAAACCAGCTGTCAGGAAGAAACCAACTGCGTTATGCCCCCACCACCACTGAATCATGGCATCTTGAACACCCGCGAACAGTGAATAAGAACGGAACATAGATACTGGAATAGCAAGACCATTCACTACATAAAGATATGTGATGGCAATCATCATCCCCATAAAGAACCAGTTCGAAACATAAACGTTCGGGTGTGTTTCTTTATTTCGAGAAGCAATTGTCATGACAAAGTTTAACGTATAAAGCGTCCAAACCAGTGCAATTGCAATCGCCAATGGCCATTCTTGCTCATGGTACTCTTTACCTGTTGTCATCCCTAGAGAAATAGTCAAAACAACCGCTAACAAACCAATCGTGAACAAAATAGCGTTCACCCATGCCATGCCATTACTCCAAAGTCGAACGCCATTGGTGCGCTGAACTGTGTAGTAAGCCGTTGCCATCAATGTCATACCACCAAAAGCAAAAATAACGGTATTTGTATGCATTACACGCAATCTTGCAAAAGTAATTTCTGCAATATCGAAGTTTAAAGCTGGCCATGCTAATTGCGCTGCGGCAAAAGTTCCCAAAAAGGTCCCTAGTACCAAAAACGTAATCGCACCAACAGCTAAGTACTTAACCACACCATCATCATATTGTGGTTTTGCTGTAGTATCCATCAGTTGGATTCCCCCTTATAGTCAAAATTTAATCAACTCTTTTTCAATGGGAGACCAAATCCCAAAGCATAGAGCGAGTTCCTCAAGCGCATTATATGAATGTCCAACAAATGCAACCAGCCCTAAAGTTCCGAAAAACTTAATCTAAATCAACAAATTGACTCAAACTCGCTTTTAGACAGTCTCTCAACAAAAGAATCGACCTAAAAAATATCGACGCAATTATCTCAAAAAACGGATAGATTTTTAGCTTTCTATTACAAATTTTTTTTATAACACGTATTAAATTTTCCTAACCCTCTAAAGTTAAACTAAAATTTAACCATTAAATTCAATCGAAAATAGCTATAATATCGCCTTTTAATACCCTCTATCTTTAAAGGGAGTCAACTTCATGCGTCAAGCGACTATTCAGCGAAACACTTTAGAAACGAAAATAGAACTGTCTGTTAACTTAGATGGCTCTGGAAAAGCCGACTTAAACACAGGCGTTCCTTTCTTGGAGCACATGCTGGATCAAATTGCACGGCATGGCTTAATCGACCTCACCGTTAAAGCGGATGGAGACACTCACATTGACGATCATCACACAGTTGAAGATATTGGCATCAGCTTGGGGATGGCGTTAAAAGAAGCAGTCGGTGACAAAAAAGGAATCAAACGTTATGGGCATGCATATGTCCCATTAGATGAAGCACTATCCAGAGTGGTCATTGACTTGTCTGGCCGACCTGGATTGGTTTTCAAAGCTGACTTCACCCGTGCCAGCATCGGCGGATTTGATACAGAGCTTGTCGCAGAATTTTTTCAAGGATTCACCAACCACGCTCAAACCACCTTACACATTGATTGTCTTCGTGGCAAAAACGCTCACCACCAAGCAGAAACGATTTTCAAAGCGTTTGGCCGTGCACTTAGAATGGCTTTAGAAACCGATGAAAGAATGGCTGATCAACTACCCTCAACAAAAGGTGCGCTGTAAACCATGGCTGATCAAAAACTGGTAACCGTTATAGACTATGGCATGGGAAACTTGCGCTCTGTTGCTAAGGCAGCGGAGCATGCAGCTGACAGCAATACTCGAATCTGTATCAGTGATAAAGCCGAAGACATTCTTTCGGCTGATGCGATTATTTTTCCCGGACAAGGCGCAGCGAAAGCGTGCATGAAAGCATTAAATGAAACGAATATCATTCATGCCTTGACCCAGGCAGCTGCTGAAAAACCATTTCTAGGCATATGCATGGGACTACAGGTTTTAATGACCCACAGCCAAGAAAATGAAGGGGTGGATTGTCTTGATATCCTAAAAGGGGATGTTCAAAAATTTGACCTTAGCGCTCACCCAGAACTCAAAATGCCGCACATGGGCTGGAATCAGATACATCAAACAATCGATCACCCTTTGTGGCATAACATTGAACAAAACAGTCGATTTTATTTTGTGCACAGCTATTTTGTCAGCCCGCATGACAAACAAATCATTGCTGGAGAAACCACTCATGGAAACCGGTTTACCTCCGCCATTGCACAAAACAACCTATTTGCCATTCAGGCGCACCCGGAAAAGAGTGCGGACGCTGGCATACAACTCTTTAAAAACCTCCTAAACTGGAACGGGCAATAAACAAGAAGGTCTTCTCATGTTATTAATACCTGCAATTGACTTAAAAGATGGCGAGTGTGTTCGACTTCGTCAAGGCTTAATGGACGATGCAACTGTTTTCTCCGGCGACATTGTTGCAATGGCAGAACGCTGGGTCAATCAAGGCGCTCGACGATTACATATGGTTGATCTGAATGGCGCTTTTGAAGGAAAGCCAGTTAATGGAGAAGCGGTTTACCAAGTACGAGAAGCTTTTCCTGACCTTCCAATTCAAATTGGCGGCGGCATCAGAGACCTTGAAACCATTGAAGCGTATTTAAAAGCTGGTGTCAGTTACTGCATTATCGGAACAAAAGCCGTCCATACCCCAGAGTTTGTTGCGGAAGCGTGCAAGGCTTTTCCGGGGCATATCATGGTGGGACTTGATGCCAAGGAAGGCATGGTGGCTATCAATGGCTGGGCTGAAGTCACCGATCACAATGTTATTGACCTCGGAAAACAGTTCGAAAATGATGGTGTTGAAGCGATTATTTATACCGACATTGGACGAGATGGCATGATGCAAGGCGTAAACATTGAAGCAACTCAAGCACTAGCAAAAGCGCTTAACATTCCTATTATTGCGTCGGGAGGCATCACCAATCTGGAAGATATCCGAGCTCTAGCCACCATCGAAGAAGATGGAGTTAGTGGCGCTATAACAGGACGTGCTATTTATGAAGGCAGCCTGAACTTTAAAGAAGGCCAGGCGCTTTCTGATGAATTATCAAAGGCGTAAGATTTCAATATGAGCTTAGCAAAACGAATCATCCCTTGCCTAGATGTCGATAATGGACGAGTTGTCAAAGGAGTACAATTCGTCGATATCCGCGATGCCGGAGACCCTGTCGAAGTAGCAAAACGCTATGACGAGCAGGGTGCAGACGAAATTACATTTCTCGATATTACGGCAACGGCTCACGAACGAGACACCATTATTCATGTGGTAGAAGACGTTGCGAGCCAAGTATTCATCCCTTTAACGGTTGGCGGCGGCATCCGTTCAATTGAAGATGTACGCACCATGTTGAACGCTGGGGCTGACAAAGTGGCGATTAACTCCGCAGCCATTTTCAATCCCGCTTTTGTCAAAGAAGCCTGTGACACATTCGGCTCTCAATGCATTGTCGTAGCAATTGACGCCAAAAAAGTCAGCCCTAAAGGCGAACCAGACAAGTGGGAGATCTTCACCCATGGTGGTCGCAAAGAAACCGGTATTGATGCAATTGAATGGGCCAAGGAAATGGAAACACTTGGCGCAGGCGAATTACTGGTTACCAGCATGGATAAAGATGGCACCAAAAGCGGATTTGATTTAGCGTTGACCCGCACCATTTCAGACACCGTTAAAATCCCGGTCATTGCCTCAGGGGGCGTTGGCAAGCTTTCAGATTTATGTGACGGTATTACACAAGGCCATGCTGAAGCGGTGTTAGCCGCCAGCATCTTCCACTTTGGTGAACACACCGTCCAAGAAGCCAAACAAGCTATGCAAAAAGAAGGCATTGAGGTTCGATTATGAGTAATGATATCTTATTACAATTAGACAAAATTCTAGACGCTCGAAAAACAGAATCACCCGAGACTTCTTATGTGGCCAGCCTATATGAAAAAGGGCTGGATAAGATTTTAAAAAAGGTCGGCGAAGAAGCGACTGAAACCGTGATGGCAGCCAAAGATGCCGAGTATACTCAAAACAACGACAACTTAGTTTATGAAGTGACGGATCTATGGTTTCATACTTTAATCCTGCTGTCACACCAAGGGTTGTCCAGCACAGACATCACCAATGAATTACAAAAACGATTTGGCCTATCCGGCCATGAAGAAAAAGCGAACCGTTCAAAAAACGACGCATAATTTAAAATACAGGAAAATATCATGACACCTGAAAAAAGTATTTTTAGTAAAATCATCGATCGTGAAATCCCGTCAGAAATTGTTTACGAAGATGAAAAGTGTATCGTCATTAATGACATCAATCCAAAAGCCAGAATACACCTGCTGGTGATTCCTAAAAAACCGATTGCTACTTTGTTTGACTTAGCACCTGAAGACAAAGACTTGATGGGTCACATGATGTTATTACTGCCTCAACTGGCTCAATCTCAAGGACTAGACGGTTTTAAAACACAAATACATACAGGGGAATCCGGTGGACAAGAAGTCTTTCATATCCACATCCACCTGTTAGGAAATTAATTCAATTTAAATGGTTTTTTTGAAAGGCCTTTAAACCTTTCATCCTATTTGAAAAATATACTAAGAGTCTGCTATTATTAGCGGTCATTTTATAAAAGGGTCATCCTTTTTACTGGAGAAACAAAAATGGGCATTAGCATTTGGCAATTATTAATCATCCTAGCAATCGTTTTGGTTCTGTTTGGCGCCAAAAGATTAAAAAACGTTGGATCTGATCTAGGTGGTGCGATCAAAGGTTTCAAGAAAGCGGTTGCAGATGAAGATAAGAAAGAAGAAGAAAAAGCAACAGCAGAGCAAAAACTGGAACAGAAAGAAGGTGAAAACGTTTTTGATGTGAAGGCTGAGCAAAAAGCAGACGACAAAACAGAAACAAAAGACAAAGCATAAAACTGCTTTTCATTTCACTTCCACTTATTAAAGGCATACGCTAGATGTTTGATATTGGTTTTTTAGAAATCATCGTCATTATGGTCATCGCACTCATCGTCATTGGCCCTGAGCGTATGCCTGAGGTGGCTCGGAAAATCGGTCAATTCATGGGAAAAACCAAACGGTTTATCAACTCCATGAAAGAAAACAGTGAAATCACTGAGACTGTGCGCGACTTGCAAAACTCTATGAATCTTGAAGAAGAGAAACGAAATCTCGAAAGTGTCAGCGATACGCTTCAAGATGACTTTTCTAAAATTCAAGATGAGTTTGGCATCGATCAAGAGATTTCACGCCCTTTCGACTCTGATGAACCGACAGCATTTTCAGGCACGCAATTTAATAAGGCTCCCGCGCAGCCTAAAATGCCATTCCCTGATGAATCAAACCCTTCGACACCGGAAACCAATACAAAAGAGACTGAAGAAATCAGTACTTCTGACGGGTCGACGCCCACTGATTCATCCTCTAAAAGTTCGAATAAATCATGAGTCAAAGCGCACTGCCACCAAATGACCAGGAAATGACTCTGGTTCAACACCTGTTAGAGTTTAGGAACTCCGTTACTAAGGGAATTCTAGCGATTCTGGTCTTGTTCGTTATCTTATTCCCTTTTGCGAACGACTTATACCTTTATATATCGGAACCGTTATCACGTTTCCTGCCTGAAGGCACCAGCATGATTGCGACAGGTGTGGCATCACCTTTCTTAACGCCTTTCAAGTTAAGTTTGGTGTTGGCCATTTATTTGGCCATGCCATTTTTACTATTCCAGGTCTGGTCTTTCATCGCGCCTGCCCTTTATCATCATGAAAAACAACTGGTAGGGCCTTTACTGTTTTTCAGTTCTTTCTTGTTTTATGCTGGCGGAGCCTTTGCTTATTATGTCGTTTTCCCTCTGGTATTTGGTTTCTTATCCACTGCCGCACCGGAAGGGGTGACGGTTGCGACCGATATCTCTCTTTACTTAGACTTCGTCATCAAAATGTTCTTCGCTTTTGGAATTGCGTTTGAAGTTCCCATTGTCGTCGTGCTGTTAATTCTGACTCGCATGGTGTCTCCACAAAAGCTATCCCATGCTCGCCCCTATGTCGTGGTAGGCGCTTTTGTCATCGGCATGTTGTTAACACCACCGGATATCGTTTCTCAGACATTACTCGCCATTCCAATGTGGTTGCTGTATGAAGCCGGCATCATTGTCGGCTCGGCCGTGCAAAAAGCGCGCCGGCGCAAAGACGAGGAAGATACCAATGAAGAAGAGAATGATACTGCGAAACAAAATCCAACCAATTCCGGTCAATCTAATGATAAAGCTTCCCCAGCGTCTGACGAAACAGACCCGTACGCTATTCCGGAAGAAGACTTTGATAACCGTTATGCAGACCAGCTTGAAGATGATGAAGATTGGGACAAAGCCTTTGATGAAATTGATTCCGAATTCTCCATCTTAGAGCAGGAATATAAAAAGCGTAAAGAAGCCGAACAAGCTGAAAAAGACGCTCAAAACAAAGAGGCGAAAAAAGAAGATGATGACCTTCCTTCTGACTCAACGCCAAAAGACTCATCAGACAAACCGTCGAAATCGGATAAATAATGCTCAAGAACCACCAGGCCTGGTGGTTTTGAGGGCTTTTTTATTCTTTTTCTCTTGTCTTCTTTTCCCTCTTTCTCTGTTTGCTCAGCCCGAATCTGCTTCCAAAAATGCTTTAGACCAACATGCCTCCCCTTATTTGGCGATGCATGGGCAAGATCCTGTAAACTGGCAACCCTGGCAACCATCTGTTCTTAAAACCGCTCAGCAAAACAATCAATTGATTTTCCTATCCAGTGGCTATTTTTCCTGCCACTGGTGTCATGTGATGCAACAAGAGAACTATCAAGATACAACCGTTGCCACTTACCTCAACCAACACTTCCTATCCGTCAAAATTGACCGTGAATTATCACCAGACATTGATCAATACCTGATTCAATTTGCGCAAAAAGCGGCCGGTCATGCGGGATGGCCACAGCATGTGATCTTAACGCCGGATGGGTTGCCCTTCTTCGCGTTTGTTTACCAACCCAAAGCTCAACTTCTCACTACCTTAAAACGCGTTGTCGCCCTATGGAAAAGTTCGCCCGATCAGGTTAGGCAAGCGGCCCTAAAGGCCATCTCAAAACCCGATCCTGTCCAAACACAACCCCTAAGATTAACGCAGCATGACTTCATCCAACGATTCAATCAGCAGCTGTCTTATCAGGCAGATGAACTCAGCGGAGGCTTGAAAGCCAGCAATAAATTCCCGAATGCCGCCATTCTACAAACGGCATTTGACCAAAAAAACCGGCCGGACATGATTTCCGATTGGCTTCAACTAACCCTCGATCAAATGCAATCTCAGCACTTATTTGATCATGTAAATGGCGGGTTTTATCGCTATACAATTGATCCGGAATGGCAGACCCCGCACTTTGAAAAGATGCTCTACACTCAAGCGTTACTGGCAAAACTTTATTATCAGGCGGGGAACGAGTGGCAAAGAAAGGATTATATCGAGACCGCAAGGCAAACCTTAAAATATGCTGAAACCCACCTTTGGAACCCTAAAACTCAGCTTTTTAGAGGCAGCCAATCTGCCATTGATCAAAACAACATAGAAGGTGGCAACTATCTTTTGACAAAAGAAGCGCTTAAAAAAAAGCTGCCGCCTGACGCCTATGAGCAAGTCAGAACAGAGTGGCAACTTGATCAACCCGCCCCCTATGATGCAGGCTGGCACCCCAAGCCAACACGACAGTTTTGGCCCATTATTCAAGCCAGATTACAAAGTCATCCTGATACGATTCCAACCGATACCAAAAGCATTCTCGGTTGGAATGGATTAATGCTCTCTACCTACGTCACCGCGTATCAATCAGACCCTACACACTCCAAACAAATAAAACAAAAAGCACAACGACTGGCCCAGCGTCTCGTCCAAGCCTTTCAAGCCGATCCACCACGTGCCTTTTCCCTTGAAAACAAACCAATGGGAAAAGCGAATATTCAGGATTATGCCTTTGTGCTTCAAGGCCTGAAAGACTGGCAGGCTATGACCAAACAACGCTCAATACAAACCACTCTCTTAAAACTCCAACAACAGGCTGAAACCATCTTTTTGAGTTCCCAAGGGTGGCATTACAGCGATGCACCTCCGTTGCCGGGACAACATGGAATCTGGGCAATGGAAGACGATGCCCTCCCCAGTCCAACAGCGATTTTAGATTGCGGAAATTCAGCCCATCTGGCACACTCTCAAAATGAATTGCAACGCTACCCACTTGCTTATGCGAGCTATGCGACTGCGTGGAACTGCCACTCTTTAACTGAAAGGACTGATTAAACAATGGGGTTACTCATCATTGGGTTTATCGTTTTATTTGCGATAACCTCTTTACCCAATTTATGGACCAATCATATTCTCAAAAAATACAGCCGCCCGCACCCGGATATACCTGGAACCGGGGGGCAATTTGCGGAACATTTAATCAAAAAATATGAACTCCCCGTCACCTTGGAAGAAACACCTTCAGGTGACCATTATGACCCAGTAGAAAAAGTGGTACGTATTTCCTCAGAAAACTATCATTCCAATTCATTGACGGCTATCACAACGGTTGCGCATGAAATTGGCCATGCCTTACAAGATAAGACCGGCTATGAACCCTTAACGCAACGAACGGTTTTGATTGAACGTTCTCAATGGATGCAAAAATTCAGCGGAATCGCCTTAATGATTACCCCTGTTTTAATTCCACTGCTTCACACACCCATGATAGGGCTAGTAACGTTTGGCGCTGGATTTATTGCCATGGGAGTGCCAGTCATGATTCATTTATCCACTCTGCCCGTCGAGTTTGATGCCAGTTATAAGCGCGCACTCCCACTCCTAAAAGAAGGACATTATCTTTCCAACAATGATCTGAAAAAAGCACATAAGATTTTACGTGCCTGCGCCATGACCTATGTTGCGGCATCATTATCGAGCCTGTTTAATTTGTGGAAATGGATTCGAGCCATTAAAGGGCGCTAAACCACTTTATCGGTGGCTTTTGCGGCAACCCAAGCTTGTATATTTAAATGCGGATGACTGCGTTGCAAAGTCTGAGCAAGTTGATCCAGAGTGGCTCCCGTGGTCATCACGTCATCCAATAAAGCTACTTCTTTAATATCTGCAAGATTAGACGCCACATTCTCAATCACAGAAAAAGCATCTTTGACATTTTTCTGTCGTGCCTTCGCATCCAATAACGCTTGGGAGGATGTGGCTTTCACTCGAGACACCTCATTCGACAAAACCGGAATCCCTGTCCTTTTAGAAAGCTGTTTCGCCAACTCTAAAGATTGGTTGAAGCCTCGCTCCAATAAACGTGAAGAATGTAACGGCACAGGAATAATCACTTCAGTCAAACCGACATCCAAGCGATCCATCCATAAGTCGACCAACAACCGACTGATATGAATCTGTTGATCAAATTTTAGTGATTGAATCAAATCTTGCACCACACTCTCATAATAAAACGCCGCCTGAGTGCGATAGAATGCAGGTGGCGTTACCAGGCAACGCCCACAGATTTGTGTCTTCGACATTTTTTCAGCACAGACAGGACAACACCGGTCCGGTCGAATCATTTTTTTCAATAACTCGGGCGCTAAATCAACCGATGTACCTTTTTGTTCCGTTAACGCACAGACCGGTGGAAACAACCACTTTTCAAATCGGTTCATATTTCTTAAGATAGTTTGCTTGCTAAATAAGCTATAATAACGTAACGAAATGCAATAATGGAAAGAAGATATGGCACTGGGTGACGTACGCAACGATTGGACTCTCGAAGAGATTAAAGACATTATGAATCAACCGTTTAACGACTTGATGTTTCAAGCGCAAACGGTTCATCGTCAACACTTTAATCCAAATGAAATCCAAACCAGTACACTGGTTAACATTAAATCCGGTGGTTGTGCGGAAGACTGTGCCTACTGCTCTCAAAGTGCCCGCAACCAAACCGAAGTTGAAAAAGAGCAGATGATGGAAGTGCAAGAAGTCATTGAACAAGCTATGGCCGCCAAAGAAAAAGGTGCCACCCGTTTGTGTATGGGCGCGGCTTGGCGCAACCCGACCAAAAAAGACTTCCCACGCGTACTGGAAATGGTACGAGTCGTTAAAGATTTGGGATTGGAAACCTGTCTGACTCTCGGCATGCTGAATGATGATCAAGTCAAGCAATTGAAAGAAGCTGGGCTGGATTACTACAACCACAACCTGGATACATCAGAAGCGTTCTATCCTAAAATCATCACGACCCGAAGCTATCAAGACCGTTTGGAAACCATTGATAAGGTGCAGGAAGCCGGTATCAATGTCTGCTCCGGAGGCATCATCGGCATGGGCGAGCAACACAAAGACCGTGCCGAACTTATCCGCACTTTCGGCACCATGCGCCATCATCCTAACTCAGTTCCGATCAACTTATTGGTACCGGTTGAAGGCACGCCTTTAGCCCATATGAAAGATAAAACCGATTCTTTCGAGTTTATCCGAGTCATCGCGACGGCACGGATCGTGATGCCACAAACTTACGTTCGATTATCTGCAGGCCGAATGGAATTGACTGACGAAGCGCAGGCCTTATGTTTCCTTGCAGGCGCCAACTCGATCTTTTACGGAGACAAGTTGTTGACGACCGACAACCCAGAAGCTGGGCATGATGAGCAATTGTTCGCGAAACTCGGTATTCAAATGCAGCAAAATGCCAAAGCGGAAGCCGCGGCCAAAAAACTCGCTGAACAAACCACAGAGCTGACCGCCTAACCCTGCGTACCAGTTTCTTATATGGCCATTGAATCTATCAAAAACCGTTTTGCGCCGGTTTTAGCAAAACGGGAAGCCGAAGCACTCTATCGCCGCCGTCCACTCGTCACGTCTCCACAAACGGCCGAGATGCAAATCAATGGATTACAGGTCATTAACTTTTCCTCGAATGACTATCTCGGCTTAGCCAATCACCCTGCACTCAAACACAGTTGCGAAACCATTCAAGACCTCAGTTATGGCTCCGGTGCGGCCCATCTAGTCACGGGACATCACTTGGAACATCATCTGCTGGAAGATGAACTGGCCGACTGGTTAGGTTGTGATCGTGCTTTACTGTTTTCCACTGGCTATATGGCCAATTTAGCGGTTCAACAGACCCTGATGCAGAAAGGCGATTGGATCATTGCTGACAAACTGAACCATGCCTCTCTGATTGATGGTGCACGGTATTCCGAAGCCGAGCTTAAACGTTATCCTCACTTGGACATGCAAGCATTGGAAGCACGCTTACAAAAAGCACAACAGGAAAACCGCCAATGCTTGATTGTCACCGATGGGGTCTTCAGCATGGACGGAGACTGTGCTCCATTAAAAACCATTCAAACATTAGCCAAAACCTACCAGGCCTGGCTGTTTTTAGACGATGCTCATGGCTTTGGCACGCTGGGAGAACACGGTAAGGGAACATTGGCGCATTTCAACCTCACTCCAGATGAAAACACCATTATCATGGGGACACTGGGTAAAGCATTTGGCGCATCAGGTGCCTTTGTGGCCGGCAGTGACGTGCTTATCGAAACCTTGATCCAAATGGCTCGACCTTATATTTACACCACGGCCATGCCACCTATTAATGCTCGAGTCGCACGTACCGCTCTAAAACAAGTTCAACAGGCCGATGCGGAACGCGAAAAGCTAAAACGCAATATCGAACACTTTCAAACTGGAGCAAATCAACTCGGTCTGACTCTATGGCCATCAGACAGTGCCATTCAACCCGTAATGCTGGGCGACAGTCTGCAAGCCATTCAATGGTCCGAGGCTTTAAAACAACAAGGACTTTGGGTCACGGCCATTCGCCCACCAACGGTACCTAAAAATACCGCCAGACTCCGGGTGACGCTATCTGCAGCACACACTGCGCAACACATTGAAAAATTATTACAGGCTTTAGCTCAGTGCCAAGATGATTTTCCAACATCAAACACGTAAAATAGCGCCATGGAAGAAATCACCCTGCATACTGACACCCTGCCTTATCTTGGCAACTTACCCACTGAGCAAGTCGAAAGCTTGACACTCATACATGGCTGGGCGGCAGAAAATTCGATCTGGGATGATTGGGCAAAAGAAACCCTTTGCCCCTATTTCGAAGTCACTCTGATTGAGTTACCAGGGTTTGGACAAAGCCCCCCTTTTGAAACGCTGGCACAAGAAGACATCAATGCAGCCTGGTTGGCAGTTTTAGACGCTCAGCTCCCCGAGCAGACCCATTTATTAGGCTGGTCACTCGGTGGATTGCTGGCACAACAACTGGCTGAGCAGTTTCCAGAAAAAATCAAGACCCTTACTTGTCTCGCATCTACCCCCCGTTTCGTGCAGAACGATGGCTGGAAATGGGCTGTCAGTCCACCATTGCTTACTGATTTCATCAAAGCGATGGGCGTTGAGTATGGCGGTGTGCTGAAACAGTTCTGGCGATTACAACTGCAAGGTTCAGACAATGCGCGCCCCTTAATGAAAAAACTCACTCAACACATGACAAACCGACGTTTGCCGCATTATTTAGGATTGATACAAGGTTTGTATCTACTGCGTGACATTGATAACCGAGACTTATTGTTAAGATTGGAACAGCCAACCTTATGGCTACTGGGAGAACATGACCCTTTAATTCCGAAGGAATTAATAGAAGACCTTGCAAGCCTTCAACCAGATGGTAAAACCTGTCTAATTTCAGGTGCCAGCCACATGCCTTTTTTTTCACACCCGGAAGAAACGGCGCAACAACTGATTCAATTCCTTCAAGCGCACCCTTACAAAGCGGCCCCTTAAGATATGCAAAAATTCAGCAGAGCTCATATTCAAAAACATTTTAATCATGCTGCCGTCAGTTATGATGAAGCCGCCGTGCTGCAAAGACAAGTCGCAAGCCATGTTGATGAGCGTTTAGAACTAGTCATTATCGAACCTAAGAGCATTTTGGATGTCGGAGCAGGGACAGGGATCTTAACCCAAAAACTGATACAACGTTACCCAAACGCCAATATCGTCGGACTGGACTTGTCTCACAACATGCTTGAAAGGGCACAGAAAAATCTGGCTCGTTCACACTGGAAGGGGTTACCAAAGTTTCTATCAAACGTATTGGGATTGACAAAGCCTCAGGCTAAATTCATCAATGCTGATGCCAATCACATCCCGTTAGCCGATGACTCGGTCGATTTGATTGTCACGAACCTGATGTTGCAGTGGTGTGATGATCTGGACACGGTCTTTCAAGAGTTTCGTCGCGTATTAAAACCTGAAGGGTTACTAATGCTCACTACTTTCGGGCCTGACACGTTAAAAGAACTGCGCCAGGCCTGGTCAAAAGTGGACGGTCAGGAACATGTCAATACTTTTATTGACATGCATGATATCGGGGATGCCTTGATTCGCAACGGCTTTGGTCAACCCGTCATGGATGTTGAGCACTTTACACTGACTTATGAAAAACCCATTGGCGTTTTAAAAGATTTAAAAGCGATTGGCGCCACGAATGCGACTGAGAACCGTCAACATGGTTTAATGGGTAAACAGCGTTTTATGCAAATGCTGGAAGCCTATGAACAACAACGTCAAAATGGATTAATCCCAGCAACTTATGAAGTGATTCACGGTCATGCTTGGGCTACTCCCGAGGTGATAAAAGGACCCAACCGTAATCGTGAAGGGATAGTGGAAATCAGCCTAGATGAGTTCGCCAAACAAACCCAATCGCTTTAAAGATGACGCAACCCAACCACCTGATTCACCCCTTGTTGTTCTAGCTGTTTTTTTAGCTTAGTGGCGGCATTATTTAATGCCTGATCCAGACTTTTAACCGCTTGGCCTTTTAAATGAATTTGATTGCCCCCAACTGAACTCCCTTGGCTTAAAATATCAATATTCAACACCACGCGTGCAATATGAAATCCATAGGCTTGAGATGAATTAAGCTGGGTTCTCAAACGAACCACCGTTGCTGAATTTGAGGCAACTGAGGTCGCCACTCGGAATCCTTTCTGACTCAAGGCATGTTGAATTAAACTCACCCATTTTTGACTGGGTTGATCCGCTTCAATTTTCCACTGAATTTGGGATTTTAATTGATTGGCTTGGTTTTGATAATGCGTTAAAAACTGTCGGTAAGATCGTAATGAAACAGTTGGATTTAACGTTTCCAGAATCCTGAGCGTCTGTTCGAATGTTTTTAATGAATCCAGGCTGTTTTGATAAAACAGATACTGTACTAAAGCACTGTTTTGGGATTGGTTTTGTTCCGCCGCAGTTAATAAAGAAACCTGTTGTTGCACTTGTCGCTTCAAGTCGTTAAATAATTTTTTCTTACTCACTTTCAGCAATGCGACATATTTATCATACGACAATCGCTCCACTTCCAAAACCTGGTAATCCTGGATGGTGATCTCAGAAACTTGAGAACGAATCTGCTTCTGTGTGGTTCGATCGACAAGCGTATAAGTCGATTCTTTAACATTCAACCGAGTTTCAAAATCAGACGCCACCTGAATACTTAGCTGAGAAGCAATGTCCACTAACGCCGCTTGAATCGCCGCTTTTCTAGAAGTCCCTTCTCCTGCACCGTATAACGCCTTTCCTGCCTTGTCAGTCGGTAACTGTAAAAACCATCCCGGCATCGGCTTTTCAGCCGTCGACAAAGGCTGAGTGCTTTGTGTACTGCACCCTTGTATGAGAAGAATCAACCAGACTACATTCCAAAGCTTCATGCCATATCCTTTTATCGGGAAATTTGTGATAACGCTTTTTCACGCTTCAGCATGATTTGATCAATTCGAACCACAGCTTGGTTAATTTCATCCACAGGCTCTTTCTGAAGTTTATCCGCCATTAAATAAAGACGTTTTGCATCTTCCAATTCACCTTGTGCTTCTTTAACCACCCCTAAATTATAAGCTGCTACATAGGATCGATTCTGAGTTGAAGTCAACAACGTCCCTAATAGTTGTTCTGCTTTATCCAAGCGCCCAGCTTCAATATAATCAATGGCGATGTCTAATGTATTTTCTTGTTTCGAGGTGTAATCTAAATCAGGATCATCGAGTAATGAGACCGACATGGTGGTGTAATGAGGCGTCAACTGATACACAAATTCATTGGCGATTTCACTCGCTAATTTTCCTAAGCCATCAGACTTGGAAGGTAAAACATTACGATCATCTTGACAGTGCTTCCACTGGTAATTTTTTGAAAAAGCATCGGCGTAAATAATATCGGCTTTACTCACATCCGTCATTTTAATATTCGCGCTCAAATCAATACTGCGGCTAAGACATGAAACTAGGTAAGATCGAATCTCTTTACACTTATCATCAATACATTTTGTCCGTTTTTCATAATGACGATTGTCTTTAACCGACGCTGAAATCACTTCACCAGAGATAAAGGCTTGTGCGCCTAAAATCTCTCCAGCTTCAACCATATTTGAATCGTTAACCACGCCGCTGTATTGCAGTTTCTGTTCTTCTAAAATGCGATCCATTTCGTTTCGGCTAACCGTTGTAAAGTACTTCTGACCATCCACAGTTTGGTTTGCCAACAAAGCCTCTATCTTGCCTGCCAAACCGACTGTATCGTCCTTGAAATCGGAAACGGCGATTTGTTTTGTTTGGGCTGCACGGTCAATCTTAGCAGGCTCCAACACCTGAATCTTTACATTTTTTGAGCACCCTGTAGAGGCCAGCACCATCCAAGCCGCCATAGCGAAAAACATGCCTTTCATCCGTAATGACATTTTCATTTACCTGTTTTATTTAATCACTTCAGGCAGCGCAGCCATTTGGACCTTTTTAGGAGCTGCCAACCTATTATTTTGTCCTGGCTTTACACGGAAGTAAGTGACCTGACTGCGCATCTCTTCCGCTTCGCTCTTAAGCATATCGGCTGCATGCGCTGTTTCTTCGACCAATGCCGCATTTTGCTGGGTCACACCATCCATGTCTTCAACCGCTTCATTGATCTCCTCAATACTCTTCGTTTGCTCGTTATTGGCTTTTGCAATGTCTGAAATAAAACGGTCCATCTGTAAAATCATTTCCAGAATGGATGAAAACTCCTGTTCTGATTTCGCAACCAATCCTTCACTGTGCGCCACCTGACTCACGCTCGTTTCAATCAAGCTTCGAATTTCTTTGGCGGCTTCTGCAGACTTTCCAGCCAAGGTACGAACTTCACCGGCCACCACAGCAAACCCTCGACCCTGCTCACCTGCTCTTGCAGCTTCTACCGCCGCATTCAGTGCCAACAAATTGGTCTGAAAGGCAATAGAGTCAATCAGTCCAATAATGTCGGAAATTTTCTGACTGGATTCTGACAGTTCCTGCATCGAATTCATTGTCTGAGACATGACCGCCGCGCCACTATCCGCTTGAACTTTAGCTGATGAAGCTAAATCGGAAGCTTCTTTGGCGCTGTCTGCATTCTTACGCACGGTTTGCGTAATCGACTCCATAGAATTAACGGTTTCTTGCAAAGTAGATGCTTGCTGTTGAATACGGTCCGATAAATCCTGACTGCCTGAAGCTATCTGACTGGAAGCATCATTCACGGTTTGCGATGACAACATTAACCCAGACACCGCACCACTGACATTATCCAAAGAGGCATTTAAAGCCTCTTTCATCACATTTAACTTCCCTTGATAATCGCCTTCAATGCGTTGCGTTAGATCGCCTTTAGATTGTGCGACAATCACATCCACCGCTTCAGTCATACCATCTTCTAATTGGTCTAATGAGTGGTTAATATTGGTTTTCAACGCGTCCAATTCGCCCATCAAGTTGGCATTCAAACGGCTTGAAAACTCTCCAGCCGCGATATGCTCCATGGTCGCATTAATGCCGGTAACGGCTTCATGAGTGACTTTCATCGCATCTTGCAGATCGGACACCATCACAGAAAAATCCCCTTCAAACTGGGTTTGAGATTCAAAGTCATACGTGGCTTCCTTAATGCAATGAATCGCACGCTCAAGCTCGGAGATGACATCTTGAATCTTGTCCGCTGACATATTAACGTCTTCTTTTAGAATATTCAGATCACCTTTTGCATCCGCTTTATAGCGATGATCCAAATTGCCTTTCGACAAGGCGGATACCATATCAGAGACCCCTATCATTAATTGCTGAACCGACGTGACGTACAGATTAAAGTTCATCGCCATCCGACCGATTTCATCTTGATTTACCACTTCTGCCCGCACCGACAAGCTGCCTTCTTCCGAAGCTCTTGACAGTTTTTGTGTCAAAGATTTAAGCGGCTTCAATACAAAACTACGCATTCTCCAATACACTTGGATCAACAGCAGAATGAAGCCGCCTGTCATCGCAATTTGCGACACGTAAATCATAAAATACGTATCGCTTAACAATTTATCCAGAATGACCATCGGCTCTGAAACCACATGAGCACCCACAACTTGGTCACCTTGCTTAACCTGTCCCAAGACCAGCAATTCATTATCCACCACCGCATAACCTTGAGCAGTTAAAAGCTTAATATCAACGTCATTAAGCAATTGTTGAATTGGCGATTTTTGAAACCCTTCTGCCAAGTGGAATTGACCTTCCTCAAAGGCCAGCGCCGCATAACCGTGTTTGGATTCTTTTTCTAAATCAGCCACCTGAGTTAACGGTAAACTAATCACCACCAAGCCAATCGTTTTATCCCCATAAGGCACGGGAACCTGTGCTTGAATGTAACCGCCTTCTTTTTGGAAATGGACAGAGGTTTGTGCTTCTTTCGGCAGCGAACCAACATCAATATTGACCCCACTATTGGCAACTTTCTTTAAATCTGCATCAAAGATTGCAATCCCAATCCCAGACATATTGGCGCGTTTGACATACTGTTCATAGTTGACTTTAACGATTTGCCACAGCACCGTATCTTGATGATCATACAAACCATAAATGACCGCAGAGTTTCCGGCTATCCCAACCGCATTCGTCAAAGCGATTTGGCTTTGACTCGAAATTTCCGAATCCAGGTTTTTCAATAGAAGTTCCTGACGGTCTTTCACGGCACCAGAATAAAGATTATCGGCGACATTCTGCAAATACACCTGTAATACCGCACTCCATATAATGGCCATCACAATCAAAGGAATGATGGTTTTACCCAAAATACTTTTTTGCGGTAATGGACTGAAACGTGCAAGCTTTTCCGAAAAAGGCGTCACAACAACCCCACCTTTAATAAAACGCTCGCCTTTTTGAATCAGAGCATAAGCACTTTCAGCCAACGCCACTTCTTTCTGGCCGATGGGGTTACGAATCGATTTATATCCGACAATTTCTCCATTTTGAACAATAGGAGCAATGTTCGCTTCAACCCAATAATGGTCTCCATTTTTACAACGGTTCTTAACCAGTTGATGCCATGGTTGACCTTTTTTCAGCGTACGCCATAAATCTTCAAAGACTTTTTCAGGCACATCGGGATGGCGAATCAAATTATGGGGTTGGCCTTCTAACTCCTCCCATGAAAAGCCACTGACTTCAATAAATTCCTGGTTCGCAAACGTAATATTGCCTTGTAAGTCGGTTTCTGAAACAAGGATGTAATTACTGGGGATGTCATACTCTTTTTGGGTAACCGGAGAATTATTTCTCATCAACGTGCCTTTTTCCTGTGGTGCAACTTTCTTTTTATAAAGAAAATTATTTAATTATCATGTATTTATCAACCAATCCTTGGCTGATAGACATATCGTTAAAATTTAAAAAGTTTTTTCAGCTCTTCGCCAACGGCCTTTTCTGTTTCTTTTTTGACTTGATCTTCAAGCTTAGCGCTCAACATTTTTTCAATATCTTGACTGTCTTTTTGCAACGACAATTGTTCGCCCAACAGCCCCTTCAGTTGCTGATTGATTGGACCGAGTTCTTGTTCCAGTCGAGCATTCAACTCTTGTCTCAGTTGCGTTTTGACTTGAGCCACTTCCTTGTTCAAAGCTTTGTTAAACGCTTTTGACAGCAACTGATCCAAATTCGACTTCGCGCCAATATCAGGAGAGGTCACACTGCCTGTGATATCGGCCTTCACATTAAATTGATTCACTTCTTTAAAAATAGGCGCAATATAACGTGAGACGTCATCAGACTTCGACCCTGACACGACCATATCCACCTTTTGATACTCTAAATTAATCAGTGCATCCACTTTATCCAACCCAACCAAGGACACTTGACCGGCCGCATCGACCACCGCTTGGTTCATTGTCACGGGTAAAGTGTCATCTTTTAAAATAGCCCACTGCTTAATCTGGTACGCTGGCCATGAAAAATCAGCTTGATTGACCGGTGCTCCCGGCGTCACAAAATTACTCTGCCCTTTAATGCTTAAGGCATTGGGTTGCCCTTTTGGAGTCGCTTTAACATTAAACAAAATAGGCAATTTCGAGGACGGATGATCAAACGTAACCTGAGTCGCTTTTGCCTCTAAACGCCCCCATTTCATATCACCCGAAATATCCACTCGCTTAATAATAAAATCTGGTTGCGGATCATATTCCTTAAAAGCGACTTCCTCGCCTAATGCGCGCTGCGGAGCCTGAGCTTTTGCCTTGGCCTCTTCTGCCGCTCTTTCGGCTTGCATCGCTTTGAGCTTAGTAATAAACGGCTCTGCTTTGCGATACCATTTCAACCCGGTGTCAGTCCATTGTTGAATCTGGGGGCCAAATAACAAATACGTCACATTCGACAAACCTGTCTGGTTCATCGCATATTTATCCATCAGACGATTGAAATCTTTCTGCGGCATCGATTTTAATGCCGCTACCTGTTGTTGAATTTTCGGCAACTGCGTTTGCAACAATTGACTGGCTTTCTCAATCGATTGTTTTTTCCCTTCCAATTCAGATTTCAGCTGCTCAAACGCCTCTTTTTTAGCCGCGAAATTTTTATAATCACTTAGATCGCCTTGCGTTAATTCATTCAAACGTTTTTGGTAAGATTGCAAAGTTTGATCACTCGGCAAATTGTCTTGTAATTTTGCCCAAGTCTGCTCAACGTCATTTAACTGGCGTTCAATGTCATTCGCAGTTTCCACGGTCTGCAACGATTCACGCTTCAAAATCTCATCCGGGTTCGGCAAAGCCATCTTCGGTAGCGCAATTCCTGTGCTCTTTTTGGCTTCCTGTGCGTCAGCGGCAGCCTCTTTCTTTATTTTTTTAGGCAAGGCACCGGAGGTTTTCCGAGGTTGATGTAATGCCAAGTCGTTAAAAAAAACATCTTCAATTACTGTACGCCCCACCACCAAATGATAAAAATTCAATGATGCTCCAACCCGTTTGATCTCCAAAATATTTTCCATCGGATGTTCCGGATCCGTAATTTGTAGGTTTTGGACGCCCAGTTCCAAAGGCATTAATCCTAAGTCTAAACTGCCGATTTCAATTTTAGCGCCCCAGGCCTGGGAAGCATAATGCTCAAGTTGATTTTTCAAAACCAACGTAAAACTGAAATACCCTAACGCCAAAATGGCAGTGATTAACGCCGCAAAAACACCCAGGCCTGACCATCTAATCCAGCCTTTCGGAGATTTAACCGACTCTTTAGATCCAGCCGTGAGGGTATCGTTTGTTTGCTTTTCTGCACTCATTTCATCACCTCCGATAAAAAGCCAGCGCCTTTTGCCCCTTTTAAAACACGGATGATTTTAAATTTATTCACCCAGGTTAAGAAACGAGCTCGATAGGTTTTGACCAGTACCAGGAATAAGAAAAATGCTGGCAGGCTTAAAAGATAAGCGGTCAATACGCTGCCCATTACGATGGAGTTATTAAAGTGCAAAATACGCCAAAAGGCATTGTTATACATCTCTGTGAACATAGGCTGCAAACTTTCTATGTGCAAAACCCACAGACCCACTTGGTTGAATACCGGATCCAACAAGTACGCCAACCCACTAAAGAAAAGAGTGGACACAATCACGGCAGACAGATTGACTCTCAAAAGAAAAACCAAAGCCAATGTGAGCAGGTTATGCGGGAACAACAAAGGGGTCAGCCCCAGAATCATCCCCAGCACAAACGACAACGCAATTTGGCCGGGATATTGATTCGCATTTAATGCTTTGAACAGTTTAATCAACAATGACATGCATTCTCCTAGTCCACTTTTTAGCGGGGGTTTAACTCATTTCCTGTGGATCAACATCTAGCGACCAACGAACTTTCTTGGCTTGGTTGGACGTATACAACTGCGTTTCAACCTGAGCCAGCCATTGATGTAAAAAACCACGATGTGCACCTTGTAACAACAACTGATAACGGTATCGTCCTTGACGTCGGAGCATCGGAGCACTCACCGGCCCAAACACCTCCAACCCCTGTAATGCTTCCACTTTAGTACTTTCAGAATCATTTACTGATAAATACGAACGCAACAACGACATTTTAGCAAAGTTCAACGCACTTTTAACATCATTTAAGAAAGTCCAACCCGCATTTGGATCTACCGCCTCGGCTCGCAATAGCACCTGATATTGATAAGGCGGCAAATCCGCCTGTTCACGCCCCTTCAAAGCTTCTTTCGCGAATGCTTCATATCCTTGCTCCACCAACACTTTCAGTAACGGATGCTCAGGATGATGTGTTTGAATCACAACTTGTCCGGGCTTTTCTCCTCGCCCGGCTCGACCGGAGACTTGAACCACTAATTGTGCCATACGTTCGACCGCTCGAAAGTCACAACTGAACAAACCTTGATCGATATCAAGTAACCCGACCAAAGTGACCTTTGGAAAATGATGTCCTTTTGCCAACATTTGGGTACCGATGAGAATATCCGCATGCCCTTGACTGGCCTGTTCTGTCAGGGCCATCATTTGCCCCTTATTACGCGTGGTATCTCGATCCACTCGTAATGTTTTAAAATCAGGAAACCATTGCTGGACTAAGGCTTCTAACCGCTCTGTGCCCTGCCCGATCTTGGTAAACGAAGCCGACCCACAACTTGGGCAATCCAACGGGGCTTTTGTCTGATAGCCACAATGGTGACAACGCAGTTCATTGACTTGTTGATGAAAGGTCATATTCGCATCACAGCTTGGACAAGCTGCTTGCCAACCGCAATCATGGCACATCAGCACCGGTGCAAACCCACGACGATTCAAAAACAACAGCACTTGTCCGCCCGCCTTCAAATGCTTTTCCATTAGTTCTCTTAAAGGTTCGGAAACACCTTCCTCTTCAACTTGCCCTCGAACATCCAACAACTGAACTTCCGGCATTTCAGCCTGACCGGCTCGCTGTTTTAAGTGCAGATGTCGATAACGTCCGCTTAAGGCATTATGAAGAGTTTCCAAAGAAGGCGTGGCGGATCCTAATACCACAGGCACATTTTCTAATTGCGCCCGACGAACTAGGCAATCCCGAGCTGAATAACGAAAGCCGTCTTGCTGTTTAAAAGACAAGTCATGCTCTTCATCCATAATGCATAACCCTAATTCAGCAAAGGGCGTAAAAATCGCTGAACGCGTTCCCAACAAAACATTTACCTGGTGGGTTTTCACCAATGACCAGGCGCAGTGACGCTCTTTATCATTAAGACCGGAGTGCATGACCGCAACGGGCGCCTGCAAATAAGCTTCAAACCGCTTAACCGTTTGCGGGGTTAACCCGATTTCGGGTACCAACACCAACACCTGTTTCCCTTGTGCGATGACCGATTCAATCATGCCAAGGTACACCTCGGTCTTGCCACTGCCCGTCACCCCTTCGAGCAAAAATGCATCAAAACCAGACGTTGCCAAAACCGTCTCCACCGCAACCTGTTGCTCGGCATTTAAAATGTGGCCAGGCCTGGCTGTTTTTTCACGCATCGGCATGGCATGCAAACAGCTTTTTTCGACTTCAGTGACCCAACCCTGTTCCTGAAATCGTTTCATAGGCAGGCGCCATTGGTTCAAAGAACGGTTTAATATGTCCGCTGTCAACGCTGTGCCTTGCGTTTGTAGCAGTTGCCATAGCGCTTTTTGTTGTGTCGCCCGTGACGATATCTGCTTCTCTGCTTCTCGCCCGGTTTCCGTCAATTGCCACGCCGGCACCCCTGCAACCTCGACCGTTTTTCCTTCTCTTAATCGTTTCGGCAGCGCTGTTTGTATCACATTGCCAATCGGCTCATGATAATAATGACTGGCCCAATTCAATAATGCCATTTCCTGTGCAGAAAAAATTGGCGTTTCATCAATCACGGCTTCAAGTGCTTTGAGTTTTTTAGAATCAACCGCAGCGTCCTCGCTCATTGCCATCACGATGCCAACCAAAGATTTATTACGAAAAGGAACTTTGACCCGCCCCCCAATCACAGGTAAAAAAGAAGAGGTCGGCTCTGTCGACTCTTCAGGTTCTAAGTCCAACGCCAATGTCTCGGTCTTGTAGTCGGCTGTTTCAGCTTGAATACGATAATCCAAAGGGGATAAGAAAGGACCTGGCACGGCTACTTTAACGAACATAAGAAGGGAAGAGTCCTTAGAAAAATTAAGCTTTAATGGGCTTCATGATACAAAGCGACTTTGCAAACAATGTGCAAGCACATTATTGTAACCCTATCAGATGATGAGTCCAACAATCCTGATTGAAAAAGACGCCCAATCAGATCGTCTTGAGAAAAGTTGTCATACGGTCCCGGCTTCCGCTAAACTTTTGTCTAGATTCAATAAGGAAGACTCCATGATTCATTCTAAACTCATTCATTTGCTCGTTGGCGTAGTTTTAAGTTTAACGCCTTTTTATGCACAATCCGAAAACGCTCAACCCGCCACGAAAGAAAGTATCCAAACCCTGATGCAAACCACCGGGGCGGAAAACATGGCACAACAAATGGCCACCCAAATCATTCCCATGCTCAAAAAACTGGTGCCGGAAGCGCCTGATCGTTTTTGGGACGATTTTTTTAAAGAAATCAATGCCGAGCAAATTAACGAATTGATTATCCCTATTTATCAAAAGTATTTAACGGAACAGGATGTTCAAGCCATCAATGCCTTTTATCAAAGCCCCGTTGGCCAAAAACTTATTCGTGTTCAACCGCAAATTTCTAAAGAATCGATGATTGCGGGTCAACTTTGGGGACAACAAATCGCTGAAAAAGTGATTGCTAAATATAAACAACAAAAACAACAGCAAGAAAAAGCGCCTGAATAACGTGGCTTTTACCGGTAAACACTTTGCATCAATCCGTGCAAAGTGTATGCTTTACAAAAATTTATTTTCACACTTAGAACAATAAAAACAGGAGCAAGCATGTCCTATCTTAAAAACTTCCCCAACCAAGAAGGGTATTTCGGCGAATTCGGTGGCGCTTTTTTACCGCCTGAACTGGAGCCGCATTTCGAAGAGATTAATCAAGCTTATTTAACGTTAGGACGTTCTGCCGATTTTTTGAATGAATTAAAGTATATCCGTAAGCATTACCAAGGTCGTCCGACCCCTGTCTATTATGCCCACAACCTCAGTCGAGAAATTGGGGCGCATATTTATATGAAACGAGAAGACCTTAACCATTCCGGTGCGCATAAGCTGAACCACTGCATGGCAGAAGCCTTGTTGGCTAAGCACATGGGAAAAACCAAACTCATTGCCGAAACAGGTGCAGGACAACACGGGGTGGCGCTAGCCACTGCCGCCGCTTACTTTGGTATGGAGTGTGAAATCCATATGGGTGAAATTGACATTGCCAAAGAAGCGCCCAATGTCACTCGCATGAAGTTACTTGGAGCGAATGTCGTGCCGGTTTCTTTTGGTGGTCGCAGCTTAAAAGAAGCGGTTGACTCCGCATTCCAATCCTACGTGCCTCAAGCTGACACAGCGTTATTCGCCATTGGCTCCGTAGTTGGCCCGCACCCTTTCCCAATGATGGTGCGCAACTTCCAATCGGTTGTTGGTTATGAATCTCGCGAACAGTTTTTGGAAATGGTCGGCGAATTGCCTGACCAGGTCGGTGCCTGTGTTGGAGGCGGTTCCAATGCGATGGGCATGTTTGCCGGCTTTATCGATGATGAAAACGTAACGCTCAATGGGGTCGAACCGCTCGGAAAAGGCACCAAGCTTGGTGAGCACTCTGCCACCATGACGTATGGCAAACCAGGCATGATCCATGGTTTCAAGTGCATGTTACTTTCGGATGAGGAAGGAAATCCCGCACCAGTGCATTCAATCGCCTCTGGTTTAGATTATCCAGGCGTCGGTCCGGAACATTCACACCTCAAAATGGAAGGTAAAGTGAACTATCACGGCGTCACTGATAAAGAAACGCTGGATGCTTTCTACAAACTATCGAGCAAAGAAGGCATTATCCCTGCACTAGAAAGTTCTCATGCGGTTGCATGGGCGATGAAACATGGACAGGAAAACCCAGGCAGTACGATTCTGATCAATCTATCTGGCCGAGGGGATAAAGACATCGACTATGTCACGGAAAACTTCGGCTTCGGTGAAAACTTGTAGCCTCCTTTCTTCAAAACGGATTAGGCAAGAACCACTTGTCTAATCCATTCTCTCCCTGTCAACAAGTTACCAGCTTTACACTAAAACCTCTTATAATAAGCTGATGCAGACTTCCTCATTCCCCATCGTCATTGACGGCCAACTTTTGCCAGATAAAGCGCATGCTTTGGCACAGCAATTAAACATTCCTCTAATGTCCCCTTCCAATACCGAAAAGGACAAGCCGGTGATGAAACTGGGGTGGTGGCAAGACGGTAAAAAATCAGGCGATGACATCGGTGAAACAGATTATAAACTGGCATTATTTCCGCCCAACACCGGGCCGGTATATGTCGACTTTGTTACCGGCAAAAAAAATCATCGCCGTCAATTCGGTGGCGGGAAAGGCCAACCGTTGGCTCGTGCTGTACTGGCGGCCGAACACCCTACCATCATAGACGCCACTGCAGGCATGGGAGGGGACGCCTTTGTCTTTGCCAGCCTCGGTTGCCAAGTCACTATGATTGAACGTTCGCCCATCATTGCCGCATTATTGCAGGACGCATTAAATCGAGCCCAACAAAATGATACACCCGAAGAAATCCAAGAAATAGTCAGCCGGCTCAGCTTAATCAATGACGATGCCACCCAATATTTAACGAATCAGACACCGATCTGTGATGTGGTGTACCTTGATCCGATGTACCCGGAAAAGAAAAAAAGCGCCGCTACCAAAAAAGACATGCAAGCTTTGCAACATCTGGTTGGTCCAGACATGGATAGTGAAACCCTTCTCAAGGCGGCACTCCATGTTGCGCAAAAACGGGTTGTTGTCAAACGTCCCAAAAACGCCCCCACATTAGTGGGAATCCAACCGAATGCTTCCATTCAAAGCCCCAACACGCGTTATGACATTTACGCCATCAAAGCGCTAAAAGCAGCTGGCAAACTTTAGCACTTGCATCTCTTTCTTGGGCACGGTATGTTGTTAGCTCGGCTCGATTAAACTCAAATTCGGAGAGGTCATGCGGTTACGGTATTGGTTAACAAGAGCGACAGCATTATTAGGCGTTTTCCTGCTCAATGGATGCACCCAAGTACCTGAAGGGGTCACTCCCGTCAGTCCGTTTCAGCTCCAATCTTACTTAGGACGTTGGTATGAGGTTGCCCGACTGGACCATTCTTTTGAAAAAGGGTTAACCGAAGTAACAGCAACCTACTCTCGCCGAGAAGATGGCGGTGTTAAAGTCATAAACCGTGGTTGGAATAATGAAAAAAACAAATGGAAAGAAGCGATCGGAAAAGCTTATTTTCTGGGTTCGGAAAATGTTGGCAGCTTAAAAGTGTCTTTTTTCGGTCCTTTCTATGGCGGTTACCATATTGCCAAGTTGGACTCCGACTACCAAATGGCATTGATTGTCGGTCCTTCAAAAGACTATGCCTGGATTCTATCTCGACAAAAGCACCCGACCCAAACACAATGCGATGTCTATTTTAAGGCAGCGCAACAGCTTGGCATTAATCAAGAGCAATGGATTCAAGTCCAACCTTGTCGATAAACAACGTTTTTAGTTTAAGGCGCTAAGCGCTGTTTAACCCATTGGTTATCTGCCAAGGTATAACAAATACGATCATGCAAACGATTATCCCCACCTTGCCAAAACTCGATTTGGTGAGGCGCCACTAAATAGCCACCCCAAAAATCTGGAAAAGGAATTTCTCCGGATTGAAACTTTTGTTTCATCTTTTCAAATTGAGATAACAATAACTGCTTTGATGAAATGACTTCACTTTGATGGCTCACCCAAGCCCCAATCTGACTGCCCTTCGGACGCGTTGCGAAATAACGCATAGACTGTTTTAAAGAAATTTTTGTCGCGACGCCCTGAATCTTAACCTGGCGCTCCAGCTCCAACCAGTTAAAGTGCAAAGCCACCTTAGGATTATGTTGAATGTCTTTGGCCTTTTGGCTTCGATAGTTGGTAAAGAAAACAAACCCATCGTGGCTGAATTGTTTGAGCAGAACCGTTCTTGTTGAGGGCTGAGTGTCTTCATTGACGGTAGACAACACCATCGCATTCGGCTCTAACAACTCTGACTTTTGTGCTTGGTGGAACCACTTTTCAAATTGCACAAACGGATTTTCATCGGTATTGTTTTCATCCAAGCCATCTTTTAAATAACGTTGTCTTAAATCGGATAAATTCAAAGTCATTAAAACGCATCCTCATGTAAAGCCTCTATCTCGACAGTTTCACCTTCGTCCACTTTGATTCGAAAATGAATCGGATGACAGCAGACACTACAATCTTCAATATAATCCTGTTCGGAAACACTTGTATCGACCAAAACCGTGATGAGTTCCCAGCAATAAGGGCACTGTATCGTTTTTTCATCCATCACCAACCCCACACCGACTTATTCCTAGCCTCTATCTTAAAATAAAAAAGGCGCTCAATGAGCGCCTTTTTTAAATAAAGAATGATCTAGTTGCTACTGCGCTCTGGCCCAAAGCGTTAAAATGACCAATCCTAAATACACCCAAATAACCACCCCAGATGAAAAGTAAGCCACACCCAGTCGAGTCCCCGACAAATTAAGTTGCTTCAGTTTTTGGTACAAAATCACACTGCTCACAATGACCGCAAGGAAATTAAAAAGGTTAAACAAATGAATCCAGCCATCTCGATGGCTTGCCAGAGGTTTCATGACTGAATCAGAATTGATCAACCAATAATACGCATTTCCTAAATCCGGCGCATAGTGAATAAAGAAAAAACTCCCAATATGACTGAGCGCCCCAATCAACATCAAGGAGCCAAAAGCCAACCCAGCTGTTTCAAACACTTTCCAAAAATCAATTTGCGTGTATCGACTGGTCAGCCACATGCCTCCCAAGGTCAAACTGAACGTCATAATGACCGCCATCAACAGCGCAACCAATCCAACCCAATCCATCATCGGAATGACGGGCATGACCATTTCTAACCAATTCCCCACTTGAAACCATGGCAGGCTCTCTTGAATCGGGCTGTGACCCAATGCATGGTGGAATCGCATGGCCATGGTAATGACTGCCAAAAGTGTAATAAAGACCCAAATGGTCATTCGGTCTAACTGTTTCACCGGTTGAATTACTTGCTTGGCGAAAGAAGACACCTTCCACTGCACGGAATCACACGCTTGCGCACAGTCCATACAAAGCGTGCAGTCCTGCATATTATTCTTTTTCTCAAATAAATACGGGCGAAGATTCCACTGACAGGCTTTCACACAATCAAAACTTCGACATGTCTGGCAATCAGACGACTGCGTTTCTAACCGGGCAAAACTGACCTTACCATAAGATTTAATCACCGATCCGATTGGGCAACCGTAGCGGCAATAATCCATATTACGATACAAATAAAACCCGACCAACGCGATCATGGTCAGTACGAGAAAATACATCGCACTGACATAAGGCACTTTTAAGAAATCCGGGAAGACATAAACCGGCACCCAGTAGCTCAAGACCAACAACCCAAGCCCCCATGAACGATGCCGCATCCAATTCGGCATCAGTTTTTGAGGCCCTATCTTATTAAGGTACTTTCCAATAAAACTGTGCGGACAGACCGCGCAGAATAGCGGTCCAAACGTCACCATCGAGACCACTAAAAAGAACGGCCAAAAGAGAGACCAAAAAATGGCCACCGTATAAGGGTTGGCCGTTTCCGTCGGATACGTGATGCCAAAATAAACCGCACTGGAAAATAAAATAAGCACAGCCATCCTAAGGGCGTTCAACATCCATGGATGACGCAAAATCGTTCCCAAAAAAGGCCAACGTAATAAATTATTTATTGCCATGATCTTTCCTTAGAGTTGGTAACGATAATTTAATTGAATGTTTCTCGGGGCGCCGGGTGTATAAGCATAGGTTCCGCGCGTATCTTTCGAGACTTCTTCGGCATAACGCATGTCAAAAACATTATTGACATTCAATTGAAGCTTATGCTTTTTCATTTCATATCCCAGCATCATATTCGATACCATCTGATACCCATCATATTTTTCGCTATTGGCATCATCGATATAATAACTGCCAAACCCTAACGCCTCCATTCGAGCTTGCCATTCATTCGATTGATACCCGACAAAAACGTTATACTGCTGTTCCGGAATAAAACGCACTTGATTACCAGAATAATCATTACCGCTGTCCTCATATTCTAAATACTGGTAATCTTGCCAAGCAGCACTTCCTCCTAGCGTCACGGAAGGCGTTAAACGATAGGAAGCGCTTAGCTCCGCACCACGCTTTTGCGTTTTCCCGGCATTCACATAATAAGTTGTCCAGCCATCTTTCACGCCAACAATCTCATCGGTTAAGTCTATCTGATACACCGCAACCGTCGTTGCCAATCTGCTTGCATTCAGCTTATAGCCCAATTCATACTGTAGTGCTGTTGACGCTTTGAGTTTATCTGCTTGACCATAAGCATAATTGGCGCTGACTTCGCTATCCGTCGGAGCCTGCTGTGCGCCACTTATTGTTCCATAAAGACGACTTTGCTTATTAAGCGCATAGTTCGCGGACACTTTTGGCGCAAACAAGTCATAACTGGCTTTATACGAATACGCTCCTTCACCGGCTTTATAACCTCCCGCTGCATAATCGAATGCATAATACTGCTGACCTGAAATGTCCATATTCAAGTGGTCATAACGTAGCCCAGCCTCCAAAGTCCAATCGGGCGAAACCGAAACCGTTTGCTGGAAATAAGCACCGCTCAATTGACTGCTTGCATCTTCTACTTGAGCCAGATCGCCTTTTTCATCAGACGAAATTTGAACAATACGCCCTGATGGAATGGTGGTGATATCACGATATTTATATTTTTTACTATCGTCTCGAATATCCGCCCGCATCGTCAGCCCGAACACTTGGCTGGCAGGTTTGCCAAAGGCTGAGTGTTGACGGCTGAACATTAAATCTGTTCCGACAACATAATTATTTTTTGAATCATTGATAAACCCGGTCACCGGGTGAAGGTGTTCCCATTTGTTGACATAGAACTGAGGGTTAAATTTAATGCCATTCCCCAGCTCTGTCTTATAACGGGTATTAAAGAACAATGTTTTACTGTCACGCGCACTGTGTGACCAAACTGACCCGGTATTGGCCTTATCATTTAAGGTTTCTCCGGTGTTTTTATAGTAAGCAAACCCATCTTCATTCAATGAGCTTGGCAATTGCATATTGGATTCTTGATAGCTGAGCTCGGTTTCTAAGGTGCTGTCATCAGCAAAAAAATGTCCTTGCTTCACCGAAAACTGCGTGGTATCGAACTGATTATGTTCACGCCAATTATTATCTGTTTGGCGACGAGAAAGCTGAACGGCAAAATTGTCATCATCTCCCGCCTGCCAGGTTTTATGAATCGCCGCATTACGGCTGGTTTCAGATCCTGCTCCCACTTTAAAATAATCTTTTGAATCATCAAATACGGAAATGGATCGGACAGAGATAACCCCGCCACTGGCATTGGCGGCTTCAATGGAACCAGGTCCCTTAAACACTTCAACCGATTCCATATCATCAATATCAATGAAGTCGAAACGTGTAAAACTATCAGGGTCCGTCATCGGAACCCCATCTCGCATAACCATGATTTCACGCACACCATAACGTGCCTTTAAACCAGCGCCTCGAATGATTAAACGAGAGTCATACCCACCGTTCTTACTCACCGCAATCACCCCGGGCATGGTTTTAATCACATCATTGATGTTACGGGCATTTTTATCTTCAATCGTTTTTCGATCAGCAACATCCACACTTTGAGACACATCTAAAGCTTTACGTTCTTCTTTGGTGGCGGTCACAGTAATGGCGTCTAACGTCGTTTGCGAAAAAGAAAAAGGGCTATACATCGCTGCTAACACAGCTAGTCCTACTTTTGAATGCTTCACTTGGTTGGTCCTCAGTCCTATCATTTTTATTTTTAGCCCTATTCACAGGCCTATTAATTTCCACTGAAATTATAGGGATAAAGCAATTTAAAACGATTGAGTAACCTTGAGAAGAGTATGGAAAACTGAAGAAAAGGTTAAGTAATGCTTGTTAGATCAGTAATAAGGGCTTTAACGCTGACGCGCATATTGCGTCAATAATCGGTCCAAATGATTGGCAAAGGCTTGACGATCCTTTTGATTCAGCGGCGGAGGCCCCCCAGTATCGATACCGCTGGAACGTAACGAGTCCATAAAATCTCGCATATTGAGACGAGCACGAATATTTTCTGTGGTATAGAGTTCGCCGCGAGGGTTTAAAGCGATTGCTCCCTTTTCAATCGCTTCGGCAGCCAGCGGAATATCGGCGGTAATGACCAGATCCTTCTCTGAAAGGCGTTTCACAATTGCATTATCGGCGATATCAAAGCCCTGTGTGACCTGTAAAAAATCAATATAAGAAGACTTTGGAATCCGCATCGTATGATTTGCCACCAGAGTCATTTGAACTTTAGCCCGTTGTGCTGCTTTAAATAAAATTTCTTTAATCACGACCGGACAAGCATCCGCATCCACCCAAATATGCATATTCATTTTTCTTTATATTGATCCAATGACCGAAATCATCTCATAAAAATAACCAGGCCTGGTCATAATTATTCAAACTGGCGCAGTTGATTGAGGAATTCAAAGCCATACCTGGCCAGTTTGCTTTCGCCCACGCCGTTGATCGCCAACAATTCCGAATCATTTTGCGGGCAGCGTTTCGCCATTTCAATCAAAGCGGCATCACCAAATACTTGATAAGCTGGGCGCTCTTCACTGTCGGCAATGTCTTTTCTCAAACGGCGTAACGTTTCAAAGCGCTCCAGTTCATCTGCCGTTAAGTCGGCTTTATTTTTCTGACCACCACGAGTTGATTTGGGCACTTTATTACGTGGCATCGCCAGTTGCAGCGACACCTTGCCCTTGAGGAGGTCTCCCGCTTTCTCGGTCAGCTTGAGCACGGAATACTGTTGGATATCCTGAACCAAATACCCCAAATGAATCAACTGGCGGATAAGACTATCCCATTCCACCACTGAATATTCCTTGCCAATGCCATAGGTGCTCAAGCTTTGGTGGTTCAGCTGACGAATGCGCTCATGCTCCATCCCTCGTAGAACATCAATGACATGACGCACCCCAAACCCTTGATCGAGCCGATAGACGCAAGACAGCGCTTTTTGCGCGGCAACCGTGGCATCAAAAAATCGTGGCGGATTCAAACAAATATCGCAGTTGCCACAGGCATGATCCGTTCTCTCGTCGAAATAATTCAATAACACACTGCGGCGACAAGATTGTGCTTCGGCAAAATCGACCATACAACTCAGTTTAAAGTTTTCAATACGACGCTGATCTTCATTCGGGTTATTCTCGACAAAATGCCTTGCGGTGACGATATCCTGTGCGCCGTAGAGCAGCAATGCTTCTGACTCTAAGCCATCTCGACCCGCTCGACCGGTTTCCTGATAATAACCTTCAATATTTTTCGGCAAGTCATAATGCACCACGAATCGCACATTCGGTTTATCAATCCCCATGCCGAATGCCACAGTGGCCACCACGATATCCACTTCATCTCGAATAAATTGCTGATGCACTGCTTGTCGAACATCTCCTGGTAATCCTGCGTGGTAGGCTTTCGCCCGATAGCCTTTATCTTGCAATTGCAAAGCCACTTCTTCAACGCGTTTTCGACTCAGGCAATACACGATTCCACTCTCTTGGTGACCTGGCCGAGCTTCCAAAAAGCTAAGCAATTGCTTCATCGGCTGTCGTTTTTCAAACACGGTGTAACGAATATTAGGGCGATCAAAACTGCTGACATGCACATGAGGTTGATGCAAATTCAAGCGCTGTAAAATATCTTGGCGGGTCGCGGCATCGGCTGTCGCGGTCAAGGCAATAAACGGAACCTGCGGGAAATAGTCTCGTAATTGACCAATTTTGCTATATTCCGGCCGGAAATCATGTCCCCATTGTGAAATACAATGCGCCTCATCAATGGCAAAGAGTGCAATGGGTAATTGTTGTAACTGTTGAAAAAACGTTTGATTCAATAAACGCTCAGGGGATACATAAAGTAAATCTAATTGTCCGGTATGCAACTGCATCAGGACCTGATCGGCAGACTCATAATCCAAGGTCGAATTATAATAAGCCGCTTTCACCCCATTGGCTTTCAAAGCACTGACCTGATCTTGCATCAATGCAATTAACGGCGAGACGACGATAGCCGTTCCTGGACGGATCAAGGCGGGAATCTGATAGCAAAGCGACTTTCCGCCCCCCGTCGGCATCAATACAAAACAATCTGAGCCCGCAACCAAATCATCGATGATTTCGGCTTGATGGGAACGGAATGCATCATACCCAAAAACGGTTTGTAAAAGGGATAAGGCATTGGTAGCTTTCGAATCGGACATAAACTCTCTATATAATTAAGAACCGTTTTAAATCGGAGCGCCAAAATAAACGATTCTCCATTAAATAACAAGTCATACTCGTGGTTTAAACCACCAATGCAATTGAGTTTTGACAGCAAATAGAGTAGGCTTGCTAAAAGATTTCACTAGGAAGCAAGCCCCATGATACTATTCGAGAACTTTCTGTCTTTAGCTCTAGAGTCAGCACCCTGGTTAGTGCTGGGGTTAGTGCTGGGTGGACTCATCAAAACATTACTGCCCATTGATTTTCTCAATAAACATTTACAAGCTAATGATTTAAGTGCCATCACCAAAGCCACTATACTTGGCGCTCCTTTACCACTGTGCTCTTGTGGCGTTGTTCCAGCAGCCGTAGGGTTGAGAAAAGCAGGCGCCTCCAAATCAGCCACGGTGTCTTTTTTAATTTCCACACCGGAAACAGGCGTTGATTCAATCAGTGTGACCTATGCATTAATGGGGCCGGTGATGGCAATTGTAAGAGCCATTAGCGCCCTTTTCTCAGCATTTTTTACCGGGCTGTTGGTACTGATTTTTGGCAAAGAACGGCCTGCAAAACATGAACAACAAGAAGCTGAGATCCCTTCGTCTTGTTGCCAAGCCGAATCTAGCCGCTGCGATTCAACACCAAAAACAACCTCTACCCGTTGCTGTGGCAGCAACGATCATTCGAGTCAAACATCATGGTTGCAAAATTCATGGAAAGGCATTCGCTACGCCTTCAGTGACATGTTAGCTGATATCGTGGGTTGGTTAACCATAGGGTTAATTTTTGCCGCCATCGTACAAACCTACATTCCGACAGATTTCTTAACCCAATGGGGCTCAGGGTTAGTGGCCATGATTATTATGCTGTTAATCGGTATTCCGATGTACGTCTGTGCCACCGCTTCAACACCTATCGCTGTGGGGTTGATTTTGGCAGGCATTTCCCCTGGCGTAGCCTTGGTTTTTTTATTATCAGGTCCCGCCACCAACATCGGCACATTGGGTATTATTTCGCAACTACTGGGACGAAAAACCATGTGGCTTTATTTAGCCGGTACCGTTTTTTCCGCTTTGGCTGCCGGCTTGGTTTTCGATGCACTGCTCGCACAATGGAACTGGAACCTTGTCACCTCAATGCAAGCTCATCATGAAACATTACCAATTTGGCTTCAAGCTTTAAGCTTGCTTATCCTCTTTTTGGCGGCACTGAAAATTTATTGGCACAAATGGTCAGCTAAATGACGTTAAACATAAAAAAAGCCCTTTTAAGTAAAGGGCTTTTTAATAAGCCAAAATAATTAGAAAGGATTACGGTTCTTGTCGTATTTCAACCAAATCATTAAAGGCGTGCCAACTGGCATAAGCCAATAACGGCATAATCACGACTAAACCAAGCCCCATCGTAGCAATCCCAATCGTCGCAAGGATGCCTAAAGTGAGAGCCCAGACCGTCATCACAGCTTTATTTTCCATGGTGACTTTATAACTCATGATCATTGCCGGAATAAAGGCCACTTTTTCATCTCGCAACATTAATGGCATCGTGACCACACTGATGGTAAAAACCAATGCCAAAACCGCGGCCCCCAATAGGAAAAAACCACTCATAAAGACCATGCCTGCTTCAGACGTTAAGAATCCCAACATCCCTTCGCTGGTATCAACAATTAACAGCGCTTCTGATCTTGCACCCCCTGCGATTACAATTGCCATCATTAACCAAAAACTTAAAATTCCCCCAAGCGTTAAGGCAAATAAGGCTATATTGGAACTATTGCTTCGCCATGCAAAAAGAGACGAGATTAAATCCGGAGATAAGCCTTTTTCTAGTCGATAGGCAAGGTAATACAACCCCATCGCAAGAAATGGCATCACAAAAATAAAGGTCGCGCCAGCGATTAACATCAACGGTGGAGCCCCTCTAAAAAAGGCCATCGTTAACATAATAATAAGCATCGACGCCAAGCCATAAAATAGAGAACCGAGTGGCGCACGAGCCATATCCTGCCAGCCCTTTATGAGCCAATCCCCTATTTGGTGAAGTTGAACTTCATGCGAAATCAAGACTTCGCCCTGTGGCATATCACTATAATGTCGGTGTGAATGAACTGTACTGACATGTGCCATAACACCCTCCTTATAATTCGACATAAATATCTATATAAAACAATATCTTAATGAAATTGCTTTACAACTAGTTCGATTTTAAAAAAATTAATCTCTCAGTAACAATGAAATTTTGTAAGGGTTTAAAGCGAGACAGATAACAAATATTAATACATGCCTGCTTTTTCTTGATCGCACTGGCAAGCTAATTGCTTTATGATGGCTAACCAAAAATAGATGGATAATTTCAATATGGCTTTTATGAACTATAACAAACCCAGTATTTTAAGAAAGATGCTGCTTGTATTCCTCGGCTTCGGCTTTTTTATGGGCATTTCATTTCCATTGTTTGCTAACTTATTTGTTGAATGGAAAGAAGGTATGCTGGCATGGTTCGTCCTCTCTTGTATCATTGCCGGGATCAGCATCGGGGTTTTCAATTATTGGTTATTGAACTACATGCTGTTAAATCGTTTAAAACGCATCGGTGAAGTGGCGAATGCGATCAGTAATAATGATGTCTCGCATAACTGCAGCCTCATCAGTTTCGACTTTATTGGCGACATGGCCAACAGCTTTAACCTGATGTCAGAAAACCTTAGAAATATGATCAGTCAGATTTCCGACGTTTCAAGCCATTTAAACCAGTCTGCCAACGAAATGGTTTCGGTCACGCATGAAACTCAAAATGGCGTCAGTCGCCAACAGGAAGGGACTCAGATGGTGGTCTCAGCCATTGGCAAAATGACCAACACGGTTACCGAAATGTCCAACAACACATTTGCTGCTTCAGAAGCCGCCGAAAAAGCCAACACGGCCACCCATGATGGTTCCATGGTGGTACAGGACACAGTCAGTTCGATTCAAGCTTTGGCCGATGAAGTAGAAAAAACGGCCAATGCGATTCAGCTTCTAAAAGAAGACAGTGAAAATATTGCCACCGTTTTGGATGTGATTAAAGACATTGCCGAACAGACCAACTTGCTTGCCTTAAATGCGGCAATTGAAGCGGCTCGCGCTGGGGAAAATGGTCGAGGGTTTGCCGTGGTCGCAGACGAAGTTCGAACGCTAGCAAGTAAAACGCAAGAATCTGCTAAGAAAATTGAATCGATGATCGCCAACTTGCAGACAGCTGCTCAACAGGCAGTGGATGTTATGAATAAAGGTCGAGAACAAGCTTGCTCAAGTGTTAAAAAAGCCAACGAGGCAGGTGACTCTCTTAAACATATCGCCGCGGCTGTCAACACCATTACTGAAATGAACAACCAAATTGCCAACTCAGCGGAAGACCAACGCAAACAGACAGAAGTCGTGAATAACAGTGTCAATCAAATTAACGACATCGCGCAATCGGTGGCTCAAGGCGCTGCGAAAACCGATAATGCGAGTAAAGAAGTGGATAATTATGCCGCACAACTTTCTACGCTGATCGGTCAATTCAAAACCTACAAATAGGCCTCCTACGATAGGCCTTATGATTCTGACAGTGCCCGTTTAAGGGCACCTGTTTTTGCCTGGGGCGAACCGGTATTTTTTGCCACCAACGCATAAGCCACCGGCAGCACGAACAAACTTAACAGAGTTGAAAATGCGACCCCCCACAACAACACATAGCCTAAAATCTGACGGGTTTCTGCCCCCGCGCCCTCTGAAAACATCAAAGGAATGGTTCCAGCACAAGTCGTAAATGCCGTCATAATAATGGGCCGTAAACGTAGATGTGTTGCCGAGACCAAAGCATGATAGACCGGCACCCCTTTATCTCGTAATTGATTGGTGAACTCAACAATTAAAATCCCATTTTTAGTTGCTAAACCCAACAACATAATTAATGCAATCTGGCTGTAAATATTCAGACTTAACCCATAGAATAACAACGCATAAATGCCCCCTGCAAACGCTAACGGAACCGTCAACATAATGACAAACGGCTGAATAAAACTTTCAAACTGCGCAGCCAACACCAAAAAGACAACTAGTGTGCCAAATAAAAAGATCCAATACAGCGAACTGGTTGCTGTTTGAAATTCTTTGGACTGTCCTTTGTAATCAATTGTGGCTTCTGAAGGAAGTGTCTGACGAGTTAAATCATTTAAATAATTTAAGGCCTGTCCCAATGACAAATGATCATCCAACTTTGCAGACAGTGTAATCGCCCGTACTCGATTATAACGATTCAAACTGGACGCCGTTGCATCTTCGCTCATGGAAACCAAACTCGACAAGGGAATCATCTGTTCG
This sequence comes from Hydrogenovibrio crunogenus, assembly GCF_004786015.1. Lineage (NCBI taxonomy): Bacteria > Pseudomonadati > Pseudomonadota > Gammaproteobacteria > Thiotrichales > Piscirickettsiaceae > Hydrogenovibrio > Hydrogenovibrio crunogenus. The sequence continues at coordinate 2,216,750 of NZ_CP032096.1, forward strand.
CTTCCATCAGCATTGAGATAAATTTGATTCAAGTCATCAGGAGTCTTAAACCATTTAGGATCTGCCTTTAGAAGAATATCGTACTCTTCTCCATCATATTCGAATGTGGTCACCTTCTTTGAACCCAGCAAAATCTGTAATGTTTCAGTGATATCCTGATGAGAAATCCCCAATGCGCGAGCACGGGCATAATCCACTTTCAATCGAAGTTGTGGTTTGCTGGGTTCATAATCCCAATCCAAACTGTTCAACCCTGGATTGGTTTTCTCAATTGCCTGATCCATCAAGCCTTTCCATTGTTCCAATGCGTCATAACTAGGTCCCCCAATCACAAATTGCACTGGCTTCTGTATACGGCCACCAATACTCGATCGCATCACTGGAAAGGCTTTCACTCCGGAAAGGTCTGCCAGATCTTTTCGAACCGAGCGCATGATGTCAAAACCAGATCGTCGTTGTGACCAATCATTCAGCACCACAATAACAAAACCTGAGTTAAAAACCTCTCCAGACCCGAATGAACGTGGCGCTCTAACAATCAAGCGCTTTACCTCACCTTTTTCCACCAGAGGCATTAACCGATTTTCAATTTCATTCATATAACTTTGCATATAATCAAATGTGGCTCCTTCCGGTCCTTTTACCATTACAAAAAAGACGCCTCGGTCTTCTTTAGGCACATACTCTTGCGGGACTTTCTGAGAAAGGAAAACCATGGAAGCTATCACGCCTAAAAAAATTAACACGACCCAAACTGGATGACGTAAATTTTTAACCAATATTTTTTTAAACCGATGCCGTGAATGATGTCTTTTTTGACCGGTTGAGCCTGTTGTTTTAGAAGCAGACAAAATATTGGAAGCCAATGCAGGAGACAAGGTTAGGGCGACCCAGCTGGAAAAAAGCACAGCCACCGCTAAGGTAATGGCAAACTCTGAGAACAGGCGCCCCACACTCCCTTCTAAGAACCCAATCGGTAAAAAGACAGCAATCAACACCATCGTGGTCGCAATAACCGCAAATCCAACTTGCCGGGTGCCAAGGTAAGCAGCGGCAATCGGTTTATACCCCAGATCCAAATGTCGTTGTGTATTTTCGAGCACCACGATGGCATCATCCACTACCAGTCCAATCGCCAGTACCAATGCTAACAATGTCAGCAAATTGACCGAAAAACCTAGCATCCACAACACCCAGAAAGTGGCTATTAATGACACCGGCAATGTGACAGCCGGCACTAAAGCCGCACGGACATTTTTTAAAAACACCAACATCACCAGTACCACCAAGCCTAAGGCGATAAATAACGTTTTGAACACTTCATTCACAGCTTGATGCACAAAAACGGAAGCATCATAACTGTCTTCCAAGTTCAGACCTTCAGGCAAGGTCTGATTAATCAACTCCTTACGTTCGTTGGCTAGCTCGGCAACGGTCAAGGTATTAGCATTAGACTGTTTAATTATCCCGATTCCGACCATCGGCATGCCATTTCCTTTAAAGAACCGACGCCGCTCTATCGCACCCATCTGAACTTGAGCCACATCTCCCAGAGTGATTTGACCAATTTGCTTATCTTGTTTAATGACCAGTTGTTTAAAATCTTCAACGCTTTGTAGCGGTTTTTCAGCTTGCAGCGTCAACATCACGTCATCTCCCTGGAGAGATCCCACAGGCAACTCAATATTTGACGCACGAATCTGATTCTCAATCTGCGTGGGCGAAAGCCCGTAAAGGGCAAGCTTTTGTGGGTTCAGCCAAACACGCAATGCAAACGATTGTCCTCCTCCGACTCGTACACGGGCAACGCCATCCAACACGGAAAAACGATCAACAATATATCGTTCCGCAAAATCCGTGAGTTCTGGAATGGTCATACGGTCACTGGCCAAGTTAAACCAAATGATCGGACTATCATCCCCATCGGCTTTTTCAACCTCCGGAGCATCGGCCGCAACCGGCAAATTATCGGCAATCCGGGAAACGCGATCTCTAATATCATTGGCAGCGGCATCAATATCCCGATTAATGCTGAACTCTACAGTGATGTTAGATCGACCATCAGTAGATTGGGAGGAGATATACTCAATTCCCGAAACGCCTGCAATGCGATCCTCAATCTGTTTCGTTATGCGACTTTCAACCACTTCGGCAGAAGCGCCTAAGTAAGTGGTTTCAATGGAAATAACCGGCGGATCCACATTCGGATATTCCCGCAAACTCATACGATCAAAAGCCATCAACCCAAAAGCCACCAATAAGAAAGAAGCGACGGTCGCTAAAACGGGTCGCTTAATCGACGTATCAGACAACCACATTAGGGCACCTCTCTTTGAGGTACGGTTTTCTTGAGTAAGAGTTCTTGAGGCTGTCCAGACTGCATCGCTTTAATACGGACAGGTTTATTCAACGAAATTCGCATCAAGCCCTGACTGACAATAATGTCGTTTTCTCCAAGCCCTTTTAATACTTGTGTCAATTTGGCCTTTCTATCCCCCGTTTCAATTTCCACTTTCTGCAACTGGTATATTCCCGACCGTTCTGAAGGGGTTAATCGGTAAACAAACTGGCGGTCACCCAACATCAAGATGGCACTGTTGGGAATCATTAACTTGGCGTGCGGAGGCAAATGCAAAAAAGCTCGAACCATCATATTTGTTTTCAATTCTGCTTTCGGATTCGCGATAAGTGCTCTTGCCTGTATCATGCGCAGGTTTGCTTCAACTCGCGGGGAAATGGCTCGCAACGCGCCTTTAAAACGGCGCCCTGGAAAGGAAGCCGTTTCAATCTCAACTGCCTGACCAATTTTTAAATTCGATAAATATTGGCTTGGAAGCAATAAATCCAATTTCATTTGACTGGTGTCGTCCAAGCTGACAATTTTCGTTCCAGCTTGAACCAAAGCGCCTACACTTAACTGACGAAACCCAACTTGACCGGAAAAAGGCGCATAAATACGTCTGTCTGCTAACTGTGCTTGAATCACTTTTCGCTTGGCTTCGGAAGTCTTCCACAAACGATAACGCTCGTCAATTAAAGAACGCGTAACGGACCCTCGTCCTTCAATCTCTTTAACCCGGTCATATTGACGTTTCGCTTCTTCAGTCGCTTCTTTCGCCTCTTCCAGCAAAGCCAACTCTTCTTGCGAATTCAACTCCACCAGCAGCTGACTTTTGCGAACTTTTTCACCATCCTTAAAATGAATAGCCTGGACAATCTCCGTCACATTAGCAGTAATATCAACCGACTCCTTTGCATGAAGCGTTCCTAAAACTTCCAAATCAACGGGGATTTTGACGGGCTTCACACTGTATGCAATGACAGGAACAGCTTGCGATTTAGAAGAAATCGATGGGGTCGACTTAAGTTCATCAGCAAGAACTGAACTTGTCATCAAAAAAAGCCAAGCGTAATGGCCTCGCCACTTAAAAAAAACATCCAACATGTTTATTGCCTTCAAAAACAAATTACGGTAAATAATAATTTTCTATTATGACTTGAAATGCCTACGGAATATGCAAATAAAGTGGATTTACTCACCCTTGATCCCAGTAAGCGTTGTTGCCAAAACGATCGACCAGAAAATCAATAAAAGCACGCGCTTTTTGAGAAAGAAAACGATTTTGTGGATACACCGCATAAGCATGCATCATTGGAATTTTATGATCGGTTAAAAGAGGAACCAACTCACCTGTCGCCAAAGCCTCCCAAGCAATAAAGGTGGGTTCCAATACAATTCCGTGCCCGGCTTTCGCCATATTCAACAGAAAGCTGCCATTATTCGAATAGAGATGACTGGGCAAGTTCAAATGACGCTCTTTATTATCCGGCCCAATCAAGTGCCAATTCTCTGCGCCTTTCGACCCATAACGTAAAATTTTATGATGCTTCAAGTCTTCAGCCGTTTTCGGTGTGCCATGTTTTTTTAAATAACTCGGGCTGGCACACATCACAAATCGAATCGGCGCAATTTTTCGTGCCTGAATCGTTGAGTCTTTTAAATCGGTAATACGAAAAGCCAAGTCAAATCCTTCTTCAACAATATCCACTTCCCGATCTGAAAAGTCGACATGCAATGTTAAATTAGGATGTGCCTGCGTAAAACTATCCAGCGCAGGAGATAAATGTTCCAGCCCAAACGAAAGTGGCACGGCTAACCTTAAGGTACCTTCCAAACTGGCTTCTCGAGCCACCGTCATTTGATTCATTTCCGTCACCGAATCCAACACAGATAACGCTTTTTCATAATAAACTTGGCCGGCTTCGGTTAAGCTTGATTTTCGAGTTGTGCGGTTGATTAACTTGGTTTCTAATCGATCCTCCAAGTCAGCCAGTCTTCGACTCACCGCAGATTTTGCTAAATTCAATTGCTCAGCCGCCCGACCAATCCCTCCAGCCTCAACCACCCGGACAAAGACCTGAATATCTTCAAGTTGACCCATTATTTCTATACTCCTCAACACTCACCTCGAGATTGTTCTATTTTTTAGAACAGTGTTTTTGGATTTTGCTGGTTTTTTACACTCAAATCAAGCGTTAATCTATTTCATAGGATAAAGAATCTTATTGCAGACATTCAAAGGAGAATCCCATGAACGCAACCAAAGAAGTGATGATCGTGACACGCGGGATGCCGGCATCGGATGGTGCTGGCGTTCGCTTAACCCGACTCATCGGCCAACCGGAAATTCAAGATTTGGATCCATTTCTCATGTTGGATTTTTTTGAATCCGATGATCCGGATGATTATATTGCAGGATTTCCACCGCACCCACACCGCGGATTTGAAACAGTCACTTACCTGCTCAATGGTCGGATGCGACATCAGGACAATCAGGGCAATGAAGGCGTCATTGAATCCGGAGGGGTGCAATGGATGACAGCAGGAAAAGGGGTCATTCACTCTGAAATGCCCGAGCAAGAAAATGGGTTGCTTAGAGGATTTCAGCTCTGGATCAACCTGCCAGGCCATGCCAAAATGAACCCGCCGGCCTACCAAGAGTTCACACCAGACCAAGTGCCGGTTGAAACCTGGGAAAATGGCACTGAAATCCGAGTGGTAACCGGGAAAACCGAAAAAGGAACCGAAGGGCCGGTTAAAAACACTTTCGTGAACCCAACTTATTTAGACGTGAGCTTGGCGGCGGACAGTGAATTTAGCCAACCCTTAGAAACGGACAGTCACAGTTTCATCCTAGTGGTTGAAGGCAGTGTCAAAGTCGGCAACAAAGGTGTGCTTTTACAAAAAGGGATGTTGGGCATTTTGTCTAACGGCGACAGCGTTCAAGTCGATTCAGGCAACACGCCGGGACGATTCTTATTGATCTCAGGGCAACCGATTCGTGAACCCATCGCCAAAGGCGGACCTTTTGTCATGAACACGCAAGAGGAACTTCATCAAGCATTTGATGACTTCCGAAACAATCGTTTTTAAGTCGCCACTGCTTCCAATAAAAAACCGCCAGGCCTGGCGGTTTTTTTGTTTTAAAGCGTGTCGACCACACGCTTCTTATCTCACTATGCGATTCGCTTCATCAGGTTCGCATCACTCATCGAATCTTCTGGGGCAGCTAATTGTGGCGATACCGTGAAAAAAGACATGTCTTTCTGCAACACTTGAGATTGATAACTGAGGCTTTCAGATGATGCATTAGTCTCTTCAACCAGCGCCGCATTTTGCTGAGTCACAGATTCAATTTGCGCAATGGATTGACGTACTTGATTAATGCCTTGTGCTTGCTGAACCGAAGCGGTGGCAATTTGCTCAATCATTTCAGCTACTCGATCTACCGATTGATGAATGCCTTGCAACATCTCTCCCGAGTTGGAGGCCAATCCGGTACCAATATCAATCCGCTCCACACTTTCGTCAATTAACTTTTTAATATCTCGTGCCGCTTCGGCAGACTTTTGAGCCAAAGCACGTACTTCACCTGCCACCACAGCAAACCCACGCCCGTGGTCTCCTGCTCGAGCCGCCTCAACCGCTGCATTCAGCGCCAGCAAATTGGTTTGAAAAGCGATGCCGTCAATCAGCGTGACAATCTCTGCAATTTTATGACTGGACGCCTGAATCGCATTCATTGCTTCAATGGTCTCTTGCATCACTTTTGCCCCTTCTTCCGCTTTCAACTGAACATCCGAAGCGACTTTGGCTGTTTCTTGAGCGTTATCGGTATTGTTTTGCACAGCAGAATTCATCTCCTCCATGGTTGCGGAGGTTTCTTCCAATGCGGCAGCCTGTTCTTGAACCTGCTGATTCAGTGTTGCGGAGCCTTCAGACACTTCATGGGCTGCGGAACTCACTGTTTCCGAGGCATTCAATGCCGTAGCCACCACTTCGCCTAAACGGTCTGCCACAACTTCAAATCCATGACTGAGCCGACCGATACTGTCATCAAACATGGTTCTATTGGCAGGATCCAAATGGTCTTTCATTCTGGCCGTAATGTTTCCTTGGCTGAATTCGTCCAGCACAGAAACCGCATCGTCTACCACGGTCGTCAAAAGCAACGTACTTTTATTGGTAGAGACATCCGTTGCAAACTTCACAAAGCGGGTTAATTTTCCTTCCTGGTTATAGACTGGATTGTAATTGGCTTCCAGCCAGATAGGGTTATCATTCTTGTCAAAACGTTCAAAAGTTCCGATTTGCGCCTCCCCGTTTTGCAAACGTTGCCAGAATGCTGCATAAGCTGGGCTTTGTGCATAACTGGGCTCAACAAACAAACGATGGTGTTGCCCTTTGATTTCAGACAAGTCATACCCCATCGTTTGACAAAAGTTATCGTTTGCTTCGAGAATATTACCGTCTAAATCAAATTCAATTACCGCCATGGAGTTGTCAATCGCTTCCAGTTTCGCCGCGATTTTAACTTCCTGCTCAACCTGCTCGGTAATATCAGTGGCAAACTTGATGACTTTGATCACGCGTCCATTTTCATCAAAAACAGGATTGTAATTGGCTTCCAACCAAATAAAATTACCTTGAGCATCCTGACGTAAAAAACGATCTTGAAAATAATCCCCTTGAGCCAGTTTTTGCCAAAACTGCTGATATTCCAAAGATTGCTTGATTTCCTCCGGCACCAATACCCGATGGTGCTGACCTTTCAGTTCTGCTAAAGAAAACCCGACCACATTCAGGAAGTTTTCGTTCGCATCTAATATTTCGCCCTGCGGTGTAAAGACAATCATTGCCATAGAACGGTTGATGGCTTGAACAACGCCCTGCAATGCACTGTTTTCTTGTTCACAATCTTTTAATGTTTGTTTTATTTTCTGGTGGAACATATCAACTCCTGGCGTTTTTTGATCTTTCATTCTGAACGTCATGGTAACATGACATAAATCAATACTTCTGGCCAATATTGTTGCACACTTTGAATAATTATACAAATTCTATACAACACTGTACAACATATCTCACCTTAAAACGACATCAGCAACCGAGATTTTCATATCCAAAATGCTTTCTCGTCACTTTACTGGACATTGCAAAATTTTCGGTCTACGCTAATACATGAAATGTCATTGATTTTTTAAAAGGATTTTGCCATGCGTTTTTTTAAGTTACTTCCGCTATTGCTCATCAGTTTTTTCTTGGTAACCAGCATGACGGCTCAAGCCGCCGATGACGGTGCCAAAGTGGTTTACCATGTGGACTTCAAGAACCCCACTCGCTACTCCGCTACCTTGACCTCCATCAACAACATCATTAACTTTTACGAATCACAACTAATGGAAGCCGAAGTTCATTTGGTCTTTGTCGGCTATGGCTTACGCTTTACCACGGACGATGCCCTCAAAGGCACGCCATATGCGGCTGACAAAGCGCTTTTGGAACGCCGAGAGGAACTCAAAGGTCGCTTAGATGCGTTAATTAATGTTCGTGGTGTGAAAGTGCATCTTTGTGATAAAACTCGCAAAGAAGTTGGATTGGATAAAGCGAAAGTCTACAAAGGCATTGACCTGACCGCTTCAGGCGTGGCTAAAATCGCCATGTTGCAAAGCGAGGGATTTGCTTATCTGAAAATCCAATAAGCTAAACAGGGTTGACGCTTTATTGAGCTTTATAAAAAATGACCAGGCCTGGTCATTTTTTGTTTTTTCAAGCCAAATTAAGCCCTTATTTGCGATTTTCACATCAGTTAAGGTAGAATATTTGCGACTAAAAAAAACAATATTGAAGTCGAATCAACGCAACTTCCAGCCGCCAAAATGAGACCCGAATGACAAACATCACCCCTGCTCTTGTCCAGTTTGTAATCAAACAAAACCAATTTCAAAAATCAATCGGACATCTGACTGCATGGCTGGCACTCTCTCTGGTTCTTCTATCAGCGTTGATCGTTGTATTGCGATATGGCTTCAACAGCGGTTCTATCGCACTTCAAGAAACCATCCTGTATAACCATGCGATCTTTTTTATGATGGGAATGGCTTATACACTTCAGCAAGACCGTCATGTCCGAGTGGATGTATTTTATAGCCAAATGTCTGTCTCTCGTCAGGCCTGGGTGAATTTGATCGGCGGGTTTGTATTTGCTTTACCGACCCTCATTTTTTTACTCTGGGTAAGCTGGGGATATGTCAGTGGTAGCTGGGCCATTCAAGAAGGCTCTTCTGAAGCCGGCGGACTGCCTTATCTTTATCTACTCAAAACGTTCATTTTGATCATGGGCGGACTCATGCTTTTGCAAGTCCTTGCTATGATTTCGGAATCTTATTTGCAAATCACCGCCCCTGACCATGATGGAGTGAAAGCACTACTGGTGCAAAAACAATCCGATCGCAAGGAGATGTTTTAATGGAATTTCTTGCGTTAATACTCTTTGCCCTTGTTTTTATCGCCTTAATGATCGGCTTTCCCGTGGCCTTGACCCTATCTGGGGTGTCACTGTTATTCGCTTTGGTGGCTGTCCAATTCGGTTGGTTTGATATGGCTTTTTTACAAAGCATTCCCAATCGCGTTTATTCGATTATGAGCAACCCGACTTTAACCGCCGTGCCATTGTTTGTTTTTATGGGCATCATGTTGGAACAATCCAAACTGGCCGAGCAGCTGCTTGGCACAATGGATGAAGTCATGCGAGGGTTTAAAGGCGGCTTAGGCTTATCAGTCATTCTGGTCGGAGCGCTACTGGCCGCCAGCACCGGGATTGTCGGAGCAACAGTGGTCACGATGGGGCTACTGGCCTTACCAACCATGTTAAAACAAGGCTATTGCCCCAAGCTGGCAACTGGTACCATCTGCGCTTCAGGTACGTTAGGCCAAATCATTCCGCCATCCATTATTCTAATTCTACTCGGGGATGTCTTATCTTCGTCTTATCAACAAGCACAACTTAATCAGGGAATCTTTTCGCCTGAAACCTTATCGGTCGGCGATCTCTTTATCGGAGCGCTTTTCCCTGGCATGCTGCTCGTAGTGCTGTACATGCTCTACGTGTTCACAATGGCGATGTTAAAACCTGAAACCGTTCCAGCCGACTCAAATGTGAAACACCCACCAGGCTTAGGTAAACGTGTCATCAATAGCTTGATTCCGCCACTGGCTCTGATTTTATTGGTATTAGGTTCCATTTTAGGAGGCTATGCCACGCCGACGGAAGCAGCCTCTCTTGGAGCACTTGGCGCCATGTTGCTTGCAGCCGCCAAAAACCGTTTGAACCTCACCATGATTCAAACCGTAATGCGCGGCACACTCCAAGTCACCAGCATGATTTTCTTGATTTTTATCGGTGCGGCCTTTTTCTCACTGACTTTCCGCGGGCTGGGCGGTGACGAACTGATGCAGGAATTTTTAATGGATCTACCCGGTGGCGTCTTTACCGCGGTACTCATCGTCATGGTCTTAATGTTCATTATCGGATTCTTTTTAGATTTCATTGAAATCACTTACATCATTGTGCCGGTCGTCGCGCCCATCTTGCTTATGATGGGCGTTGATCCAATCTGGCTTGGTATTATGATTGCGATTAACTTGCAAACCGCTTTCCTCACGCCGCCCTTTGGGTTTGCATTGTTTTATTTACGCGGCGTGACGCCTCCTTCAGTTAAAACCATCGATATCTACAAAGGGGTCATGCCTTATATTTTGATTCAACTTTCTGTGTTGGTTATGCTCGCCGTTTGGCCAGAACTGGCGACTTGGTTGCCCAGCGTAATCTATGACAATTAACCTCATGGAAAGACGCTGTTTTGGCGAAAATTCACTTAAACAGTGATTTGCTTAAAAAAATCTTAAAGCGCATTGAAAATGCGCTATGATTAAAACAATTATGGCTGCTTATATAAACTTAGACTCGAATGCATACTGAACTTGAAGAAAAGCATTTAAAAGCTCTAAAAACCTCACACACTCAAACCCTCGAAATCATTAACCGTTTCGATGAAGGGGTCGCTCTCTTCACTGCCGATGCCAGCCCGATTTTATTCAACCAACCGTTTAAAGATTATTACCCCGCGTTGGAAGCGCCGCAAAAATTCTATCAAGAGATCGTATTATTCAAGCAAAAGCACCGTGGTGAAACCTTTGATTTAAAAACCTGGTTACAAGCGTTACACCAAAACAAAGAAGCGCCACATTGCCAAGTCTGGTTGAAAAGCTCACAAAGGGAAACGGCTGTTCCCGTTCGCTTGCAAGCCTATTGGATTGACCTTCATACCACGCCACATATTCTGCTTATTGTCACAGACCAAAGCCTGAGCAAACAAATCACGGCACAAAACAAACTGATGGAAGCCAGCTATGCGGGCCAATTTGTGACCAATTCTCAAGGTTATATCAAACAACCTAACCATGCGTTCTGTGCCTACACCGGACTCTCCCATCAAGCCCTGAATGAACTGACTTATCTGGACTGGTTAAAGCAGCAAGTCAGCTTCAAAGTTCCCTTTGAAAAAGTCGTTTCTTCTCTTTTAAGGGAGCATTTCTGGACGGGCGAAGTACAAATTCATACGACAAGCGACAGCACTTTTTATGCGGTCTTAAGTCTTTCTATGATTCTAGACGAGTCTAAAAACGTCGAGCATTTCATTGGTGTCTTACAAGACACAACAGATATTCGTGCCGCACAAGCTGAAATTCAGCAACTGGCTTATTTTGATAAACTGACGGGGTTAGCCAATCAAACCTTATTAAATGACCGCATCGAAAAAACACTACAAGACAAAACCTCAATCACCCCTTATCGCGCGCTCTACCTGATTAATCTGGATGGCTTTAAAATCATTAACGACACCTTTGGTCACACAACAGGCGACCAACTTCTCACTCAGGTGGCTCAAAAATTAAAACAAAAACTCCCAGAAGAATCCATGCTGGCTCGCTTGAGCGGTGGAAGCTTTGCCATACTTTACACATGTAAAACTCAAGACCTTCAACTCGCCAAAGAAGACATCAACCAATATGGTGAACAACTCTTAGATGCAATCGATGATCGCTACAAACTGGAAAAACACTCCATTCATAGCGCCGCCAGCATCGGGATTTGCACGTTTGCATTAAACCAACCGGTTTCATTGGACAGTGACCAGTTGACGCGTTATGCCAATATGGCAATGCATGAGGCCAAGAAACTGGGCGGTAATCAAGCCTATTTATTTGAAGACACCTTAATTCAAAAAGCCAAGCGCCGCTTGGAATTAATCGAAGCTTTAAATCACTCCGAGCTGGATGATGAATTTCAGATCTACTTTCAAGCACAAGTCGACAAGGATAAAAGAATCGTCTCGGCCGAAACACTACTCCGCTGGGTGCACCCAAAACTTGGGGCTGTTTCTCCAAGTAAATTTATTCCGGTTGCGGAAGAAGGACGTCAAATCATTAAAATTGGTCTTTGGGTGCTGCATAAAGCGTTTTTGCAAGCCAAAGCATGGAACACCATTCACCGTAACATTCGTATTGCCATCAATGTCAGTCCGGTTCAGTTTCATGAACAAAGTTTCATTGAGATGATTATCGGCCTGATTAAGTTCACCCAAGTCGATCCCAAAACCATTACTTTGGAGTTGACTGAAGGCGTCTTAATTAAAAATGCCAAGCTGGCATTGCAAAAAATCCAGCACCTCGTCAGTTTAGGATTTGAAATTTCGATAGATGATTTCGGTACAGGGTATTCTTCTTTGAGTTACCTGCAAAGACTGCCCATTCACGAACTTAAAATAGATAAAACATTCATTAACCAAGTGCCCGGAAATATCGATGATGAAGCCATCGTAAACTCCATCATTCAACTGGCATCCAGCAAACAACTTAAAATCGTCGCTGAAGGGGTTGAAACCCAACAACAAGCGCAATACCTAATCAATCGTAATCCCGAAATGGTCTTACAAGGCTATCTTTTCAGCCAACCGCTTCCAGCTGTTGAATTTGAACAAGAACTGATTAAATCTGACGCTCGCCATAAAACGGCTTGATATTTGACCAGGCCTGGTCTTTTTTGACATCTTTTGTAAACAAAAACAGATATTTATTTCAATTTACTGTAGAATGCCTCTTTTCTAAATGCCTGCCTGTACTGTTATTCATTATTTAAGAGTATTTTGTTTGCAACGAAATATTCTGTTTTGGGGATTAAAAGCCAGCATAACGCTGAGCAAACAGGGTGGCATTTGCTTATTAGACTTTGTCTGTGAAAAAACACAAAGTCGCCACTCATGTTAAAAAGGACTCCACATGAATACAGAGATCAAATTTTCCGATCTAGGGCTTTCTGCGCCCATCTTAAAAACCCTTGAAGAAATAGGGTATGAAACCCCATCTCCTATCCAGGAACAAGCAATTCCCGTTTTATTGAAAGGCGGAGATATTTTAGGGATGGCGCAAACCGGTACCGGTAAAACCGCTGCATTTGCTTTGCCAATTCTATCTACCATCGACCTCAAGCAAAAAGACCCTCAAGTTTTGGTTCTTGCACCGACTCGTGAATTGGCTATCCAAGTAGCTGAAGCATTCCAAACCTTTTCCCGTGGCGTAAAAGGGTTACACGTACTGCCTATTTACGGCGGTTCAGAATATGGCACCCAAATACGCGCTCTAAAACGCGGGGTTCACGTCGTAGTGGGCACACCCGGTCGTGTTATGGATCATATTAAAAAAGGCACTTTAAAGCTGGATAGCTTAACGTCGATGGTTTTGGATGAAGCAGACGAAATGCTTCGCATGGGCTTTATCGATGATGTTGAATGGATTTTGAAACATACGCCAGACTCGCGTCAAATCGCCCTATTTTCTGCAACGATGCCGAAAGAAGTGCACCGTATCGCCAACACTTACTTACAATCTCCAACCGAAGTTATCATCAAGCAAAAAGCCGCAACCGCTTCGTTGATTGATCAGAAATACTGGTTGGTTAGTGGGTTGCATAAACTAGATGCCTTAACACGAATCTTAGAAGCTGAAACGTTTGACGGCATTATTATTTTCGTACGTACCAAAACGGCTACCGTTGAGTTAGCAGAAAAACTAGAAGCCCGTGGTTACGCTGCCGCAGCCTTAAATGGGGATGTCGCTCAGAATCAACGTGAACGTACCGTTGATCAACTGAAAAAAGGCAAGTTAGACATCTTGATTGCCACGGATGTTGTGGCGCGAGGATTAGACGTTGAACGAATCAGTCACGTCATCAACTATGACATTCCTTATGATAACGAATCTTACGTTCACCGTATCGGTCGTACCGGTCGTGCAGGCCGAAGTGGAACTGCGATTTTATTCGTTGCACCAAGAGAGCGCCGTTTATTACGCTCAATTGAAGCGTCCACCAAGAAAAAAATCACCCAAATGGAATTACCAACCGCACAAGAAATCAACGATAGCCGTATTACGCGCTTTAAAGATAAAATCGTTGATGCGGCGCAAGGTAAAGATCTCGATTTCTATCAAAAAATGGTCGAATCTATCGAATCTGACAACAATATTCCAGCCATTGAAATTGCGGCTGGCTTAGCCAAGTTGTTTCAAGGGGATGTACCTTTCTTCTTAGACGAAAAGCCAATTAAACATAAAGAGTTTAAAGAGCGTGATGGCGGCCGTGAAAGAAATCCACGTCGTGCCAAAGGCGAAAGAAGTGAGCGTGGCGATCGTGGCAACCGTAGTCGTCGTCAAACACCGCCTAATGAAGGAATGGCTCGCTTTAGAGTGGAAGTCGGCCGTCAACATGGTGTCAAACCTGGCAACATCATTGGTTGTATTGCCAATGAAGCAGGTTTAGATGGTGAGTTTATCCAAAAACTAACCATTGAAGACAGCTACAGCATGGTGGATTTACCATCAGACATGCCTAAAAACGTTTTCAATGAATTGAAAGGTGCATGGGTCTGTGGTCAACAACTTAAAATCAACCCGGTTAAAGACGTGTCTCAAAGTGCGAAACGTCGTTTAAAACCGCGTAAAAAATAAAAAACGTAATCGGCTTGGCTAACAACCAAACGTCTACAAACCGTTTTTAGATTAAAAAGCCAACTTTGTTTGGCTTTTTTTTATGCTTAACCCCTTCTTTTCACCACCTTATAACTAATCACGCCTTATAAAAACCTTGAATAGCCAGATATATTTCATTATCATCCCATACATATATGTTTATTCCCATAGTATTTAAACGGTCAAACAAGGCATAAAAAACAACGCTTGTTTTACGAACCCCGAAGAGGACACCTTTATGTTTAAAACCATTCGCGCCAAGTTGCTTGGCAGTTTCATCCTAGTCGCGATTCTCGTTATTTTCATGTCCATCTTCAGTGTGAGCAAAATCTTTGATTCCGCAGACGGGTTTAAAGATTATCACGGCATGGCCAGAGATGCGGTACTGGCAGGAGAAGTTCAAAGCAATATGCTTAAGGTTCGCATGACTGTCAAAGGTTACCTTGTCGACCCTGTCAAAAAAGAAGTGGAACAATTTAATCACTACTATGACAAAACAGCCGAACTGATCCAGAAAGAACAAAAAGAGATTCAAGATCCTGAACGGGCCAAATTGATTGATCAGATAGACGAAGCTTTAATTACTTACCGCTCCAAATTTGATTCTGTTCAAAAATTAATGGATGAGCGTAACGACATCGTTTTTAATAACCTGAATAAAAACGGCAAAACACTGGAACAACTTATTACCAGCGTTCAAAGAAGCGCTTATCAGGATCAAAATGTTGAGGCAGCGAACAAAGCAGCAGAATCCCTTCGCACCTTGTTATTAGCACGCATTTATGCCATTAAATTCATGGAAGCAAACCAAGCCGCCGACATGGAACGTACGCTAAGTGAATTCGATCACCTTAATGAACAGGTGCTCGACTTAGAGGCCTCGATTCAGAACCCGACGCGGACTGAGCAATTAGGACAAGTTAAACAATTAATCACAGAATACCAATCTGGTGTGAATGAGTTAAATCAAGCAATTAGCAATCGTAATTTGATCGTTAACAATGACTTGAATGTCATAGGGCCTCAAATAGGCAAATGGGCCGACGACGTCCAGATTTCCATCAAACGTGATCAAGACCGTATCGGACCAGAAGTTCAGGCGTTGAATGACAGCATTATCAGTGCGATGATTATTATTTCAATCATCATTACCGCCCTTTCAACCATCATCGCGATCTTTATTCCTCGCTCCATTGCACGAGGTATCTCCGGCATTCAATCCACCCTTTCTAAGGTCAGAAAAACCGGTGATTTCTCGATTCGTGCCGATGAAGAACGTCAAGATGAAATCGGTGAAATGGGGCGCTCTGTGAACTTCTTACTGAACAATATGCAAAATGCGATTCAAGAGGCAAATAAAGTCGTCACCGCCCTAGCGAAAGGGCAATTTGACCAGCGTGTTACTGCGGACCTTAATGGTGATTTAAATACCTTGAAAGAAGGGATTAACGACTCGGCCGATTCAATTGATCAAACCATGAAAGAACTTGGTCGAGTCATGGAATCAATGAACAACGGTGATTTCAACATTACAGTCAATGCCGATGTAGAAGGCGATTTCCTTAAAATGGTGAACAATGTCAGCGCCACCATGAAAGCACTTAACAGCTCCATTTCCGACATCATCAATGTAATGGATGCGATGCAACAAGGTCAATTCAACAAACGGGTGGAAGCCGAAGCAAAAGGGGATCTACTTACCTTAAAAGAAGGTATCAACACGTCAATGACGGCATTAGACAGCGCGATTGAAGATGTTACGCGAGTGGTCGTTGCCCAATCTGAAGGAGACTTAACACAAAACATCACGGCAGATTACTATGGTGAGTTGAAGACATTGAAAAATGCCATCAATACCTCTGCTGCCAAACTGACCGATGTGGTTACGAAAGCGATCAATGCCACCAACATTGTGAACAGTGGTGCCACGGAAGTCGCGCAAGGATCAATGGACTTAAGTCAGCGTGTTCAAGAACAAGCTGCAGCATTGGAAGAAACCTCTTCTACCATGGAAGAGATGAACTCTGCCGTTCAGAACAATGCCGAACATGCCAAACAAGCAACCGATGTTGCGCATGATGTTCAGCAGAAATCCACTGAAGGCTCAAGCGTCATGCAACAAACCATTGAAGCCATGAATGCGATTCAAGAATCAAGTCATAAAATCTCTGAAATCGTTACCTTAATCGATGGCATTGCTTTCCAAACCAACTTATTGGCGTTGAACGCTGCGGTTGAAGCCGCTCGCGCCGGTGATCATGGTCGCGGCTTTGCAGTGGTTGCTGGTGAAGTACGTGCCTTGGCGCAGAAGTCAGCCGATGCGGCTAAAGACATTACCAACCTGATCAATGAAAGTGTGACACGTATTGACCAAGGCACCAAACTGGCATCTGAATCTGGTGAAGTATTATCAACCATCAACCAATCAATTGATAACGTCGCACAAATGATTGAACACATCGCTCAAGCCTCTGTTCAACAAACAGAAGGGATTGAACAAGCCCATAAAGCCATCAGCCAGATAGATGAAGTCACACAGCAAAATGCGGCCTTGGTGGAAGAAACCTCTGCCGCGGCAGAAAGCATGAGTGAACAAGCAGGCATTCTAGAAAAAGACATGGCTTTCTTTAAAACCGGCAATGTTGCTCAAATCTCAAACACAAAGCCGACACAAAAACCTGTTCAACAATCACAAACGGCTCCTGCGGCGCTACCGTCACCTAAACAAGAAAAACCAAAAGAGAAACAAAAAGAAACGGCGCCCACTCAGAAACAAGAACCGATAAAAAGCCCTAACAACCCTGCTTCTCAACCAATTAAAGAAGAAGAATGGAGCGAATTTTAAGCTCCGTCGATACCAACGAAAAAGGCCAACAAATGTTGGCCTTTTTATTTTAAGCTTTGTGTTATTTAATCAGTCACACCTAACGCTTCACTCTAAATAAAGATAATAAGACCCAGGTTTTAAATTCATCACCGGGCTTAGTAATTTTGTTTTAACCAAACTCATATCAGGTGATGTACTGGGGTTTTCCATACTCGGGCTATACATATTGGCATTCACATTCGGTTCAAAACGATAAGTCACCAAGTCACAACGCTTTGCTCCTCCCAACTCACAAGCCTTGGACCGGGCATCGGATAAATACCCAACAGAATCTGCCAGGCCTGCTTTTACCGCGTCTTTTCCTAAATAAACTCGAGCTGTTTTAACCGATTGCATCTGCGCATCACTCAAGCCACGGTGGGTTTGAACAATGTCATAAAAACGCGTTGCCATTCCATCAATGATTGATTGAAGATACGCATCATCTTGTTTTGTCATACGACGAAAAGGCGACCCAGTATCCTTATTGGCACCGGTTTTATAGGTTTTGACTTCAACCCCTATTTTTTCAGAGAGTCCAACCACATTCGGCACAACGGTGATTACACCGACCGACCCAGTCAGAGTCGTTGGATGTACCTGAATGGTGTCAGCCGCCATCGAAATATAATAAGCCCCCGAGGCGCCGACATCCATCATCTGCACAAAGATTTTCTTGCCGGTTCTCTGTTTAAATGCGAGCAACTCATGATACAAAATATCACTGGTCGTCACCCCGCCGCCAGGCGAATTGATCCGTAATAAGATGGTTCGAATACTGGCATCTTTTTCTGCCTTACGCAATTGCATCGAAACCCTATCGAGTAATCCAGGGCTTTTCGATAGCAATCCATTCCCTTCTTCATTGGAAATCGTCCCTTCTACCGGAATCATCAGTACTTTCGCATCTGCATTCGGCGTTTCAATCAATCTTTGTTCTGTTAAGGGTTCATTGTAGGAGGGCCCCAGTTTAATAGTGGCACAGCCCGACAAAACACTGGCGACACTGATAGCAATTAAGGTTTTTTTGATCATCGGGCTCTCCTGACACAAAGCAATAAGGTTAACCAATACTAGCATCTTTTGAATTTAAAAAATATCGAAACCCGTAAAAGACCTATTTCTTGAAACCGGAAACAAAAAACCACCCAATCGGGTGGTTTTCATCTTTCGTTATATTGATAAAACGTTAGAGATTCCGCGCTCGAATAAAGGCGAATTCAGATGCATTTGTCCATTTTGTCACTTGCTCTTTAAAGGCTTTTTGTGACGCCCATACCTTGGACGATAAAGCATCTCTCGCCGCTTCTTCTTCCACCACTTCGGCCGAAAGCGTTTTTAATTCTTTCAACACTGAATCTGGGAAGTGGCGTAACTGAACATCATGCTTTTCAATCAACGTTTGTAACGCTTGTTGATTACGCGCCGTATATTCCGACAACATCTCTAAGTTAGCCACTTTCATTGCATTACGCACAATGCTTTGTAAGTCAGCAGGTAATTGATTAAAAGCTTCCTCATTAATCATACATTCCATCGTCGTACCTGGCTCATGCCAACCCGGTGTGTAGTAATACTTCGCCGCTTTATAGAACCCAAAAGCCAAATCGTTATAAGGTCCAACCCATTCCGTCGCATCCAGCGCCCCAGATTGCATAGCTGGGAAAAGCTCTCCTCCAGGCAACGTCACAGGCACACCACCCGCTCTTTTCAAGACTTCGCCACCTAACCCCGGAATACGCATTTTCAGACCTTTCAAATCTGCCACAGAGTTGATTTCTTTATTAAACCATCCGCCCATTTGCGTACCGGAATTTCCTGCCGGGTTTGGAATCAAACCAAACGGCTTATAAGCTTCTTCCCACAGCGCCATACCGCCGCCATTATAAAGCCACGCATTCATTTCATCCGGTGTCAGGCCAAACGGAACCGATGAGAAGAAGACCGAAGAAGGAATTTTGCCTTTCCAATAATAGGCGCCAGCATGCCCTAATTGCGCATTGCCGCGAGACACGGCATCGAACACCTCAAAAGCCCCGACCAATTCACCTGCGCCATAGACTTTGACATGAATTCTTCCGCCAGACATTTCGTTAATCAATTCCGCCACTCGGTTTGCACCCGTCCCCAGGCCTGGGAAGTTTTTTGGCCAAGTCGTCACCATTTTCCATTCAACGGTTTCCATCGGTTGTGCGGCCTGCGCTTTCGGCTCATCTTTTTGACCACAAGCCGTTAATGCGGTCGTTGCCGTGGCCCCAGCAATGGCGCCAATAAAATCACGTCTTTTCATGCTACTTCCTTGCAATCAATTTAATTGCTGAATATTTTGCCATTTTTTCAATTGCTTATCTGGGTTAATTTTAAAAGGAGTAGATTTTCAATAACGCGACGGCTTTGATATCAGTACAATAGGCCGATAAAAATATGACGATCCAAGTCGTCCATGGAATAAAGGAAAAACAAAATGACTGTTGAAGAACTCATCAAACAACTCAATCGCCACCCTGTCAATTTTGAAGAGGTGATGGAAACCATTGATGCGCATTATGACTTTACGCCAACCAAATTCATCAATAGTGAACAGGTCAATGAAGCCAA
Source organism: Hydrogenovibrio crunogenus (assembly GCF_004786015.1). Taxonomy (NCBI): domain Bacteria; kingdom Pseudomonadati; phylum Pseudomonadota; class Gammaproteobacteria; order Thiotrichales; family Piscirickettsiaceae; genus Hydrogenovibrio; species Hydrogenovibrio crunogenus. The sequence goes on from NZ_CP032096.1 coordinate 2,236,642, forward strand.
TACCAATAATGGTTCTTGTAAGATTTTTGCGTTCGCTCAATTAAATGACTTAAGCGAACAAGCCACATTGAATGCGTTCGGAAACTTTTATACGGTGGATGTCATGCAAAACCCAACAGGCACCGATCATGCGAACATTCGTAACTTTGTTGATAATGGTTGGGAAGGCATTCGGTTTGAATCGGAAGCACTACAGCCTAAATAACTGAATCGTCGATGCGTCTTAACCGACTTAAAAAGGATTAGGAAGCGCTACAGGCTTCCGGATCAACCGATTTTTTCTCATAAAGATGCAACAGTTTTTCTTTTTCAGCCGGCAAAATGCTTTTAATCTTTAAGCGATACACGTACTCAGTGCCAATCTCTTGGAGTTGCGAAACAACCAAAGAGCAAATATACACTGTCACACCATCCACTTGAATGTAGCAGTCCTTTAATTTTTGCTGTCGGCTATAATGAAACGCTTTAGTGCCTTTATTAGGGCAATAAACGCTTAAGCCTTCTTTAAAAAGACAACGTCCGACTAACACATCCTCGCCATAATGAAAACTGAACGGGGTGGCCACCGGGTCGGAATGAATAATATCTTGTTCAAGGGTGCTATAAAACATGCTGTTCTCTGACAGATTTAAATATAAGATCTAACTTATCCCAATATAGACAATAATGCATCAACATCCAAGGGATAAATGTAAAAATAATTCATATTTCAATACTATTGAAAGTAATAAAATACCGTGATACCGTTCAAAAGAGCGTCCGTTTTTCATGTTCTCCCTTGAAAAACAGTCGCTTTGCCCCCATAAGCTAAAGTAGCTTAATTAATTAGGAAAAATGATGGAATACAAAGATTACTATGAAATCTTAGGTGTCGACCGTAATGCTTCGGAAGCCGATATCAAAAAGGCCTACCGTAAGTTGGCGGGGAAACATCACCCCGACAAACCGTCAGGTGACGAAACTAAGTTCAAAGAAATCAATGAAGCGTATGAAGTGCTGGGCGATAAAGAAAAACGCCAGATGTTCGATCAACTGGGGCCTAACTATCATAATGGTCAGAATTTCCAACCACCTCCAGGCTATGAAGATATTTTTGGTGGCGGCGGTTTCGGCGGCGGCCAAGCCGGCGGATTCAGTGACTTTTTCGAATCGATGTTTGGTGGTGGCTTTGGCGGCCAAGGTGGCTTCGGTCATCAAGGCGGTTTCCAGCAGAAAGGCGACGATCAAATCGTCAAGGTGCTGGTCAGCTTAGAAGACGCGGTCAGCGGCGCGTCCAAGTCACTCAACCTTCAAGTACCAACGGCCAACAACTACGGCCAGGTGTCTCAGCAACCCAAACAACTGAAAGTTAAAATCCCGGCCGGCGTCAAGCAAGGCTCGCGTATCCGCTTAAGCGGACAAGGTGCCCCTGGCTATGGCGGTGGCCCGAACGGCGACCTTTATCTGGAAGTCGATTTACAAAATCACCCGTTGTATAAGGTTGATGGAGAAGACATCATTCTGAATCTTCCGTTAACACCATGGGAAGCGGCTTTGGGGACAAAAGCAGAAATCCCGACCCTGAAAGGCAAGGTGAATATGAACATTCCAGCGGGCACGCAGTCCGGTGCGAAGTTGCGTATTAAAGGCCGCGGTCTTGGTAAAGGCGATAAAGCCGGTAACCAATACATCGTAATTCAAATCCATACGCCCCCAGCGGACACGGATGAAGCCAAAGCGTTTTATGAAAAAATGGCTAAAGAAATGCCCTTTAACCCAAGAACGCATTTCTAAGCGAGCCTTAAACCAAAAAACCGCCAGGCCTGGCGGTTTTTTATGTCTGAAGAACGCGCCTTTTAAAAGGGCATGCGCGCATTCAATTTGAAATTTCGACCCATGCCTAACGCAATGCCTTTATAGGTATCTAAGAAATCCCGATAAGGCGTGTCCAGCACGTTTTCCACCGTCAAATCAAGCCAAAGCGTCTGTTTATCAAACGCAATACCGGTTCCTGCGCTCAGGTTCCACAACCAATAATCCGATGTGGATGCCGTTCCAAAAGGCAAATTGTCATATTGACTGAACGGCTCATAGAGCCCAGCCGCTTTTTTCTCCGCCACATAACGCGTGCCCAATCCGACATACGGTTGCTTCAAGCCGTCAAGGCCCTTAAAGGTATATTGCGCATCCAGTGTCGCGTTGTGCGCCGGCATCAACGGCAATTCACGGTCATGTTTCGTATCGCGTCCCCGCATGATTTCGGCGGTTGCACGCCATTGCAACTGTGCGGTCATTTGGTATTTAGCCGACCATTCCACACCTTGAATCAAAGCATTGGTTTGCGCATTAATCATTTTGCGGTATGGAAACGCCAAACTCTGCGTGGTTTGACACACCCCTTCATGATCGCAATACAATTCCGTCGCTGTGTTTTCCAGCACAATGTAGTTATCGACCCAATTCGAATAGACGGATAAGGAGGAATGCAGTTTCGTTGACTGCCAAACGGCTGCCAACTCCGTATTGATGGAGGTTTCCGCTTTCAGGTCGGGGTTCCCCACCTGATAGGCCTGCACACCGCCATGCGCGCCTGAAGCATACAGCTCAAACACCGAAGGCGCACGGAAACTGCGTCCTACGTTTCCTGTAAACGTCCAATTTGGCGTCGCATGAAACGCCAACCCTAAGGCACCAGACCAGTCTGAAAATGTGCGTTCATTATTGGAGGCATCATACACTTGAGTTTCATCCCAGAAATGGGCATTTTCCGCACTGAGTGGTGCCTTAACCCGATGCGAGTCATAACGCCCTCCGATTTCGACATCCCATTGACCAAATGTTTGCTTTTCCACCATGAAGATGCCCGTCCCATTTTCCGTGGCGCTCGGGCTCAAATGCCCCGAGCGAAGCTTTTGGTCTTTGTCCAAAAAGCTGACTCCAAATTCACCTGACCACCCTTTAAAATCGGGGTGCTCCACCGCCAGTTGATAGTCATTACGGTGCACCACCAAATCCAAATATTCCGGATCATTTTCATAAGCCGACATCTGCTCATAGGCCACATCGTGCATCGCTTCACGCTGGTTTCGGGTGTGTGCGTATGACGGCTTGATGACCCAATCCCCTTGAAAGATTTCCGCCTTTAACTGTGTCTCTTCATTTTTCAGCTTCTGCCCCGCAGAGGGAATCAGCTCGTACCCCGCTGGATCGGCTTCCACCCCCAGATAGTTTTGTTTCGATTCCCAAAGAGAATGGTGTAATTCCACCGAACCCCAATTCCCCAGATACCCGACGCCAAACACCGCGGTCTGACCTTCAAAGTTAGTGTAAGGGATTGTGCCGGTTACCAACGGTTTCGAGCCCGCCGGATCCCCCGGTTTTACCGCACCGGCTTCCGCTGCCTGCGGCGACACAACATTTTCGCCTTTTCTTTTCGTCAAACCCCCGAGCACTGCCACACCATTAGAAGAATATTTTGCTTTTGCGCCCAGCATGGTTTCATGATTATTTGAATTCACCTCACCCATTAGTGCGCCCGATGTGCGTGTCTCGCCCGGTGCCGCATAATCCAATTGCAGCCCTTCCACATTCACGGCCGATTTTACGGCCTGACTGGAATACTTAAGACCTTGTGGCCCGCGAATCACTTCCACTTTTTCCATCAACGCGGGGTCCACATTCGGGTTGTGTCGTGTTCCTTCGGCCTGATACTCCATCGCCACACCGTTAGACAAAACCGGCAACCGTAATGACGTATCGCCTCGCACCACCGGCTTGCCCGACTGTGACCCCGACCCTAAATTATTCACGCCTGGCAACGTCTCTAAAGAAGCGCCTAACGACGCCGTTCCATTGCGTTCTTTGTCTTTTTTATCCACCGCTAAATGGGTGGAGGTACTGATGTCAATTGGTTCTAACACGGTTTCCTGCGTGGACTCCACCGAAATCTTATTCAGTTGAGTAACCGTTTTTTTCTGTTCTATTTCATCCGCATAAGCGAACGGCAAACTGCTGCCAACCACCAATATGGCCGACACAAGCTGATATCGAATCATCTGGATTCTCCGAATTGTTTCTTAAATTAAAGTTTAAAGGTCTCTAACATTAAGAAAAGGCTGGAGGGGCGCGGCTGGAATAGACAGGAACGACTTCACCCACATAGGCAAAAACCGATTCGGACGATTCGAAGTGTCCTTGGAAAGGGCGCTCATTCAGAGCAAAGTCCGGGGTCACATCACTGGATTGATGCTCGACCCCGGTAAAGATATCACACAGTTCACTGTGTTCATGAAACGGATGGACTTCCGAATGGATCAATGCACTGAATTGCGCAAACGCCAACACAAAGACGAGCAATAAGCGTCGCCAATGGCTCAACAAATGGACAGCGGTATTTTGATTCAATGTCAGATCTTGTTTCATGAAGATTATTCTAGCCTGTTCAGTAAATAGACTCCACTCAATTTATCGGTTTTATGACGACTGAATGAATTCAACTGATCCCACCTGAATTTTTCAACAAATCTGTCTATAATGAAAATTACCAAGATTAAATAAAGGATGTTCTATGTCGCTCTCACCGTATGCTGGAAAACCCGCTCCCCAATCATTATTGGAAAACATTCCCAAACTGATGACCGACTATTACAACCTGATTCCCGATGCCAGCAACCCCGATCAAGCGGTCGCTTTTGGTACGTCGGGGCATCGTGGCTGTGCCAGCAACACCGCCTTTAACGAAAACCACATCGCCGCCATCGCACAAGCCATTGTCGAATATCGTGACGAACAAGGCATCAGCGGCCCCATCTTCATCGGCATGGATACTCATGCGTTATCCGAAGCCGCGCACGCCACCGCCATTGAAGTGTTTGCCGGCAACAGCCTGAACGTCATCATCCAAGGCAACGGACGCTACACTCCCACACCTGTGGTCTCTCACGCCATTTTGACCTACAACCAAAACCGCACGCAAGATTTGGCCGATGGCGTCATCATCACCCCATCGCACAACCCCCCGCAAGACGGCGGGTTTAAATACAACCCACCCAATGGTGGTCCGGCGGATACCGATGCCACAACGGTGATTCAAGACCGCGCCAATGACATTCTGATGAACGACATGAGTGCCATCAACCGCATGCCGTTAGCCGACGCCTTGGCCTCGGAATTTGTGTCCGCCGAAGATTTAATCATGCCGTATGTCAAAGACCTGAAAAACGTCGTCAATATGAAAGCGATTAAAGACGCCGGGCTGAAACTGGCGATTGACCCGATGGGCGGCGCCGCAATTGATTACTGGCAACCCATTGCCGAGCATTACGGTTTGAATCTGGAAATCGTCAACCAGTCAGTTGACCCGACATTCTCGTTTATGAGTGTCGATAAAGACGGCAAAATCCGTATGGACTGTTCCTCGCCTTACGCCATGGCCGGATTGATTGCCTTAAAAGACAACTACGACATTGCTTTCGGCAACGACCCCGATGTTGATCGCCACGGCATTGTCACTAAATCAGTCGGTTTGATGAATCCAAACCATTATCTGGCGGTGGCCATTCACTACCTTTGCACCCATCGTCCGCAATGGTCAGACTCGGTTAAAATTGGGAAAACCTTGGTGTCCAGTTCCATGATTGACCGCGTGGTGGCGTCCTTAGGCAAAAACCTATCCGAAGTGCCGGTCGGCTTTAAATGGTTTGTGGACGGACTGGTTTCAGGCGACTTTGCCTTTGGTGGCGAAGAATCCGCCGGGGCATCCTTCCTGCGCATGGACGGCACCACTTGGAGCACCGATAAAGACGGCATTATCATGAACTTGCTCGCCGCGGAAATCACCGCCGTGACTGGCAAAGACCCGGGGCAACTGTATCAAGAGCTCACCGAACAATTCGGTAACCCGGTTTACAGCCGCATTGATGCGCCGGCCAACCGGGAACAAAAAGCCGTTCTGAAAAACTTGTCTCCGGAAATGGTGAAAGCCGATACTTTGGCGGGTGAACCGATTGTAGACAAACTCACTCATGCACCGGGCAACGGTGCTGCGATTGGCGGCCTGAAAATCACCACCGAAAACGGCTGGTTCGCCGCCCGTCCATCCGGCACGGAAGACATTTATAAAATCTACGCCGAAAGCTTTAAAGGTCAAACGCATTTGGATGAAATTCTGAAAGAAGCGCAAGCGATTGTGACGGATGCTCTGAAATAGCTAACATCATTTGTATAACCTTTATATACAGTAGTGTACTAATTTTAAGGATTCTAAGTATTAAGCATGAATGCAGTAGATATATTTTCAATAATAAAAGACATCGCTCTCTCAGCTGCTGCTTGTACAACGGCTTATGTTGCTTACAACGGGGTTGAAAAGTGGCAGAAGGAACTGAAAGGTAAAGCAAACTTCGAGGTAGCACGTGATTTAGCGAAGACGCTTTATTCTTTAAGAGATGAAATTAGTTACTGCCGTTCACCATTTGTTGCAGCTCAAGAATTTCCCGAAAGCTATGTAATAGAACAGAGTAAGAGAAAGCTAACTCCTGAAGAAAAAGGGCAGGCCTGGGCATATGTATATACCAAAAGATGGGAACCTGTTAGCTCTGCAATTCAGGCATTTGATGCAGCCACACTTGAAGCTGAGGCTATTTGGGGACAAGAAATAAAAGAAAAAGCTAATAAATTGCGACAATGCACTAGGTCACTGGAAGTAGATATCGAAGCATTTATCGAGAATGAATACTCTGGAGGTAAACACTTTAAAGACAGAGAGTTTGGTAAAAAGGTACGACAAAGTATATCTGATACTAAATCTAAAGAAAATGAGTTAACCCAACGTATCAACAAAGCCATTGAAGGTATTGAGCTAGAAATTAAACCACATTTATCTCGCCGTTAAAATAGTGGTTAATCAAACTCATTTATCTATAAATGATATAAGCATTTAAGAAGAGCAACTCAATTGCAGGCCTTTCTGTTCCGGGGTTGGCGATTGTTGAAATTCGGCCAGGCCTGGGTGATTTTCGAATGGCGAATGCAACGCTTTGACCCAATCATTCAGCGGTTGGAAATTGCCCACTTCGGCGGCTTCGATAATCTGTTGCGCAATGTAGTTACGTAAGATAATCGAAGGGTTGTTGGTTAAAATACGTTGCTGTCGTTCCGTTTCACCTAGTTCTTCTTGTGCCACACGCAGATGATAACGCTCAAACCATTCATCAAACTCTGACGGCTCTTTGAGCAACTGCCTCAATTCATTTTCATCGGTATGGCCTAACTTGGCTAAGCGACGGAAAAACAAACTGAAATCGACCCGTTGCTTGTCCATCAGCACCAGCAAATCGCCAATCAAATCTTTATCCGTATCCTGCTGGGTTGCCAAACCGAGTTTGGCGTTCATTTCATTCACATACTGTTGGTTATAGGTTTGCACAAAATGATCCAGCGCGGCGGTTTGTTCCGCCTCGGTGACACTTTGCCCAAACGCGGCGGCGAGCACTTGGCAGTTCCACACCCCGATTTTAGGTTGCTGGTTGTAAGCATAGCGCCCTTCCACATCGGAATGGTTGCAGATGTATTCAATCTGAAAGTCATCGAAAAAAGCGTAAGGGCCGAAATCAAAGGTTTCGCCGATAATCGACATATTGTCGGAATTCATCACACCATGATTGAAGCCGACGGCTTGCCATTTTGCCATCAAAGTGGCGGTTCGACCACAGACGGCTTTCAATAAAGCGCCGGCTTGTTCGGTTTCAGGCAAGTCTGCCAATTCGGAATAATAATGTTCAATCACAAAGGCAATCAAAGCGTCCAACGCCTCTTTGCCTAATGAGGCGGCCCATTCGAAATGACCAAAACGAATATGCGTGGGTGTCACGCGAATAAGGCTGGCGCGCGGTTCAAAGATTTCACGCTGTACTTGTTCTTGACTGCTGGCAATCGCCAAGGCGCGCGTCGTCGGCACCCCCAAACCGTGCAACGCTTCGGATGCCAAATACTCCCGAATGACGGAGCGCAATACGGCGCGCCCATCGCCCCGGCGAGAAAACGGTGTGCGCCCGGCGCCTTTGAGATGAAACTCCCAGGCCTGGTTGTTTTTGTCGTGCCATTGCCCTAATAGTAAGCCGCGCCCATCCCCTAAATCGGGATTGTAATACCCAAATTGATGGCCTGTGTATTTTTGCGCCAATGGAATCAGATTGAAATTAATCAGACTTTCATCGGTTAAATTGCCCGATGCCAGTGCCAGCAATTGCTTGTCGTTCAAATCACAATTCAATTCATCCAGCAGGCTATGATTGACCGCGACTAAGCGAGCGTTTTGCTGCGGCTCTGGCAACACCAACTCGTAAAAACTTTTCGGCAATTTTAAAAACGCACTTTGTTGCATACACCTTGAATCCTTATCAAACCCCTGAAATAAAATGATTTCAAAGCTTTATTAGTTGGATTTCATTATAACGGACGAGAGGCTGTTCACCTAAGAAACAGGTGACTTTAACCAGACAAAGCGCAGGGGAAAGCACAAGAGAAAACGGTTCCACATTGAATCAAAATAGCCAGGCCTGGCTATTTTTGAAACGCATCAGGAAAGAGAAACCGAATCAATTTCGAATCAAATGATCCAGCGTTAAGCGCATGCGCTGATCGAATAAGCGCTTTTGCGCCAACCTCAATGCAATCAACACGCCCGATGCGGTGGAGACGGTAATCAACAACATAATCATGATTTGGTATTTCACTGCTTCAATCGGGTCGATGCCGGCGAGGATTTGCCCGGTCATCATACCGGGCAGCGACACAATCCCGGCGGCGGCAAGCATATTAATGACCGGAATCATTGCCGTGTGCAGGCTTTGACGCTTTAAAAATAACATGGATTCTTTGGCGGTTTTGCCCAAAGCCAATTGCGCTTCGATTTGGTTCTTCTGCTTCACTGCACTTTTGGTCAACGCATCCAGCCCTAATCCAATGGCAGTCATGCTGTTCCCCAGAATCATACCTAACAATGGAATGGCATATTGCGCTTCATACCAAGGTTGCGGCTGTACGACCAGCGTGAGTGTGAAAATCGTCAACACCAATGCGGTCATGGATAACGACATCAACCCGACCACAAACGAACCGGCTTTTTGAAAACGATAGGTTTGGCGCTTGAGAATTTCATAACCGGCAAACGCCAGCATGATGCCACCGACCAAGCCGACCAACCATAGACTGTCTGAATTGAAAACCCAGCTTAACCAAACGCCCATCAAAAGCAATTGCACCACCATTCGAACGGAGGCAATCCACAGTTGCCGAGTTTCTTTAAACCCGTTCAGCATCAATAAAATGCCAAGTAAAAACACCATGCCTGCCAGGCTGGCTAAATCCATATACCCTAAGGTTATCATTGTCATATTCCTGTTATATAACGGTCATCACACGCTCACGCAGTTGTCATATTCAGGTCAAGTAAGCATTGCAAAATAAAGCCGTTACCTGACATTACTGAAAGAGTCACTTGATGCTAGATATTGAACAAACCATTCTGGAAAAATACCCTGATTTTCATCAAAAAACCGGGGCGAAAAAATTGATTTCGTTTTTACAGAAACTGACCTTTGAAAAACAGATCAACCAGTTTATTGAAGAAAACAAACATCTGCGTGGATTCGCATTTCTGGACAAAAGTTTAGAGCATTATAACTTCACCTATCAAGTGAATAACCGCTCTTTTAATAATATTCCAGCAGAAGGCCGTGTGGTGATTGTCGCCAATCACCCGATTGGCTCTTTGGATGGCTTGGCATTGCTTAAGTTTATTCGTAGCATTCGCCCGGATGTACGTGTGGTCGCAAATCAGTTGCTGGCGCAGGTCAAACCGTTTCAATCGTTGTTTTTGACCATCGATAACATGTCGAGTCAAGCAAGCCACAAGGCCCATTTCAAAGCGATGATTGCCGCATTGGAAAATGAAGAGGCGGTGATTATTTTTCCCGCCGGCGAAGTCTCGCGCATTCGTCCGAATGGGGTTCGAGACAGTGCTTGGAAAACTGGGTTTCTGAAACTGGCGAAAAAAACCCAGTCTCCAATTGTGCCAGTGTATATCGATGCGCGTAACTCAGCGTTGTTTTATGGGTTATCGACACTTTATAAACCGCTTGGTACGTTGATGCTAGTAAAAGAAATGTTTAATAAGAACGATCAGCAAATCGCGTTTCATGTCGGCTCGCCCGTGCCGTGGAAATCGGTGGCTACGTGTGATTTACCGATCACAACCATTGCTAAATTGTTTCGTAAACACATTTACCGCCTCAACCAACCGGCCAAAGCGGCCAAGAAATTTCCGTTTAAAACGGAAAATACCATCGCCCATCCCGTGAATCGAAAAGCGCTGAAAAAAGATTTGAAAAGTGCGGAACTGTTAGGGGAAACGGCAGATGGCAAAAAGATTTTTCTATTTGATTATGAGCCGGACTCTCCGGTGATGCACGAAATCGGTCGCTTGCGGGAACTGACCTTCCGAACCGTGGAGGAAGGCACCGGTCATTCGTTCGACTTGGATAAATACGATGCCGATTACCGCCATCTGGTGTTATGGGATGATGAGGATTTAGAGATTGTCGGCGCTTACCGTATCGGAGAATGTCGACATATTGTTGAAAAAGAAGGCATTGATGGTCTTTACACCAGCACCTTATTCAATCTCAAACCAGAAATGGGGGATTATTTACCCAATGCGTTGGAAATGGGGCGCAGTTTTGTACAACCGCGTTACTGGGGCAAACGCAGCCTGGATTATCTTTGGTATGGCATTGGAGCCTATGTCGCCCGCCACCCAGAAACCAAATACCTGTTTGGTCCGGTAAGCTTGTCGGATGCCTACCCAACCCATTCGAAAGATTTAATCGTGTCTTTTTTCCAAACCCAGATGGGATCGAAACAGGATTTAGCCATTGGTAAACGGCCATTTATTCCAAGCAACAGTGTTCAGGAAATCGCCAAAGAATACTTCAGCGGCGATTACAAAACCAGCTACAAAAGACTCAACTCTTTATTAGCCGAAGATGGCGTGAAAGTGCCGACTTTATTCAAGCAATATGCCGAGCTGTGTGAACCGGGTGGCTGTCGCTTTATCGATTTCAGTGTGGACCCGGATTTCAATGATTGTATCGACAGTTTGATTTTGGTTGAAATTGATAAAATCAAACCTAAAAAACGTGATCGTTATCTCACGCCCATCAAAGCGGCTTAGTAATAAAAACAAAACAGCCAGGTCTGGCTGTTTTTGATAAAAATAAACCAAAAAGGGCTCAAATAGAGCCCTTTTAAATACCGGTTTATTGTTTTAACCGTTTTAAAGCACCAACCTTATTTCACTTCAATTTTCTTGCTGGTACCGCGTTCTTTTTTCGGCAACACCACTTCCAGAACACCGTCATTGGTACTCGCATCGACATTTTCCGCATCGACATTATCCGGTAGAGTGAAACTGCGTTCAAACTTACCATAGCTGCTTTCAACACGATGGTAGTCTTCCTCTTTCACTTCTTCTTTCACTTTACGTTCGCCGGAAATCGTCAAACGGTTTTCTTTGACTTCGACATGAATGTCTTCTTTTTTAACTCCGGGCAAGTCCACTTCAATGTGGTAAGCATAATCGCCTTCCCGAGTATTTACGGTCGGTGTAAATGCCGCCACATTCGATTCGCCTTCTTTTGAAGATAATTGATGTAAACGGTTTTCTATGTCTCTAAGTTCTCTAAACGGTTCCAAACGTCTTAAAAATAAACTCATTGTCTTATCCTCCAAAAAATAACCCAATGATTTAAATACTTTTTTTATATAAGAGCATTTCAAAAAATTTCAAGCTCTTATTTAAAAAAGGTCTTTTTATTTTATAAACATTTTCCTTATGGTCAATAAGTAAATAAGGTTTTGTACTTACTTTTTAAGACTGAAAAAATCGTGCCAAAAAAGCCAATTATAGGAAAGATAAAACCCTTAAATTCCCCTATATTATATGGTAGGATTTATTGTAAATAATAAATGAGCGCATAGAATAAATGAACGCCTTAAAAGCACTGTTGATGAGTTGTGTGGTCCTAATCTCTGGATGTAGTTCCCAAGCTGAAGAACCCTTAAAAATTATCACCAATAGCTGGATTGGTTACTCTCCGCTTTTTTATGCCAAGGAACAGGGTTGGCTAGAAGAACATAATATTGAATTGTCGACAGTGGTTTCGTTAGGCGAAAGCACACACATCTATCATTCCGCTAAACTCGACGGGTTTACTGGGACACAATACGAATTCAATAAAGCGTATGCAAAAGATTCCACATTAATCCCCATTATGATGTTTGACCGCTCAGTTGGCGGCGATATGATTATGAGTAACCGAAATCTCGAAACGCTTCAAGCGCTTCCAGCCAACCAGACTATTGATGTTTTTTTGGAAATTGACAGCATCAACTATCCGCTGTTTAAAGATTTCAAGCAACACTATGGCCTCTCAAATCGGTCTTTCAACCTAATCAATAACGACCACTTGAAAATGCAGCGCGCCATCGCCGAAAAGGACAGCCCCAGCATTATCGTGACCTATGCACCCTATAATCATGAATTGGAAAATCAAGGCTTTATGACCATTGCCTCAACAGGAGATGGACTCAACTTATTGGTGCTGGATGCGCTTTATACGAATAAAGAAAACTATCATACTCACCAACAACAGTTTTTAGCGTTAAAAACCATAGTGAACCGTGCGATACGTGCTTTAAAACAAAACCCAAAAAATTATTATGACAAGGTCAATCCCTACCTGGAAAACACAAGTTATTCCGAGTTTCAAGAAAGCCTAAGAACCATCGAGTGGCTGAATGGCGGGATATCTCCATCGCTCATCGACCGAATCAATGAAGCCCAATTCCCAATAAGAGATTTGTTATAACATGCTTTCAATTCGCACCTTTTTTGTGATTGCTTTGGTCACAATCATGACGGTTTTTTACGGTGTCTTTTTTTATTATTTTGTTGATGACCAACAAAAAAAGACAGACCTGATTATTGAAAGTATTCGACATGACTTATCCGAAACCGCCTATGTGATTTCAAGCGAACTTAAAACGCCAAAAGCCATTCGAACGTTTAAATCGTTTTTACATCGTAAGGTTGCCAACAGTTCTCTGGTCTCTGCTTTAGCTGTGGGGTATGAAAACAAGATTGTTCTGACCACTGACCCATCCATTCGCTCATTACCGGCCGATCTTTCCATACAAAAAAAACTTATAGGTCTGAGCCCGAAAGAGCTGGTGGATCATCGCATATTTGAAACGGACATCCACTTCTTTATTCAGGATAAACCGGCTCATTTAAAGCTTTTTCTCTATGCTAACCACGCTTATATCCAAAAGTATTTTGCAGAAAGCCAATACAATTTCTTCATGTTTTTTGGCTTGGTGCCTTTTTTGATGCTTGTGCTATTGTGGCTGGTATTGAAGAGGTATGTGACTTCTCCTCTGGAAACGCTGCGCCAATACGCCTACTATCAATCAACCGTTCCAAGTAAATTTAAATTGCGTGAACTGGAATATATTCGCTCTTCCATGGTGCAAACGTTTGACCGTTTAGACAAAGAAAAAAATGAACTATATCGTCAGGCACGAACCGATAACCTGTCGGGACTGGCAAACCGTAATCATTTGAATGAACGCATCAACTGGTTGATTTCAGAATACTCTCGCACGGGACAGGAGTTTGCCGTGCTGTTCATGGATCTGGATAACTTTAAAACCGTTAACGATATGCTGGGCCATGAAGTGGGGGATAACTTATTAAAAAATGTCTCGACCATTATTCAGGAAGTGCTGCGTGATTATGACATCATCGCCCGTGTCGGTGGAGATGAGTTTGTGATCGTTTTGAACTACTACCAATCTAACTTTGAACTTACCCATGTCATTAATCGCATTCTGGATCGAATCAGTGAAGTGCACATGGTGGACTCACATCCTGTGAAAGTCTCTGCCAGTATTGGAGTTGTTTGTTTCCCGAAAGATGGTGACAACATCAGTGCCTTGATGAAAAATGCTGACATTGCGATGTACGAGGCGAAAAATTCGGGTAAAAACCGTTTTAAATTCTTTACTGAGTCATTGCACAAACAGGTCATCGGTGAGATTCAGTTAGAACAGGATATGCAACGAGCCCTGAAAAACGATGAGTTTGAGCTGTATTTCCAACCTAAAACCTGTGTGAAAGATGGAAGAATTGTCGGCGCGGAGGCATTGGTACGTTGGAATGATCCCCAGAAAGGCTTGGTTCCACCGAATGATTTTATTCCCGCGGCGGAAAAAACAGGATTAATGGTGCCTTTAGGTGACTGGGTATTAAAAACAGCGATTGAGCAGCAAGTTGCATGGAAAGAGCAGGGGCTGGCCGACCTACACATTTCCGTTAACCTATCCCCTGTTCAGCTGATTGATACGCTTTTTGATCGTAAATTGCAGACACTTATCAATCAGTCAGGCATCAATCCTAGCCAACTCGATATCGAAATGACCGAATCGCAGTTTATGGAAAACACGGAACAAAACCTGAACAGCCTTGCGGCGATGCGAGAACAAGGCATTACCATCTCATTGGATGATTTCGGAACCGGTTATTCATCCTTGGCTTATTTGAAAAAGTTCCCGATTGATACGTTAAAAATTGATAAAACGTTTATCGATGATTACGCCACAGAATCCGGCGCCATTTTTATTGAGACCATTGTCAAAATCGCTCACACGTTGGATTTGCATGTGGTCGCGGAAGGAATCGAACAAGAAGCACAACTGAATTACATCGCCCAGACAGGCTGCGAAACCTATCAAGGCTATTATTGTTCCGCCCCGCTTCCCGTTGCAGAATTTGAGGCCTTTCTTAAAAACCACCCCTCAACCTAAACAAGTGCGAAGACGTTATCCGTCCCGGAAAAGTTGACAGTCTCGACCACGCAACACACAATACCTTTAACTCAACACATCGATGAGACGGGAGAGCAACTTATGTGGGATGAACGATACAGCGCGGACCACTATATCTATGGTACAGAGCCGAATGAATTCTTACGGCAAAATGTGGAAACCCTCCCTCGCGGAGATGTATTATGCCTTGCTGAAGGCGAAGGTCGCAATGCCGTTTTTCTGGCCAAACAAGGATACAGGGTTACCGCCGTTGATAATTCATTGGTCGGCATTGCCAAAGCTCGAAAACTGGCGCAATCGGAAAATGTCTCGATTCAGTTCATTCATGCCAATCTGGCTACGTTTAATCTTGGTGACAATCGTTGGGATGGCATCATCTCAATTTTCTGTCATTTACCGGAATCCATTCGCAAACCCTTGCATAACAACATTACCACGGCATTAAAACCTGGCGGTATTTTTTTACTGGAAGCCTATACCCCAAAACAACTGGAACACGGAACAGGTGGCCCCAAAGACGCCAGTTTGATGATGTCGAAATCCTTACTGATGGAAGAACTCAACGGGATGTATTTCAAGCACCTTGCCGAACTGGAGCGCAACATTGAAGAAGGCACGCATCACTTTGGTGTTGGGGCGGTGGTGCAAGCCATTGCCGAAAAACTGAACGCTTAAGAATCGGAATAAGCCTGCCTGGTCATTTCAATCCGGTTCAATGACAGGTATCATATTGACCCAATGTTAATCAGGGACGAAGCACGTGATCAATGACTGGGTAAATGCATTTGTTGGGTTTATTTGGGGAGTTCCCATGCTGATTCTATTGGTCGGCGGCGGACTTTGGTTCACGTTTTATGCCCGCCTTCAACCCTTTCGCCACTTCCGCCACAGCATAGCCTTGCTCACTGGTCGTTACGATCGACGCTACGCACAAGGTGATTTAACGCATCGTCAAGCCTTATCCGCGGCCTTAGCCGGAACCCTGGGACTGGGAAACATTGCCGGTGTTGCCTTAGCCATCAGTGCGGGTGGGCCCGGGGCCATTTTCTGGATGTGGGTCACGGCGCTGGTCGGCGTATCCACCAAATATTACACCTGCTCGTTAGGGATTATGTATCGTGGCCATGACAGCTTAGGCCAGTTACAAGGTGGACCGATGTACATCGTTCAGGAAGGCTTAGGGAAAAAATGGCAGGCACTGGCCATGTTATTTGCCATCGCTGGGCTGTTCGGCACCTTCCCGTCCTTTCAAGTCAACCAGTTGGTTGAAGTCATGCGCACTCAAACCCTCACGGCGGACTGGGTCAGCCAAATTCCTTTTTTTAATTGGGCGTTTGGCATTGCTTTAGCGTTGCTGGTCGGTTCCGTCATTTGGGGTGGGTTACAACGCGTCGCCCATTTATCCGTCGCGCTGGTGCCCTCGATGGTCATCGGTTATTTACTCATTACCGTTTGGATACTGGGACAACATGCCAGCGACATTCCCCATTACTTTCAACTCATTTTCACCGAAGCCTGGCAACCCAGCGCCCTCACAGGCGGGTTATTAGGGGTCATTATTATAGGAGTGAGCCGTGGTGCTTTTTCAAATGAAGCGGGCATCGGTACCGAAGTGATGGCACACAGCGCGGCCAAAACCAATGAACCGATTCGTGAAGGTCTGGTTGCCAGCCTGGGGCCGGTGATTGATACCTTGATTGTTTGCAGCTGTACGGCACTTATTATCATCGCCAGTGATGTTTGGCAACATGCCGATGGCATTCAAGGGGTACAGATGACAATGCTGGCTTTTAGTCAGGAACTAGGACTCTTCGGTGAAATCTTTTTAGCATTAATGGTGTTAGTATTAAGCTTAACCACCATTTTCACGTTTTGGTATTACGGTAGTAAATGTTTCAGTTTCTTGCTGGGAGCCGAATATGCCGACTTTTACAAATACCTGTATTTGGCAATGATCGTAATAGGCGCGGTGATGTCGATGGAAGTGATCTTCAATTTTATGATTGGCATGTATGGTTTGATGGCCATTCCAACCATGGTGGCCACTTTATTATTGGCTCCGAAAGTCAATGCGGCAGCCAAAATCTACTTTTCAGAGCTGGCAAAAAAACCATAAACCGCCAGGCCTGGGCAGTTTTTACGGGAGAGACCGACATTTAAGCTCTCTTCAGATATGTCTGCCGAATGCGTTCAATTAAGGTTTGGTATTGGTGTGGCGCTTCCGCAGGCGTCATTAACCAATGAAATAAATCCTGATCATTTTCCGCCACCAACGTTGATAACTCACGCAATGCTTCAGGGTCAGGGTTTTCAGCCAAAAGATCTATGTAGGCCTGCAGTAAAAGCTCCGTTTCTGAATTTCCACGTCGACAATTGAGGCGAATGGCTTTTATTTGCGTTGATAAGCTCAAATGGTTCATCAGTCTATTTGCTTTTTCAACATCAAGGATTTTAATTCATTAATGGCCTGACTCGGGTTGAGTCCTTTCGGACAACTCGCGGTACAGTTTTGAATATTTCGACAACGAAACGTTTTAAAGGGGTCATCCAGTTCGGCCAGGCGGTCGCGAGTGGTAATGTCTCGGCTGTCGACCACAAACCGTTGCGCCGCCAAAAGTGCAGCGGGACCATGAAACTTATCCGGATTCCACCAAAACGATGGACAGCTGGTTGAACAACAGCCACATAAAATACATTCATAACTGCCATCTAATTTTTCACGCTCTTCCGGTGTTTGCAGCAACTCATGGTCTAAATCAATCGAGACACCGTCTGGCACAGGTTTTAAAAACGGGTCCACCGCATGGTAATGTTCATAGAACTGCGCCATATCAATCACCAGATCTCGAATCACCGGCAGCCCTGGTAGTGGACGAATCTTGATGGGCTGCTTCAGCTCTGACACACGGGTAATGCAACTGAGTTTATTTTCACCATTGACATTCATGCCATCCGATCCGCAAACGCCCTCTTTACAAGAACTCCGAAACGTCAGGCCTGGATCTTGTTCTCGTAACTTTTCCAATGCTTCCAACAGCATCATATCGTGACTGATCAGTGCATCGTCCAATTCATAATCTTGTAGATATGGTTCGGCGTCTATTTCAGGGTTGTAACGATAAATGGAAAACAACATCTTCTCTCTCCGACGACTAATATACACGCGCCTTGGGTTCAAACCCTGGCACAGTTAACGGCGTTAAGCAAACCGGTTTATAACGTAGCTGGTGGTTTTGTTGAAAGTACAAACTGTGTTGTAACCAGTTTTCATCATCACGTTGCGGAAAATCAACTCTGGAATGAGCACCACGACTTTCCTGCCGTTCAATGGCCGAATGCACCGTGGCATATGCGAGCGTCATCAGGTTTTCCAATTCAAACGCTTCCAGCCGCTCTAAGTTGAATGCATGACTATGGTCTTGTAAAACCGCCTGATCAATTCGTTTTTGAATTGGTTCCAGCTGTTCAATCAAGGTCGACATCGTTTCCTGATTTCGGAAGACGCCACAACCTTCTTGCATCACCGTTTGTAAATCACGTTTAATTTGGGCGGTTGATTCGGTTTGAGCGTTAACATCGGGCTTGGCTTCCCATTTATTCAAACGTGCTTCCACGGATGATAACTCCAAAGCTTTATCAAAAAAACTGGCCGGCTTTTGTAGCTTGAGAATGCGTTCAATTTCACTGGCCGCCGCGCGACCGAACACCACGATATCCAATAAGGAGTTCCCACCCAACCGGTTTGCCCCATGCACCGACACACACGCGCACTCGCCTACGGCATACAAACCAGGCACAGTAACAGATTGACCACTCTCATCCAGCGTCACCACCTGACCGTTAAAATTGGTGGGAATACCGCCCATCATATAGTGCGCCGTGGGATAGACCGGAATCGGATCGGAACACATATCCAGCCCCATAAAGGTCAGGCCGATTTCTCGAATACCGGGTAACCGTTTTTTAATGACGTCAGCATCCAGATGGGTTAAATCGAGTAGCACATGATCTTTATTCGGTCCACAGCCACGACCTTCTTTCACCTCGATGGCAATCGCACGAGACACCACATCTCGGGATGCCAAGTCTTTCACATGCGGGGCATAATTCACCATAAAGGCTTCACCGTTGCCATTACGCAATACCCCACCCTCACCTCTTGCGGCTTCTGACAACAACATGCCTTTATTCGCGACGCCAGTAGGATGAAACTGCCAAAACTCCATATCCTGCAAAGGCAATCCAGCTCGTAACACCATTGCCAAACCATCGCCGGTATTAATCTTGGCATTGGTATTGGTTTTAAACAACTGACAGGCTCCGCCTGTGGCCATCATCACAGCATGAGCTCGCAACAATTGATATTGCCCAGTTTGAATATTCATCACCACCATACCACCGATATGACCCAGTTCGTCTTTGACCAAGTCAATGGCGAAGTATTCATCGAAAAAAGTTGTGCCGGCTTGGATATTCTGTTGATAGAGCGTTTGTAGAATGGCATGCCCGGTACGATCGGCCGCGGCACAGGTTCTTGTGGCTTGGCTTTCGCCAAAATTTTGACTTTGCCCGCCAAACGGGCGTTGATAAATTTTGCCTTGTTCGGTTCGAGAAAAAGGGACGCCAAAATGCTCTAGCTCTCGCACGATTTCGGAAGCTTCTCGACACATGAATTCAATCGCATCCTGATCCCCAAGATAGTCGCTGCCCTTGATGGTGTCATACATATGCCAATGCCAGTTGTCTTCGGTTAAGTTCCCTAACGCAGCATTAATGCCACCTTGCGCCGCCACCGTATGGGAACGCGTTGGAAACACTTTGGACACCACGGCCACTCGCTGATCGGACTTCGCCAATTGCAATGCAGCCCTTAAACCTGCACCGCCCGCACCAATGATAATGGCGTCAAAATGAAAGGTATCCACACTGTCTAATGAAACCATGTATTACACACTCGCTTAATTTGACTAAAAAAATTAACGCGTCAGTTGCAGGGCGAGGTAAATCAGCTCTGCACTCACCCAGAGCAGACCACCCCCCAACACAACCAACCCCATCACATTAAAACGTCGGGGCAGATAATCCAGCAAAACATCACGCAGGCCGACCCAGCTATGCACGATTAACAAACCTAACGCAATGAACGTCGGCACCCAAAATTCAGGCTGTAACAAATGCGCTTGAAATAACTCATACCGATCAAAAGATCGATCACTTAGGTACCACACACTGAACGGAATATATAACAACAAATAATAGGCACTGATACGTTGCCAAGTGTGTGCTCTCAAACCGGACAAAAAATACGTCATAGCCAAATCTCCCACAATAACCACAGGGATCCGATCACAAAAATCAAAAGCAGAACCTGAGCGGATAATCGACTTCTTTCCAGCTGTGACAATAAACCGCCCAGATCATGTTCCATGGCCAGGTGTCGCAGTCCACTCAACCAATGAAACCACAAACTCAGCCCGCCAAGCGTCAACACCAACTGCCCAATCGGGTGCGTTAATATTTGAAGATTTTCAGCATAGGCGTCAGGCTGCAGAATCATGCCATGTAACCAAATCAAACCAATCCCTAAAGAAAGCACCAACAACACACCGGTGATGCGATGCAAAATGGAAAGAATGGCATTGAGAGGAAAATGAAACTTGAACAGATTCAAATAAACGGGTCTGTTGTCATGCCGTGGGTACATTATGATCCTCCCATTCAGGGGCAGTTTACGTTTGGTTTCGACATTCTATTGAACTGAAAAACAGGCGTTTTTCTAAGCCTGAGTATACTCTTTCCAACTAGGCAGGCAAATAAAATTTACCTAGTGCCATATTATAAAAATTAACCCTCTGTTTCTGTCCAACTGACCTTATAAATGGCCAGGCCTGGTCCTTTTTAACATCATAAGCTTGGTGCAACAACATCATTATTGGTGCAAAAAATTGCCTTTATTGATAAGTAAAAATGTTTAGCCCCTTTATTTAAAGGGTTCAAAATCATTGGCACACTTCTTTCTTAATTGTATTTAAATTGATTTAAGAGTGATGACGCTCACAACAAACGGACTATTCCTCAGTAGTCCGTTTGTTGTGGGCTTTTTTTTTGCCTTCTCCCTGAAGACTCTAAATGAATTTTCGGTTTGGCAAACGTAGGAAAACGGCTTCCTAATCAACTTGCCAAAGTGTTATACGTTTATTTGAAGGAATAACAAAATGTCTTATTTAGAACCGAATGAGTTTGTTACCAAGATGGTCGATTCCGGTGAATCTAAAATCTATATGTCGACCAAAGATACCGTCATACGAGCATTCATGGCTGGTGCCGTGCTAGGCCTTGCTGCCATTTTCGCGATCACTGTTGCAACCAAAACAGGCTCTCCATTATTAGGAGCTATTCTATTCCCGGTTGGATTCATTATGCTGTATCTAATGAAGTTTGACCTGTTAACCGGTGTTTTCATGTTAGTGCCATTGGCGATTTTAGATAAAAGACCCGGCGCCACCATGAATCAGCTGCTGCGGAATTGGAGTTTGGTATTCATAGGAAACCTCATGGGGGCCTTGACCGTTGCCTTTATCATGTCCTTTGTTCTGACCTTTGGGTACAGTATTGATGGCGGTGCCATTGCCGAAAAAGTCGGACATATTGGTGAAGCCAGAACGCTCGGTTATAAAGAACACGGGTTGGAAGGTTGGCTAACCATCTTTATGCGTGGCATGTTATGTAACTGGATGGTTTCGATGGGTGTGGTCGGTGCGATGATCTCAACATCAGCAACCGGTAAAATCTTGTCAATGTGGATGCCTGTCATGCTCTTCTTTTTCATGGGATTTGAGCATTCAATTGTAAACATGTTCCTATTCCCATTCTCAATGATTATGGGGGGTGGATTCACCGTAACGGATTACCTACTTTGGAATGAACTTCCAACGGCGTTAGGAAACTTGGTAGGCGGTATTTTATTTGTCGCTCTTCCGCTTTACTACACGCATGTTAAAACCAGTCCAGAACGTAAAATCGGTTAATCCGTCAATTTATAATTAAGGAAAAAAGCCTCTGTTCTCTACAGGGGCTTTTTAATTTTAAGACTATGGAAAAAAACACTCTCCAAATCAGCATAGGGCAGTCCAGCGACAAAGGTCGTAAACCCATCAACCAAGACTTCTTTGGTGTTTACACGCCCAAAGAGCCTTTGCTTAGCACAAAAGGCATCGCAATCGCTTTGGCAGACGGGATCAGCAGTAGCCAAGTTAGCCAAGAAGCCAGTGAATCCGCTGTGAGCAGTTTTTTAGCAGATTACTATTGCACATCCGATGCCTGGTCAGTCAAAACGTCGGCCTATAAAGTTATTTTGGCCATTAATGCCTGGTTACACGCTCAGACACGTAGCAGCCACTATCGATTTGATAAGAACAAAGGGTATGTTTGCACCTTCAGTGCCCTGGTTTTGAAATCGAATACCGCTCATCTATTCCATGCGGGGGATACCCGTATTTATCGATTGAATGGGCAAAATCTGGAACAACTCACTGAAGACCACCGCATGATCGTCTCGGAAGAGAAAAGCTATTTAAGCCGTGCCTTGGGTGTTGACGATTATTGTGATATTGATTATCAAAGCGTTCCCGTTGAAATAAATGACCTATTCATTTTGGCTACTGACGGTATTTATGAGTTTGTGGAAACCTCGCAAATCCTCCAGATCATCGACCGCCATTCTGATAATTTAAACCTCGCAGCCCAAACCATTTTAGAAAAGGCATATGAACAAGGGAGCGATGATAATTTAACCATTCAGATAGTCCGAATTGATCATCTTCCTGCACACAGCAAAAGTGAACTTTACCAACAAATTACCCACTTACCCTTTCCTCCGAAAATTGAACCGCGCGCAGAACTGGACGGTTATCGCATTCTGCGAGAGATCTATATCAGTAGCCGTAGCCATGTCTATTTGGCTGAAGACCTCGACACTCAAAAACACGTCATCCTCAAACTTCCTTCAATCGAAAAACGGAATGACCCTATCTATCTAGAGCGATTTTTAATGGAGGAATGGGTCGCCCGACGTCTTAATGATCCGCATGTGTTAAAAGCTTATGCACCAACCCGAAAGCGCCATTATTTCTACATAACCACTGAATACATCAAAGGGAAATCATTGGATCAATGGATGCGAGATCACCCTCAACCGGATATTGAAACCGTGCGAAGCATTGTTGAACAGATTGCCAAAGGGCTCCGAGCTTTTCACCATCAGGAAATGATTCATCAAGATCTTCGCCCCAATAACATCATGATTGATTCAAAAGGCACCGTTAAGATCATAGATTTTGGCGCCACTCACGTGGCAGGCCTTGCTGAAATCAACAACGCCCAACCGGAAATTTTGGGAACGGCCGCCTATACCGCCCCGGAATATTTTTTAGGTCAAGCCGGTTCTACAAAATCGGACTTATTTTCTCTGGCCGTCATAACTTACCAAATGCTTTCAGGCAAACTGCCTTATGGCACAAATGTGAGCAAAGCCAGAACCAAAAACGCACAACGTAATCTGATGTACCGAAGCGTCCTGAATGATGACCTCGCAATCCCGGCATGGATAGACGAAGCATTAAAAAAAGCACTTCACCCGGATCCTAATCGTCGTTACGATGAGTTATCTGAATTCATTTTTGATTTACGATATCCCAATCGTACTTTCCTTAACAAAACTCGTCCACCTTTGATGGAGAGACATCCCGTTTTATTTTGGAAAGCCACCAGCTTCATACTCTTTATAACCCTGATCGGATTATTGATTTACCAAAACACAAATACTTTCTAACCTCCTATCGTCATTTTTAATGGGTAAAATGACTTAATTATTTTCAAACCATGCTATGATTTTAGGTAATCGAATCTGAGTAAGGTTAAGGTTATGAAAGCTTCTGATTTATTTGTAAAAGCACTTGAAGCGGAAGGCGTCGAATACGTTTTCGGCATCCCAGGGGAAGAAAATCTAGACCTCATCAATTCCCTGAAAGATTCTAAAATAAAACTTATCGTCACACGCCATGAACAAGCTGCCGGTTTTATGGCTGCCACTTATGGACGCTTAACCGGCAATGCAGGGGTGTGTTTATCAACTCTTGGGCCCGGTGCGACAAATTTAGTCACGGCTGCAGCTTATGCCCAACTGGGCGCCATGCCGATGGTGATGATTACCGGACAGAAACCCATCAAAACCAGTAAACAAGGGCAATTCCAGATTATCGACGTGGTGGATATGATGCATCCCATCACCAAATACAGTTGCCAAATTCAAAGCGGCCAAAACATTCCCGCCCGCATTCGAGAAGCCTTCCGTTCTGCTCATACAGAACGCCCTGGCACCAGTCATTTAGAACTGCCTGAAGATATTGCAGCCGAAGAAACCGATACTGTCGTAATTCAAAAAGGCATGCATCGACGCCCTTTGGCAGAAGAAAAAGCGGTGAAAACGGCGGTGGAGATGATTGAAAAAGCCAAGCGCCCTTTAATCTTGGTTGGCGCAGCCTCCAACCGAAAAACAGCTGGAAAAATGCTGCGTCAATTTATCGATAAAACCGGTATTCCTTTTTTTACCACTCAAATGGGGAAAGGGGTGGTGGATGAGCGCCACCACCTTTATCTTGGCTGTGCCGCTTTGTCTGATCATGACTTTGTGCATTGTGCCATTCGTTATACCGATCTGATTATCAATATCGGGCATGATGTGGTCGAAAAACCGCCTTTTTTCATGCAGCCGGATGGCTTTAAAGTCATTCACATCAACTTTACCAATGCGGTGGTTGATCCGGTGTATTTTCCCCAAGCTGAGGTAGTCGGCGACATTGGAAACGGTATTTATCAAATCAAAGAACGAATCGAGCGACAGGAAACCTGGGACTTCGACTGTTTTATACAGGCCAAACGCTTGATCGATAAACAGATTATGGAAGGCGCTAACGACGGACGCTTTCCAATGTATCCTCAACGCGTCGTCGCTGACATTCGAAAAATTATGCCAGATACCGGAATGATTGCTCTGGATAATGGTATATACAAAATCTGGTTCGCTCGCAATTACCTAGCCTATCATCACAATACCATTCTACTCGATAATGCCCTCGCCACCATGGGCGCGGGTTTGCCTTCTGCCATTGCAGCCAAACTGGTTCACCCGGAAAGACGGGTCATTGCCATCTGTGGCGATGGCGGATTTATGATGAACTCACAGGAAATGGAAACCGCTGTCCGTCTCAAATTGGATTTAGTGATTCTATTACTCAATGATAATGCATTTGGCATGATTAAATGGAAACAAGCGAATATGGGCTTTGACGATTTCGGACTGGATGTGGGCAATGCGGATTTTGTCATGTATGCGCAAAGCTATGGCGCGCACGGTCACCGTATTACAAAAGCCGACGATTTAATGCCCACAATGGAAGCCTGCTTTGAAGCCGGCGGTGTGCATTTAGTGGAAGTGCCGATGGATTACAGCGAAAATGATCGTATTCTTAATCATGAAATCAAAGAACGCAGCCAAATCGTCTACGACAAAATGGCTGAAACCCTAGGAGAATGAACCTGATTGCCATTTGATTGGGTTTTGTCGATAAAACAAACACAACTGAGTAAAGACTTTTGGAAAATGACGGCGCAGCTTTGTCGGTGCGGTGAAAAAGTATTCCGTGGTCACGGCAAAAAATTCGGCCGGTGAGGTGGCAGCATACTCATTAATTTCGGGATGTTGATGATGCTCTAACCGAGTTTGAAGATGCTCAAACGCTTCAGTGAACACCTTTGTCCAAACTTCTCGCACCATATTACGGTGCAAAGGCGGCATACCATTGGCACGGCCATTCAACATATCCAGCTTATGTGCAAACTCATGCAACACCACATTATGCCCTGGCATTGTCTTTTCCATTTCTGCGAAAGAAGCATCCCAAGAGACAATGACCGGTCCTTGCAACCAAGATTCACCCGCCAGCACTTTCGCTTCATGTGAGACTAAGCCCATTTCATCCGGTGTCTGCCTTGCGACTTTAAATGCACCAGGATAAATAATAATATCGTCGCATTCATCATAATATTCCAGCCCCAAATGTAAGATTAATAAACAAGCTTGAGCAGAAATTGCCACCCCAATATTCAGCGTTATTTCAAACCCTTGCGTGCCTTTAAAGTTTTTTTGGTGCAGAAATAAGGTTGTCAGTTCTCGCAGATGCGCCTTTTCCACCGAGGTCAGACCATGAAATAAAGCATTGTCTCGCATCAAACGATGCCAGAGCTCATGCGGAATCGGGTGCCGATGCAGAATGTAACGTGTGTGCAGGTGGCTCAGCCATTTAAACGCCATCTTAATCAGCTGAAAAATGATGAATGTGCATTACTTTTCAGAAATATCCGATTTATATTCGGGCACTTCATGTTCATCTTTCTCGATGTTTTCAGGCACTTCCGGCCAATCACCCATTGGATAAGGATGTTCTTCACTGTTGTAAGTCAGGAATAACAGAATTTCATATTGATACAGACACAAACTCTTCCCAAACCGTACCAGCTTGTCATTCGTTTTAGCGGTAAACAGTACCGTCAGAAACTGCACCAGCACCACAAAAAAAGCGACGAATTCCGCCACACCCCAAAAGACCATAAAAATCACCATATATAAACCGCGCATCCAAACATTACGATCTTTATAGGACTTAACTGTTTCTTCTTCTGACATGATTTTTTCCTCTTATGGATAATCCAACGTTCCCTTTCGATTTTACAGATAAATACGCAAAAGCA
Source organism: Hydrogenovibrio crunogenus (assembly GCF_004786015.1). Taxonomy (NCBI): domain Bacteria; kingdom Pseudomonadati; phylum Pseudomonadota; class Gammaproteobacteria; order Thiotrichales; family Piscirickettsiaceae; genus Hydrogenovibrio; species Hydrogenovibrio crunogenus. The sequence continues at coordinate 2,263,375 of NZ_CP032096.1, forward strand.
TAGAAAAATGCATCAAAAATAGCCAGGCCTGGCTATAAATTTGACGCTTTTCTTTTTGCCAACAATTGTCCTAACGCAATCGATCCATCATTCAATGGGGTGTGTTGTTGAAAATAGAATGGGCGGGCTTTATCGACAAAGCGTCGCTCAAGCAAGGCCATCAATGTTTTATTCTGAAACACCCCTCCCGTGACAATGACGGGAAGCTCCTTGAATTGGTGGGCAACGTCGTCGATGACATTCACCAACGCATTCAAAAAGCGACTGACCCGGGTAGATATAGCGACGCCTTGTTGGTGATCCATAATGAGCTGTTGAATCATCGGTTCAAAATCAATCTGATTCTGTTTGATTCGACAATCATACGCCTCCGTGATCGAATTATCATAGAAGGGTTCCATCCAAAGGCCGCTTTGCCCTTCATAATCCAGCGTTTGCACAATGCCGCACAGACTGGCAATGGCATCAAACACCCGCCCCATGGAACTGGAAAAAGGGCTGTTTAAGTTTCGCTGATACAGAGAATACAGTTGTTCTATTTCTGTTTGGCTAAACGCGTCAATCGTCGGAACATCCAACGTTAAAACGGTTTCTAAAGAATAAAAGTCGAACAACAGACCTAACGCCACTCGACGAGGCTGGCGACTGGCTTGATCGCCCCCCAGCAATTTAAATGGTTTCACATGCAAAACACGTTCATATCCTGTTTTGTCAGCCAGCAACACTTCGCCGCCCCAACTAGAGAGGTCGTCTCCCAGTCCCGTACCATCCCAACAAAAGGCCAGCACGGGAGATTCCAACTGATGTTCCACCATACAGGCCAACGCATGGGCGTAATGATGTTGCACCGTCACATAAGGCAGTGCATTCTGTTGGGCATACTCCGCCGCCCATTGACTGCTCGCATAGTCTGGATGAATATCGCTCATTACTTGATTTGGCGTGAGATGATGCAAAGTAAGAAAGCTTTGCAGAGTATATTGAAAGCGTTGGAAAGCGGCTAAAGACCCTAACTCTCCCAGGTAAGGCGACAACATAACCCGTTTGCCATCGTCGCAGGCTACGGCACTTTTTTGTTGTGCCCCCACCGCTAAGGCGGTTTTTTTAGGGGATTCCGCCTGATGCGACAAGGGTTGATAATAAGGCGCTAACCCTCTTCCCAAGCGTAACACCATGGATTTGCCATTGATACTTTGCACAATGCTGTCATCACAAGGATTGACAATTTCTCGATCAAAATCGAGCACCGCCTCCACTAACGAATGATTAGGTTGGCAAAGCTTCTCAAAAACATCGGACGCTTCATACAAAATGGGTTCGCCACTGAGATTGGCACTGGTCGCCACCAAGGGGAAATCGATTAACTGAAACAATAAGTGATGCAAGGGCGTATACGCTAAAAACACACCAAGACGATGAATGTTGGAGGCGACCTCCTCACACAGGTCAGAATCCGTTCTTTTTTCAACCAACACAATCGGCTTTACTTCAGAGGTCAGCAATTCGATTTCATGCGAACTTAGGTGAGCGATTTGTTGTGCCATCTCCAAGTTGGAGCATAACACTGCAAACGGTTTGGTCGCTCGACGCTTTCTCTGCCGAAGGGTTGCCACCGCATTGGAATCGGTCGCATTGCATAACAAATGAAACCCGCCCACCCCTTTAAAAGCGACCAGGCCTGCTGTTTTCAAACATTGTGCAGCCTGTTGAATCGCAGTAGCTCCTTCGGCAAGAGGATGTCGCAAAGCATCAAACAGCGTTATTCTCGGACCGCAATCTGGGCAGCAAATACCTTGAGTATGAAAACGACGGCTATTTGGGTTTTGATATTCTGCTGCGCAGGCTGCACACATCGTATAAGCCTGCATACTGGAATGCGGTCGATCATAAGGTGAATGAGATAAAATGGAATAGCGAGGCCCACAATCTGAACAATTGATAAAAGGGTCATGATAACGCCGGTTCGTCGGATCATGAAACTCCTGCAAACAATGGTCACACACCGCCAGGTCTGGTGAAATTTGAATGGCTTGCGATTCTTGATTCTCGGACGAACTGGCAATAATGGAGAAATTCTCAAAGCGCTTCTGTTCTGCCAGTGGCACAGAATGGCTTTCAATTCCATCAATCACCGCTTGCTTGGGAAAAAAATCAGGTTTCTGGCTGGTTAGACATTGCTGAAACTGTTGAATGGCTTGTGGCGTCCCCTGTAACCACACCTCAACGCCTTGCGTATCATTAGCGACCGATCCTCGCAGTCCCAGCAACTGCGCCAGCTGAAAAATAAACGGACGAAATCCCACACCCTGGACACGGCCAAAAAGGTGTAATCTGAGTTGAATAGTCTCTTCGAATGTCAAACCATTCCCCTTAGGCACTGGCTGAGACTTGGCTAAACTGTTCGATAATCGCATCCAACGTTGCTGGTGAGGCACCCGGCGTGACCGTCACACCTAGAGTTTTGAGGTGCTGAATCACACTATTAATCAACAATCCAATATTTTGCCGAACGGGTCGGGTCAATTCAAACGCAACCGTTTCGATGTCTTGCGGTACCATCGCGATAATTTGTACCTGGGCAATCTCACCTGCCAAAGCGCCTAACTCCAAGGTTTGCAAGACTTCGACTTCATGCGCGGTCTGTCGATATTGTCCCATGCCTTGCAAGACTTCCGAGCTTAAGGAATAGACTTCTCCGGGCGTTTTAGCCTCTCCGACACTGATGGTATCCAATAACAATAAGTGATCGTAACTCTGATAATAATGAATCAAATCCATCCCGATCGTGCCACCATCAATCAAATCGATGGTGGGAGAAAACTGATAGTTCTGCTTTAAAAACTCCGTGGCATAGATACCGATTCCTTCATCGGTGAACAAAATATTACCCACCCCCATGATTGCAATGCAAGGAGGATTGGAAGAAAGCTCGGGAAACGTCATAAAAACCTTAACAAGTTGCGATTGGATTTACACGGTGCTCCGATAAGGTGTGACCTTGCGCATCAATTACATGCACGGCACAGGCCAGACACGGATCAAAAGAATGCACCGCCCGAAGCACTTCCAAAGGTTGCTGCGGGTCGGCCAGTTTCAAGCCGACAATGGCTTCTTCATAAGGCCCACGAACGCCCTGACCATCTTTGGGCGAGGCATTCCAAGTCGTGGGGACCACCGCCTGGTAATTCTTAACCTTAGCCTCCTGAATGCGGATAAAATGACTCAACATACCTCGCGGCACTTCCAAAACCGCTCGCCCTTTGGTTTCAAGCGGTAAGGCTTCAAAATCGTACTTCGTCCATGTGGTTTCATCGTAATATTTAATGTTTTCAATCAGCTCACTGACAAATGCAAAAATCAGATCACACACCACTTCGGCCTCAACGGCACGTGCGGCATTTCGGCCAATGGCGGAAGAGAAATCCATCAGCTCCAAACCGGTTTCATCCATAAAATGCTGCATATAAGGGCGTACCGCCTTAGCATTTTTCACATACCCAATGATCATTCTAGCAGCCGGCCCGACTTCCATTGGTTGCCCTTGATAACGCGGGGCTTTAATCCAGCTGTATTTCCCTTCGGTCTTCAAGGTTCCATCCGCATTCATATCGGTGTAATCCGGCTCCGTGGTTTCATCATAGGGGCTGGTCGGAGCCTCATCGGCATACCAGGAACGAGAGGCTTCTTCGGTAATTTGAGTGTCGTCAAACGGTTCTGTTTTCGAGAAATCATGTCCCCAGATAATGCCACTGGCAAACAACGGTTCATCATCCGACAATTGATAGCCTCCCGAACACATAAAATTGCCGTGGCCGCGACCTTCTCCGGCTTTGATATTGTCGCCATAAGCGGCCACCACCATTTTCATATCCGGCAGATACGCCCGTTTTAGAAATTCCTGCATGTCTTTGATAATGAAAAGATAGTCGTTCAAACGCTGCGGATTCAGCATGTCCATCACGCTGGTCACCCCGCCGACCACCAGATTTTGCGGATGTGGGGTTTTGCCCCCGAAAATGGCGATGGCTTTACTGACTTCCCTTTGAATCCGCAGTGCTTCCAGATAATGGTTCATATGAATCAAATTTTCTTCCGGCGATAACTTGTATTGGGCATGCCCCCAATAGCCATTGGCGAAAAGCCCTAAACGACCGGCGTTAACAAAATTCGCCAGCTTTTCCTGCACGGCTGCCAAATCCCCTTGCGAACAGTTATACGGGTGTTTATGCCATTGATGGGCTATTTCACTGGCTTTGTGACAATCGGCTTCCAATGCGCTGGTAACATCCACATAATCCAAAGAGTGTAAGTGGTAATAATGTACGAGATGATCTTGCACAAACAACGCTAGGGAAATCAGATTGCGAACGATTTCAGCATTGCGCGGCGGCACGATGTCATAAGCATTTTCCACCGCACTGATTGACGCACGATAATGTGAGTTGGTACAGACACCGCAAATACGCTGCGCAATCAAACCGGTATCCCGAGGATCCCGACCTTTCAAAATGGTTTCAATCCCGCGAAACAATTGACCGGATGCCCAAGCTTCGGTGACGGTATTGTGCTCATCGACTTCAATTTCAACCCTTAAATGCCCTTCAATTCGGGTGACCGGATCAATTACAATTTTCTGTTTTTTAGTGGCTTCTGTCATGACGTCAACTCTTTTGGCACATTGATTACTTTACGATTATTGGCAAATTCATCGAAGGCGACTTTACCTTTGCCGCAGGCGATACAGCCATGACCAACTTGCACCGGCCAGGACGTTCCTTCATTGAATTTCATTTGCGCGCAATTCATATCGGCGTAAGGTCCTTTACACCCCATTTCAAACAGGCACCAACCTTTTTTGGCGCCTTCGTCACCCCATTCTTTGACAAACTCACCGGCATCATAGTGTCCACGACGTTCGCAGTTGTCATGCACGCGAGGCGCATAGGCCCAAACCGGTTTGTTGTTTTCACCCAGTTCGGGCATTTCTGCAAACATAATGTAATGCAACAAAGTGCCGACCACGTTAATCGGATTGACCGGACACCCCGGTAAATTGATAATGTCATCACGGCCTAAAGCTTCGGACACGCCAACCGCACCGGTCGGGTTCGGAGCGGCCGCGACCACCCCGCCATCAAAGGCGCAAGAACCAACCGCCATGACCGCGGAAGCATGTTGCGCCACACGTTTTAACAATGCTTCCCCCGTTTCGCCTTGGGGGCCGATTCGCAGAAAGTTGCCGCCCATGCCTAACGGTACCGCACCTTCCACAATCAAAATATAGTCGCCCTGGTCTTCTTCAATCAATTGATCCAATCGATTTTCAGAGTGGGGGCCGGAAGCAGCCATTAATAATTCATGATAATCGAGTGAGATGAATTTCAAAATCAGTTCGTCAATCGTCGGGTTGACCGTTTTGATAAAGGCCTCGGAATTACCTGTACAATCCGCCAATTCAAGCCAAATGACGGGGACTTTATTTAAATGCTGGATACTTCGATACACCAGATTGTCATACTCTGGCGGCAGTTGTAAGTTCAACGTCATCATCGACACCCAACCATTAAAGTCCTGCGCTTTATCAAAGGATTGCAAGGCCGCTTCAAAATCGGCCATATCAATTTGATTGGATGGATGTAAACGGTTGAACTTTTCCAGTCGCTTTTCCACTTTTTTGATTTGCGCGGCTTTTGCCGCTGCTTCACGTTCTGCCTTCTTACGTTCGACTTCAGCTTTATCGACATGGGCATGCGCGATCAGGTTGGCGACATCTTTTTTACAACGTCCGCACACGCGTCCAGCTTCGGAATAAGGCTTCAGTTCCGCAAAACTGGTCACCGCTTCTGCCTCGATGAGGTCAACCAAATCTTTCTGATAACTGCCGGTGCAACTGCAGACCAGCCGTCCACGTTCATTCTCATGACGATTGTTGTACAAATAAGAAGCATCAACGTTTTCATTTTCAATGATCAGCTGCTTGAGATACAACGCGTCCACATTGGAATTGACGCCAATAAAGCGCATCAGCTTCTCATTATTGAGAATGTATTGGTCGATACGACCTTCTTTTTTAGAGCGCAACAACACCACTTCATTGTCTTCATCGTGCATATTGTAACGAGGAGATACCACGTCAATAAATTCAAACGCACCGACTTTCAAACCGTCTATCGCCACTTCACGATGGAATTCCGCAGGCTCGGTTTTGAAGATATTACTGACGGCCACATCCGCTTCTAAGCGACATTCTTTAGCGTGACCGGCACTAAAGCCGCTTTCATCAATTTGCGCGGCTTCACCGACAGCGTAAATAAACAAGTCTGAGGTGCGCATGGTACGATCCACCAGCACCCCTCGATCACATTCCAAAGACGACCGTGCAAAGTCGATGTTGGGGCGAATCCCAATCCCGAAGATCAGCAACGGATCATCAATTTGGTGTTGCTTGGTTTGCAACACCGTCATATGACCTTTTTCAACCGTTTTATCGACAATCTCATCATTGAACGACAAAACAATTCGAGGATCTTCTTCAAAAGTTTTTTGCATCAATGCAACGCTGGAAGGGTCTAAATCGCCGGAATAGAGAGATTCATCCCGTACAATCAGGTAAATACGCTTCGGTGCGGGCATATCCATCAACGTATCCAAGAGTTCCAGCCCAATTGGACCGGCACCGATAATCACCACGTTGCGGTCCTGCAAATTTTCAGCAATTTTAAAGCTGTCATCCGCGCTGCGGAAGGTAACGGCATTATCAATATGTTCAATATCAAACAAGGTTTTGGGCTGAGAACCCGAGGCAATGATGAGATAGTCGTATTCGAATTGGCTTTGTTCGGTAATGACGTGTTTGGTCTGTCGGTCAATGGCCGTCACTTCTTGGTTCAGCATCACTTTGACGTTAGGGTTCAGTTCCAGCGTAATATCTTGAATACAGGAGGTTCCCGAAACCAAATCGCATAAATGAATACGATCATAAGGCGCATACGACTCTTTGGACAAGATCAGCACTTCCGTGGCTGGATCTTTTTCCAAAATCTGGTTGGCTAAATAATCCGCTGCGATTCCGCCGCCAATGATGACAATTCGCATGATTCCCCCCTCATAATGATGACGCTTTTTTAAAGTTCAGCTCACCTGAAATAAATACTACGCCATTTCCAACTGCATTAAAAACATCTCTTTGCCATCCGTTATCGTTACTCGATCACTCTGGCAAGCTGGGCAGACATAATGATGTTCTGACAATCGGTTGGTTTCTCCACAGCCTAAACAAAAGACCTCTACCGCTTGAATTTGCATATCCAGTTCCGCTCGCCGACAAACCTCACTGGTTTTTTTAAAGGCTTCAAATGCGGTTTGTAGCAGATACGGCTCTACACCACTTAACTGTCCGACCTTGACCGAAACTTTAGAAACTTGGCATGCTCGGTGTTCCTGAGCCAGGCTTTCACACTGCTCAATCAGCGCCTGAACAATAGAATATTCATGCATCGCCTTTGCACTCGCTTAACAAATTCTGGGCAATAATTCGCCCTTAGGTAATTCTAAAACCCGCTGGCTCCCCCAAGGGGTTTGCAAAATGACCAGGCCTGGCTGAAATTCGGTCACTTTTCCAATCATCGCTGCCTGCTGAGTAAATTCAAATTGTTGAAAAACTGCTAACGCGTCTTCAACTTGTGAACAGGGCAGACTCATCACAAAAGTGCCTTCATTTGCAAAGTCATACGCCTCAAAACCCAACAGTTCGCACAACCCTTGCACGGCATCCGAAATTGGAATTTTATCTTCCTCCACTTCGATACAGACCTGTGAGGTTTGTGCCCATTCATTCAATACAGCGGCCAAACCACCGCGGGTCGCATCTCGCAGCGCATGCACCGACAGCCCTTTATTTATAAGGGATTCAACCACTGGCCATAACACCTCACAGTCACTTTTCAAGTCGCTCTGCAGATTCATATTGTCACGTGCCGACATCACCACCGCACCATGTCGTCCAATGTCTCCCGAGATTAAAATGGCATCCCCTTTTTGCAGTCGATGCGCCGAAGGAACCGCTTGAGGGTTGGTTGGTACCTGCCCGATACCTGACGTATTTATAAACAACTTATCCACAGCCCCTTGTGGAACGACTTTGGTATCACCACACACAATTTTCGCATTGGTTTTTTTAAGCTCTTCGGCCATGCTTTTGACCACCTTTTCCAAGGTGCTAAAAGGCAACCCTTCTTCAATCATAAATGCACAGCTTAAATATAACGGCGTTGCGCCCATCATCGCCAAATCATTTAAGGTGCCGGCCACGGCTAGATTACCGATATTTCCCCCTTGGAAAAACAACGGACTGACGGTAAAGCTGTCGGTGGTAAACGCGGTGTTGCCTTGCAGGGAAAGTACGGCGGCGTCTTCCGATTTTAATAAAATCTCATTGCCGAAATGACGATAAAACAATTGTTGGACGAGCTGCTGACTTTCGACTCCACCGCCGCCCTGGCTAAGTTCAATCACTTTCATGCTATGGCTCGTTTTTTTTCAAGCGTTTTTCCTTTAGGCAAGCTCACCTCAGCATAACGATAATACGCATTACAGGCGCCTTCACTGGACACCATGCAACTGCCTAAGGGCCGTGACGGATCGCAGCCTCGACCAAATACCTTGCAATCTTGTGGTTTGGCGACACCTTTAAGAATATCCCCGCAAATACAGAGTTTATGATCGTCAATCGGTTTATCAGACAATTCCGCTTTAAAAACCGTTTCGGCATCCAAAAAACGATAGGGCTCTTTTAGTTGCAGTGCACTGAGCGGAATATCCCCTAATCCACGCCACCGGAAATGAGCGCGAGGTTCTAGATAGGTTTCCATCACCTGCTGCGCTTTTTGATTACCCTGTTCTGTCACCGCCCGTGAATACTGAATCTCAACCTCATGTCTTTCTTGAAGGGCTTGCTCGACAATCATCAGAATACTTTGCATCACATCCACCGGTTCAAACCCACTGACAACAATCGGCATTTGATATTGAGCCGCTAACGGCTGATAAATTTGCGCGCCGCTGATGACGCTGACATGCGAAGGACCGATCAACGCATTGATCTGACAGTCTTTATCCGACAAAATGGCTGCTACAGCCGGGGGTACCAAGACATGATTGATATGAAAAAAAAGATTGGGGAGTTTCAGGGTCAGCGCTTGCTGAATGACTGCTGCCGTCATCGGCGTGGTGGTTTCAAACCCTATGGCAAAAAACACCACCTGTTTATCCGGGTTTTCCTGGGCAATTTTTAAGGCATCCAATGGCGAATACAAAGCTCGAATGTCGCTACCTAAAGCGCGCTGCTTTGCCAAACTGGTTTTGGAACCGGGGACGCGAATCATATCGCCCAAGGTCAGCAAGATGGTATTTGGCATTTTCGCTAAGGCAATGGCGTGATCAATCCGTTCTTTCGGCATGATGCAAACAGGACATCCAGGGCCATGAATGAATTCGATATTGTCAGGCAATAGTTGATTCAGACCATACTTCATAATAGTGTGGGTATGGCCACCACAGACTTCCATAATACGAAGGGGAGAACTTAAAGAATGCGCCGCTTGTTGAATTTTCTGCGCCAACGCCTGAATGGTTTGAGGCTGCCGGAACCCTTGATACAAATCTTGTAATTGAAGTGCCGTCGTCATAAGGCTTCGACCTCGAGAGATTCATGAATCTGCTGATACAGCTTCAAACTTTCCAAGGCATCTTCTTGATCAATCTTATTCATAGCAAACCCGACATGAATCAAGACATACTCTCCGATTTCAACGGGTTCCGGCATCAAGTCTAAGCTCACTTGACGCTGCACCCCCATCGTATCGACTGTCGCGATATTAGTGGCATCAATCTGAATCACTTTTGAAGGAATCGATAAACACATAATCAGCTCTGCCAGTTTTCCTTATCCGCGCATTTTGCGTTTGAACTCAATCCAATCAACCAACCGCTGAACGGAAGCCGGATCTTTGGTCGACAGTTCTAAAATATCCACATTGGGCTTGAGTTTTCTGGCCATCGCTTTTGCCGCTTCGATATCAAACTCAAAATGCGGTAGCAAATCCACTTTACTGATGATGACCAAGTCCGCTTGATGAAACATGACAGGGTATTTTTCAATCTTGTCATCGCCTTCCGGCACCGACACCAACACCACATTCAAATGACTTCCAACATCGTAACTGGCCGGGCACACCAAGTTACCAACGTTTTCAATGAAACATACGTCCAGGCTGTTCATCGGCATCGCATGCAACCCTTTGTGCACCATAAAAGCATCCAAATGACAGGCCGAACCGGTTTGAATCTGATAGGCTGGAATCCCTTTGGCTTCAATGCGCTCTGCATCTCGGGAGGTTTGCAAATCACCTTCAATCACGCCGAATTCAAACGGGCGCTTGTCAAACTCGGCCAACCCCTCCAGTAAGCTGGTTTTACCACTGCCGGGGCTGCTCATCAAATTAATTGCTAAAACCCCTGCTTTCTCAAAATGCGCGCGATTATGCATGGCCTCATGATTATTCTTATGCAGAATATTTTTAATCACATCCACCGTTTTTGGCTCATTTAACTGTGGGTTATCATGCACATGAGCATGGTCGTGAGAATGAGTATGTGGCTCTTCAGCAACATCGGTAATGGAACAACCGCAATCTTCACACATAATCTTTTCCTTTAACTTCTTTGAGAATTAAAACCATAACATCTGCGTGCCAACCATGATGGAGCCAACACCTAACCCTCCGAACACACGTCGTACATTCGTTAGTGAATTTAGCCAATAACGGTTCAGCAGCAAAATAACGCCCCCGAAACTGATAAACACCAACATGACGCCCAAGGCAAACAAAGCAACCATGCTCAAAGTAACTTCCTGATGGCTGACCAATCCAAGTGTAATCAGCATGCCTCTAACACCACCGATCCCCATCAATACCCCTAAACTGAGTGCCGGCATCATCTCGGACCAACGATGTTGGTGACTTCGTGAAAAAGTGATGTGAATATGCTCTTTGCCGTCATGGGTGTGTTTATTCAATAAAATTCGATTGCTCAAAGCCATATACAGTAGATAGACACCCATCATTACAATCACACTGGCAGAAATAATATCTCCATAGTCAGTGTACGCCTGAAGACCTGGCACATTTTGCAATAATTTGGCAAACAAAAATAAGGTCACCCCATGTCCGACAGCAAACAACAACGTGACGGTCATGGTTTTTTTGATGTTTTTACCAATTGAAAAATCGGCAATCGCCGTTAAATGATCCGGTCCCATTGCATGCAGTACACCATACCAAAAAATAATCAACAAGCTCAACTCCATATTAAGTTACCTAATCTTATTTCGTATTCATGTCATCAACTCATTGCATTCTTTTGTCATTATCCATGTCAACTAAAGCACGGTTAATCAATTTTTTTAACCGATAGGGCACATAATCATACGCCCCGGAATTGACCATACGTTTCCCGATTTCATCCCCATCGCCATTCACAAACACAATACTGGGAAAAGTCGTCACGTTATACAATTCGGCAAAAAAACTGTTTTTTACCTGCTCACCGTAAAAATCTCGTGTTTGGGTGTTCTTCGCATCGGTACGAATTTCAACCATATGCACATAACCATCAAGCAACCCATTTTCAATCATCGGTAAAATCGCCGCATCCTTCAGCTTTTCACAAGCACCGCACCGCACGCGATTAAAATAAATAGCGATGGGCAACTTGTCCTGTTTTGCTTTTTGACCGAGTTTGGAAAAATCTTCAATCGTATTCAGACGCCACTCATCTGCCTTCACAGTGGTGGAAAAGCCTAACGTCAATAAAAGAATTAAATAGAAAAGCTGAATCAATTTCATAAGCTGTCTCGCGTTTCCTAATTTGAAGCCGTGGTTTGCTCGATAAGGGACTGAATTTTCTGTACCGTTAACGGATCATCCCATTCATGCCCACCAAATAAAGCATAACGAATTTTGCCGTTGCCATCGATCAAGTAAGAGCTCGGATAAGCAAAAACTTGCCAGGCCTGCACGGCCGATCCTTTCGGGTCGAGTAAGATTGGAAAGTTCACCGGATGTTGTTTCAGAAACGCCTGAATGGCAGGTTTATTCTCTGCCAAATTCGCAGCTAGAATTTCAAACGGTTGACCTTTCAACATCGTCTTCAATCGTGTCATTGAGGGGATTTCATGCACACAAGGGGGACACCAACTCGCCCAGAAATTCAGTAAAACGACTTTCCCACGATAAGCTTCCAACGCATGCGTTTGAGCGTTCATATCATTGAGCTTTAGATAGCGTTGCTGAGACCCAGAGTAAGGCTGCAAACCGGTTTTGTCAGTTGGTTGAGGAGAAGATTTCGTCCTGACCACGCCCTTCCCTTCCCCGGATTGCACATTTTGCGCCAGAGCAGACTCGCGAAAGACCGGTAAGTAAGGAGACAATGTTTTCATCGCTTGCATCAGATCCGATGCCAACGTCTGTGCTTGTTTCTGCTCGACAGGAAGCGCGTCAGGACGAAAATAATAACGATCCCGAACCTTGGGCAACAAGCGAATAAAGACATCTGATCCTGACAAGCTCAATTCCTGTTGTAACTGGGGTAAATGCCAACGCCAAGGAGACAGTTCAGACTGAATAACGTAAACTGGGGCATTAACCTGTGACACCGTCGGCCAATATTTCGCTTGTTGGCCTGCTTGAGGCGTTTCAATATAGAGATTAGGGTTCAGCAGGACCACGCCAACCATCGAGGTTGACGTTTGCTGGAAAGATGCGAGCGCTTTAATCACCAATGATGCACCTTCATTCGAACTGATCACAAACAAAGGTATCTCATTGGCATGTAGTCGGGCGATTTCCCGTTCAATAATATTGGACGGAATTTTTCTCAGACTGCTAGAAGCCACCGGCAGGAAATAACTTTCAAATAGATTTGGCATGGTCACAGTGAACCCTGCATCGGCTAACTGTTCGGCTACCTTCTGCTCTTCCTTAAGCACCCCATGCTCGGAAGGCACCCACAGCACGTTTGCAATCGGCTTAGTGGCAGGATACACCTCTGATTCCAACGTTCCCTCTAATGTATGTTCATGCTGAACTTCTGCAACAGCAACATGAAATGCATTGATGCAAAACCATCCGAGCAGGAACCCAATATGCATTTTATGATTCAACATGATCCTGTCCTTTTTGTCGGCAACCTTTTAACTTAACAACATTATACGCAAATTATTGCTGGGTAAATATACGGAGCGATTTTCTTTAAAAATTTTGGCGTTTCTTTTATAAATTCCGGACAAATTTTATTGAATAATAACAGAGTAACCGCTATATTTGATTTTATGTACTCGGTCAGCAAAGGAAGGCATGATGTCTTGGTGGAAAAAACAACTGGGAATACTCTTTTTCTGCCTATGCAGCACTCCTCTCTACGCACAGAGCTTGTTGTTTGCGCCTGAACAACTAAAAAATGCCCTCACCAATAACAGCGTGACCATTTTGGATGCTCGATCCCCTGATCAATATCAACAAGGCCATATTCCAGGGTCACGCAACTTTCCTGTCGACTGGACCTATCAACACAAACGCCTCAACGGTAAAATCATCTCTCCCAACCAGGTTCAAATTATTTTGCGCCGACTGGGATTAGATAGAGAAATGCCGATCGTAATCTATGATGAAGGCGCATTGGTCGATGCGGCTCGCCTATTCTGGACATTAGAAGTTTACGGATTCACCCATGTTCAAGTTTTAAACCAAGGATACGATTACTGGGCTGCACAAAATTATCCCATTAATGAAGAAGTGCCGAAGGTGCGCCCAAGTGACTATGTCCCGGTCATCAACCACAAACGATTGGCCACCAAGTTTTCGACACAAATCGCCACACAAAACCCAAATCAAGTCGTGATTGATGCCCGTCCTGAGCCGGCTTATATGGGGTTAAAATCGCATGCCAAACGGTTCGGGCATATCCCGAAAGCGATTAATATTCCAGCTTCTCATAATATTGATTCCAATAACCACTTTGCAAAGATTTCCTCGGTAACGCAACTCAAAAACGTTTATGCCCATATTCCGAAAGATAAAAAGGTCGTGCTGTATTGCGCCATCGGTCGCATTTCGGCAACCAACTACCTGGCATTACGTGAATTGGGCTATGATGTGGCGAACTATGACGCCTCCTGGTTGGAATGGGGCAACGACTTTTCTCTCCCAATCGTCAACCCTTCTCAATCTGAAGCGAAAAAGTAAGGAATAGAGCATGTGGCGTAAACTCAGCATCAAAGTTCAACTGATGATTTGGATTTCAGCCGTGACCTTTATGATTGCGATCGGTTCTTTAGGCATTGCGTTTTGGTTAGATATGAAACAACGAGAAACGTTGGCGGTAAGTTTATCCACTACCGTTAATGCTGCCTTACGCCATGATTTATTGAAAGGCATTGTGTCCAATGACGCCAGTGTTTACTCAGATCTCAGTTTTCGTTTGGCCGGATTCCAACAGATTGATCGGGTTTTATTGCTGGATGACCAAAACCAGCCGGTATTTAATTACCTACATACCCACAAAACGTATCAAGACCTGGTTGACCGAAGTACGGAAACCCCACAGTTTCATGGAGAAGATTTATTTGTCAAACATCCTCTAATAGAGGACGGTCACCAATATGGGTCCGCTGTTTATGTCATCGATATGATGTCTTTTTCAACCCAGTTCCAAAAGCACTTAATCTTTTTATTCATCGCTTTACCCTTAGAGTTATTGCTGGCACTGCTCTTTACTTGGTGGATAAGTCGAAGCTACAACCAACCTTTCACTCGATTAGTCGAAGCGATGAAAAATAATGACGTCAGCCTCAACCGGTTTTCTCCTGTGCATACGGATGCTAAAAATGAAATTGGGGCGCTTTTTAATGGCTATAACGAAATGATCCATAAAATAGAAGCCACGACTGAGCAAATGCGTTATCTTTCTGAGCATGATGATTTAACAGGTCTTTATAATCGTTATTACATTGAACTGTTGATTCAAAAAGCCCTTCAAGACGAAACTACCCAACATCATGTATTATTAAATATCGACCTAGATCAGTTCAAACTGATCAATGATGCCGCAGGTCATAGTGCCGGCGATGAACTGCTGAAAATGGTGGCGCACAGCTGCCAGGACATTTTACCTGACAGTGTTTCCATGGCCCGTATTGGCGGGGATGACTTTTATATCTTACTCCCGAATCATTCTGAAAAAATTGGTAAGGCCATCGCCGAAATGCTGCTGGAACACTTGTCAGATTTTCGTTTTAGCTGGGAAGGTCAAGCCTATTCTGTATCGGTCTCCATTGGTATGGTGGCTTTCAAACCTTATGAATACACTCTGGAAGAACTGGTTAAAGCAGCCGATTCCGCCTTCTATTCCGCCAAATCTTCTGGACGTAATAAGCTTCATATTTTCCACTCGGAGGATGAAGAGTCTCAATATCATAAACATGAAGTACAAATCGCCAGTTACATTAAAGAGGCTTTGGCGCAGTCGCCTGTATCCAAGCCGCCTAAAAAAACCGCCTATTTCGAATTGTTTGCACAAGGCATTACCCCCTTACAACATAATAACCACGATGAGGTCAGTTATGAAATCCTAATTCGTTTACGCGATATGAATGGTAACCTGATTGCACCCGATGCGTTTTTACCTACCGCAGAACGCTATCAAATGATGGCCGATATCGATGGGTTTGTGCTCACTCAGTACTTAAACATGGTGCAATCGTTACCAACCCATTTAACCAAGCTGCATAAAGCCCATATCAACCTGGCAGGCTCCAGTCTCAATAATGCAGATTTCCAAGCACGCTTAAAACAGCTTGTGAGTGAACACCCTCATTTCCCTTGGCGTAAGCTGGAATTGGAAATCACTGAAACCTCTGCTGTGGGCAACTTCAATCAGGCCATGCCGTTTATTCAATACTGCCAGGCACTAGGGATCGGGCTCGCTCTGGATGACTTTGGTACCGGGATGTCCTCTTTTGAATACCTAAAGAGCCTTCCTTTTGATGTGATTAAAATAGACGGCAGTTTTGTCAAAGACATGCACTCGGATCCCAGCGACAAGGCGGTCATCCGCTACATTCAAGAAATCAGTGCCTTAAGAAATCAGGAAACAGTGGCCGAATATGTGGAAACACAGGAAGATGTGGATGCCCTAACTGAAATTGGGATTACTTATGGACAAGGCTATTTCTTGGGTCGTCCCAAACCTCTTACAGAATGGCTGACATAAAGGATTGCTATGCTGATTCGATTACTGCTATATTTTATGCTCGGGCTGTTTCTGATCTGGTTTTTCAACGGTGGCCTGGAAAAAATCATGACCCCACCCAGTGATCTTTCCAGCATTCCTGAGCAACAGAACCCTTATCAAAAAACACCTGTCACCAAGCCGCTAACGCCTTCCATGGTGGAAGCACAGGAGCGCGAAGCCATGCTTTATCTGAATCGCATTCGCCAAAGCGTACACCTGACCTCATTGCAATACCAACCCGCATTGTCAAATGCTGCACGCCACCATGCGAACTATTCTTCACTCAACAATCTTCAAAGCCACGAAGAGCAACCCAACCTTCCAGGATTCAGTGGCCACACCCCTACAGAACGCGCTTTTAGTGCAGGCTATCAAAGCCCGGTTGCCGAAGTCATTGCATACAACCACCGCCGTCCACATCCTTTTATTGATGACTTGATGTCTGCAATCTACCACCGCTTGTCTTTACTGGACATGACCAAAGATCAAATCGGTGTCGGCATTTCTGGCAATGGCGAAGGGCCTGTCAATTCAAGCTTAACGGCTTTACTGGGCAATCAAGCATTAAATGCCTTGTGCCAATCGCCTCTATCTCCTAAACCTGGAACTTATTATTACCAGGAGGTCTGTCAAAACAATCGTCCTGTTTCAAAGCGGGATTACGATCAAGCCTTGAATCAGGTCGCGAAAAACAACCCCAAACTGATTACTTGGCCCAACCCTGGTGGAGAGGTTTCTCCCGTTTTCTATGAAGAGTCTCCTGATCCATTGCCGGAATGTAATGTCTCAGGTTATCCGGTTCATATTCAGATCAACCCGATTTATGCCGGACGTATCGAATTTCTGAATGACAGCTTTAAAGTCTTTGAACAGAAAAATGACGAACTGATTCCCATCGTCGCCGAAACCATTTTTGACAATCAAAGCAACCCTGTCAGAGAATTAAACGCCCTAACAAACCATTCAAAACCATCTTCAAAAAAAGACCGCTGGGTGGCTTTTTTCCCAAAACACCGTTTGAATTGGAGCAGCCAGTATCAAGCTGAAATCCAATACAAAGAAGATGGACAACGCAAAACCCAACGCTGGCAATTTACCACGCCAAACCAGCCAGGCCTGGTCACTTTTTCGGCCGAAAAAGCACAAAAACAGACGCTTAAAATTAAAAAAGGCCAGACCTATACGTTGTACTTCCCGCCTAGCCAGTGCAAAATGGCGTCAACCATTGTGATGCGCAAACAAATACCTAAGTCCATTGAAGTCAGCAGCCACTTTATTGATGGCGAAACCATTCAGGTTACCTTGAATGCTGCGCCATTTGGCGGTGCCTTTTCTATTGCCTATGGTCCCAGTCAAACCTTGATACGGTTTGAAATTGAAACCGATTAGGATGAGGTTTCCTCTCCTGTCAGTCTTGTTGCGCTAGAATATGATTATGACTCAAGCCTCCCCTGACTTAAAAAACTGGTCCCAGCAACTGCACAATACGCTGACCTTTCACCGTCATCGAGCCTGTTTGGTTCTAAGTGGCGAGCTTAGCTGGCAACAACAGATGCTCAATACTGTCATCCAGCCCGATACAAAAGGGCTCTTTATTGGCTCTCACTCCTTACATCTTCAAGCCGAAGCCACGCACCCTAAACAGCTCAAATTATTACTGGGACAGGAAACCGATTTCGCTATTTTCCGCGCGGAAGAAGGTATTGAAGCCGATGCACTCGGAATCGTCAGCGGCATGATTCGGGCAGGGGGATTGTGTATCATCTGTTTGCCAGACCAGGCCACATTTAAAAACTTACCGAACCCATTACTGAAACACTTTCTGAATTTCCCTTTGACACCGAAAGACAGTTTAAAAGGGTTTAACCATTATCTCTGGCAACAATTACAACACACCGCTTTATGGTGCACACCACACAATCCTTTACCCGACTTATCCGTCTTGAAACCAGCCACGGACAGCTTGGAGTGGCAAGGCGACAAAACGCCGGACCAAGTGATGGCTTTAGACGCGATTCATCATGTTGCTTATGGTCATCGAAAACGTCCATTGGTACTCACCGCTGACCGAGGACGAGGGAAATCCACAGCTCTAGGATTGGCTTGCGTTGAGTTGATTCGATCCGGCAAAAAACATATTACGCTCACGGCGGCACGGTTGACACAAGTACAGATGGCATTCAGAGCCATTGAAGAACAAATCGATGCGTTAACGTATAACGGGTTTGAATGCATTGAAAAACGGCCAGGCCTGGTGGTTTTTGAACACAACAATCAACCCTATCGCATTGAGTTCAAAGCGCCTGATGATTTGATTGCGAAGACAAATGTCACCGACATTCTGCTGATAGACGAATCCGCACACTTACCCTTACCGATGTTAAAACAGCTTTTGCAACAGTATTCCCGGACGGTTCTGGCGACCACTCAGCAAGGCTATGAGGGATCAGGACGAGGGTTTCAACTCAAACTCTCACACTATTTGACCCAACATTACCCAGGTTGGAAGCCTCTACAAATGAAGACACCGATTCGATGGCATGCTCAAGATCCATTGGAAAAAAGTGTCAACCAACTCTTATTGTTAGAAGAAGCGCTGCCCGAGGTCAAATCCCATCAGAGCTCACCAATTGAAGCCTGCCAAATAGAACGCTGTTCCGTTTTGGAATTGTTGGATTCGTCAAAAGGTAAAACTCGACTCAAACAAATTTTTCAATTGTTAACGCAAGCGCACTACCAAACACGACCCAATGATTTAATGCAGATTTTGGAAGTGCCGAACCAACAACTTTGGGTTGCACAGGTATCGGGTCAAATCATCGGTGTGGTACTGGCTGTTGAAGAAGGATTGCTGCCGCAAGATTTGGGTGAAAATCGTCGTGCGCAAGGGCACTTATTTCCTCAGCTCATGGCTAAGAATACAGCAGAGCGTTCCTGGCTTGCACTCAAAACTTTACGCATTCAACGGATTGCTGTGCAGTTAAATGCACAACAGCAAGGCATTGGCTCACAACTGCTCAATGAATTTCTGCAAGCCAATCAAGCTGACTACGACTGTGTAACCACCAGCTACGGCGCAACTCCAGAATTGATCCAGTTTTGGCGCAAACACCAATTTGTTCCCTTACATCTAGGGCTCAAACGAGATAAGGCCAGTGGTATGCACTCTTTAGCGATGTGTCGGCCCTTTTCCGCCACTGCTAAGGCATTGACTGACTCGACCTTAGCCGCGTTCCAAAACCAATTTGCCTGGAATCTGACCGAGAGTTTTAAAGGATTGGAATCAGCACTGGTCATCACATTACTGCAAGGGTGTGACTTTCCCATCGTTTCTTTTCCTAAAGGTTACTTACAACAACAGCCTTATGAAGTGGTGGCGTATCAATTACGACAGTGGACTTTAGCCCACATCAACCACTTGGCGACACAGCCTTTGGCGGAAAGTTGGGTTGAAAAAGTGTTGCAAACACACCCTTGGCAGCAGGTGTGTTTAAAAGAAAGTTTGAATCGAAAAGCGCTGGAATTCGAATTTAAGGCTTGGTTAAAAGCACATCTTTAAGCGCACAAATCATTCTTAGTTGTCAAAAACCACGGTTTTGTTGCCATGAATCAAAACACGGTCTTCCAAGTGATAACGCAAGCCACGAGACAGCACGGTTTTTTCCACATCTCGCCCTAAACGGCGCATGTCTTCAATGCTGTGCGAATGACTGACGCGAATCACATCCTGTTCAATAATCGGCCCGGCATCTAATTCTTCCGTTACATAATGACACGTGGCGCCAATCAATTTCACCCCTCGCTCATAGGCTTGATGATAAGGTTTCGCCCCCACAAATGACGGTAAAAAGCTGTGGTGAATATTAATCACCCGACCGGCGTAATCCAGACACATTTGTGGCGGAAGGATTTGCATATAGCGCGCAAGCACAATCACATCAACATCGTATTGCGCCACCAGCTGTTGTGACTTTGCAAACGCCTCCGGCTTCGTATCAGGCGTGACAGGTACATGATGAAAAGGAATGTCATACCATTCCACCATTCGACGCAAATCATCATGGTTGGCAATTACACAAGCCACTTCCCCCGGCAAGTCATCTTCATGCCAACGGTAGAGTAAGTCCGCCAAACAATGCGACTCTTTTGAGGCGAACAAGGCGATTTTTTTCGGCTGATCGGAGTCGGTAATTTGCCAATCCATATCGAAGTCTGCTGCAATCTCTGCAAATTTCGTTTTAAACCCATCCAGATCATTATTTAAAGAAGAAGCCAAAATTTCATGGCGCATAAAGAACCATTGGTTCAACGCATCGGTATGATGGTTGGCTTCAATAATCGACCCCCCTTCAGAAGCGATGAACCCTGCTACCTTGGCAACAATCCCAACTTGATCCGGACAAGAAATGATTAAACGAAAAACACGACTCATAATAAATTCTCAAATCAGCGCTAAGCTATTAAATAAAAAAAGATAGTTTAGCAAATTCCGTCCGTTTCGGCATCAAAACGCAACAATGCTCCCAAAAACACCCAGGCCTGGGTGTTTTTCTTTAAGTCTGTTATACTTTATCTTTATTAATTTTATTTATTATGACAGCTCAATCCCTTATGAAAATTGTCTCTTTTAATGTTAACAGCGTACGTATGCGCTTACATCAACTACAAGCGCTGACCGATACTTATGCCCCGGATATCATCGGCTTGCAAGAAACCAAGGTGCAAGACCATGAATTCCCTTTGTCGGATATCGAAGCCATGGGTTACCATGCGATTTATATGGGGCAAAAAACCCATTATGGTGTCGCCATTCTGTATAAAAAATCCCTTATTCTTAAAGACAGCCAATATGGTTGGTCACACGATGGCGAAGACGCTCAAAAGCGTATGATCATGGCCGACTTTGAAGACCAAGAGAGTAATGAAGTCCGTGTCGTGAATGGCTATTTCCCCCAAGGTGAGAACCGAAGCCATCCGATTAAATTCCCGGCAAAAGAAGCGTTCTATCAAGACCTGATGACTTACTTGGAAGAAGACTGTTCACCTGAACAAAACCTGGTGGTCATCGGCGACTTCAATATCTCACCAGAAGATAAAGACATCGGTATTGGCGAACCCAACCGCAAACGCTGGTTAAGAGACGGAAAAACCAGTTTCTTACCGGAAGAACGAGAATGGTGGGCGACCTTGATCGGTTGGGGACTGAAAGACACTTATCGTAAAGTTCATCCTGAAGAAGACCGTATTTTCAGCTGGTTTGATTACCGCTCCAAAGGGTTCGATGCCGAGCCGAAACGTGGGCTCAGAATCGATACCGTATTGGCCACCAAATGTTTGGCTGAAAAAGCCGTAGACAGTGGTGTTGCGTATGATATTCGTGGGATGGTAAAGCCTTCCGACCATGCACCGGTCTGGACTGAATTTAAATTTTAACCCCGTCGCTGAAAAAGCTTAGGAATCAACATGCTTCAAACTGCGTTGCAACCCATGTCGGTTGAGAAAACGGAAAAATTAACAGAAAACACCCTGTTGTTGTTATTGCGACCGTCCAAAGAATTCGTTTATCACGGTGGACAATACGTCATGCTCGGGCTGGTGCCAACCGATCTCAAGCCTTTTTCCATTGCCTCTGCCAGTCGTACAGATGACTTGATTGAACTTCACATTCGAAACCAAGACAATTCGCAATGGATGCAAGATCTGTTTGCGCTGAACGTCGGAGAAACCGTTTACATAGATGGGCCGAATAATCAATATGAGCTGGACCCTATCGACATGCTCAAATCACGACGCATCATTTTGGTGGCGGGAGGAACCGGATTTGCGCCAATGAAAGCGCTGTTAGATGAACTGCTCAAACAGGATGAATCTCTATCAATTGAGTTTTACTGGGGCACGAGAAGCGAAGAAGATCTTTATTTGGACCAAGCCATGCGACAATTGGCAGATTTCCATCCAAACATTCGTTATATCACCAGTGTGTCTGGAGATTTTGCGGAACACCCAGATCAACGCGGTATTCACCACAAAGTTTTGCAAGACCACCCTGATTTAAGTGAATCCCGGGTCTATTTATGCGGCCCTTGGCCGATGGTCGAATCGGCTAAAGCCAGCTTCATTGAGGCAGGGTTGTCGCCGAATGCGTTCAATTAAAAGCATTCGACTAATGAATTATTTCAATTGAGCAACCAGTGCTTGTAAAGCTTTTGCTCGGTGACTGATTTTATTTTTGACCGCCTTGGAAAGCTCCGCCACCGAGCACCCTTCCTCTTCCATCCAAATCAGAGGATCATATCCAAAGCCGCCTGTGCCTCTTGGCGACTCTAACACACGCCCACACCATTGCCCTAAGCCAATCAAAGGGGTTGGGTCATCTTTATGCCGAACATACACCATGGCACAGTAATAACACGCTTGTCGATTTTCAACCGGTACGCCGTTCAACTCATCTAATAGTTTTTGATTGTTAAGTGCATCCGAAGCTGGCTGACCTTGATACCCTTCAGAATACCGCGCGGAATAAATGCCCGGGCGACCTTGTAGAAAATCGACCTCTAACCCGGAATCGTCTGCAATGGCTGGCAAACCGGTTTTAGCACTGGCAAACCGCGCTTTAAGAATGGCGTTTTCAATAAAACTGAATCCATCTTCAACCGCTTCTTCGCTGAAATAGTCCGATTGAGCCTGCACACTGAATGCCAAAGGCGCCAAAATTTCTTGCATCTCAGCAAGCTTTCCGACGTTTCCCGTGGCAAGAATAACGGTTTTCATGAAATGACTCCTGTATTTTGTCCATCACACTCACTCAGTGCAAAAAAAACGATAACCCTTTAGAATAAAGGCATTATACCCAAAGCTCAGCTTTTGCTTCACAAAAAGCCTACACATTCAGCAAGGAACCATCATGAAAAGTATGACCGCTTTTGCCTTATCCAAACACGCTTTTGACTGGGGTTCCCTTACTTGGGAATTGCGCGCTGTCAATCAACGTTTTCTAGAAGTACACTTACGACTTCCTGACAGCATTAAACCGTTAGAAATGACCATCCGGGAACAACTCAAAAAAAACATTTCTCGAGGCAAGGTTGAAGCGACACTGCGCCTTTCGGTGACACAATCCGAAACCGAGTTCAGTGTGAATGAACCTCTACTAAAAGACCTGACTCAAGCCATTCAAACAGTACAGATGGCGTTACCCGAAGCGACTCAAGTAAACCCTGTTGACTTACTGAAATGGCCAGGCCTGCTGCAAAACCTAAATGCGGAAAACAATGACGCCTTCAATGACGATATTTTAAGGACACTTCAAGCCTGTTTGGACGAGTTTAACCAAACCCGTTCACGAGAAGGAACATCGCTTCAAAAAATCATTATCGAGAAAACACAAGCCATGAGAGAACTCGTAAACCGAGCACAAGGGTTACTGCCAGAAATACAAGCTCACTTCGCCGAACAGCTAAAACAACGTATTATGGAATTGGCCGACTCGTTAGATGAAGCTAGATACCATCAAGAAGTGGCCATCCAAGCGCAAAAAATGGATGTTGCAGAAGAATTGGATCGCCTCAACACGCATTTAGATGAAGTTGAACGGCTGGTAAAAACCACAGGGGTGATGGGGCGTCGTTTAGACTTTTTAATGCAAGAATTAAACCGGGAAGCGAATACACTGGGTTCTAAATCCATCGACAGTCGTACTGCTCAAATCAGCGTGGAACTCAAAGTCCTGATTGAGCAAATTCGCGAACAAATTCAAAATATTGAATAAACAAACCGCTTAAATAGCGTGCAATAGGCTTATTGGTTTGAAAGCAAATATCGCACACAGCCCCTGTTAAAAGTTTTTCAGCTTATAAAGATTCTTTCTTGACCTCAATCAAGATTTTTATTTGAAATTTGACTATAAGCGCAGTATAGTTCGAAATGTTGTAAGGAATCACAACTTATCTGAGGAAAAAAAATGAACAATTTTATGAAAATGCTTGGTGTGCTCGTGGTTACGGTTGTTATCCCACTGGCAGTCCTATTAGGAATCTGGGCAGGTTACCTACCAGACTCTCTACAAGTTGGTATCGGCATGTTTGGTGTTATTGCGGCAATCACTGTGATTGTTGTAGGTCACATTTATATGATCTACAGTGACATCAAAACAAAGCGTTATTCAAAATAAACTTTCGTTGAATAAAACGTGCCTAAAAACCCGGTTCATACCGGGTTTTTGCTTTCATTCAACCTATCTCTTTAGTATTTAAAGATTTTCTCGTATAATCCCCCTCTAAATTTAGCCAAAAAATCTTTTTGAATTATCAAAAGACATGCGATAATTTAACAGGCTGCTTAAACCTATCCTAGGTAGTTGATATTATAAAGATTCCTTAATCCCTAAACGGTAAAAAACGCACTCATGACCACAGACTCAAATTCGCAGACGCCTGAAGAACACGATACGCCACCAAAGAAAAAACGCAGCCGATTTAAACACTTTTTCTGGTTTTCCACGTTTTTCGGGTTTATTGTTGCTCCGGCCGCGATTGCGATCACCTATGCCATTACCATCTATCCAACCCTGCCGGATGCTTCTGCATTAAAAGAGGTGACCTATCAAGTTCCTTTAAAAATTGTCACCAAAGATCACCAGTTGATTACTGAAATTGGAACTAAAAAACGTATCCCGCTAGATTATTCAGAAATCCCCGAACGCATGACTCAGGCGATTATTTCCTCTGAGGATGAAAGCTTTTTTGAACACGGCGGTGTCGACTATAAAGGATTAGCCCGCGCCGTTTATGAATTGGTAACCACCGGTAGTAAAAAGTCAGGGGGGTCTACCATCACTATGCAGGTGGCGCGTAACTTCTTTTTGACTAAGAAAAAAACTTATTTACGTAAAGTGAATGAAATTGTCCTGTCTTATAAAATTGAACACCAAATCAGCAAACAGGAAATTCTGGCACTGTACCTCAACAAAATCTTTTTAGGGTATCGTTCTTACGGGGTTGCCGCTGCCGCCCAAACTTACTATGGTAAATCCATCAACGAGCTTTCTTTGGATGAGTTTGCCATGATTGCAGGATTACCTAAAGCACCATCCCGCTACAACCCGATCTACAACCCTGAGCGCGCAAAACTGCGTCGTAATTATGTGTTACGTCGTATGTACGAAAACCATTACATCACTCAGGAAGAGATGAACCAAGCGCAAAATGTTCCGGTTCACGCTAAGTTAACCGGAGCTCAAATTGATATTGAAGCCGGCTATGTCGCAGAAATGGCGCGAAGTTTCGCGGTTGATAAATTTGGAGAGGATGCCTTAAAGAACGGATTAACAATTGTCACCACCATTGACAGTCACCTTCAATCGGTCGCCAACCTGGCGGTCAGAAATGGACTGCAGGACTATGAAAGACGTCATGGATACAGAGGCCCGATCAAACACCTTGCCCCAACCCTGCTTTCCGACAACGAACAACTGTTGGAAACCTTGGACGATATTCCAAAATTTGGCTTCCTTGAAGTGGGCGTGGTTACGGATGTAACCGAAGCCAATGCCAGCGTGTTGATGGCAAACAATGAACAAATTACTTTGAATTTCGATGACATGCGCTGGGCGGCTCCCTATATTGATGAAAACAAAACCGGTCCCGACCCTGAAAGTGCTTTGGATGTGTTGTCTGCCGGAGATGTCATTTATTTGCAAAATAAAGACGACCACTGGCAATTGGCTCAAGACCCACAAACTGAGTCAGGCTTGGTTTCGGTTGATCCTAAGGATGGCAAAATCATTGCCCTCGTGGGAGGATTTGATTACTTTAGAAGTAAGTTCAACCGTGTCCTCCAAGCACAGCGTCAGGTAGGGTCTAATATCAAACCTTTCTTGTATTCCAGTGCTCTGGAGACAGGACTGACAGCGGCCAGCATCATCAACGATGCGCCGGTAGTGTTTCATGATAGCGCATTAGAAGATACGTGGCGTCCAGAAAATTATTCTGGTCGTTTCTATGGCCCAACCCGTTTACGTAAAGCCTTAGCGCATTCTCGAAATCTGGTATCGATTCGGTTATTACGCCAAATCGGCATTCGTTATGCGGTTAATTACATGGAGCGCTTCGGGTTTCCTAAGGACCAACTCAATGCACACCGGGATTTATCTCTGGCACTAGGATCGGTACCCCTGACCCCCATTCAAGTGGTTCGAGGGTATGCCACATTTGCCAATACCGGTTATCGTATTGACCCTTACATTATTGACTCTGTTTTAGATTTTAATGGTGATACGTTGTATAAAGCACATCCGTTAAAAGCGTGCATGACTCAATGCTATGAAGGCGACCCTCAAAATGCGCCGCGCGTCATTACTCCGCAAAATGCTTACATCATGACGTCCATGATGCAAGACGTCATCAACTATGGCTCTGGGCGTAAAGCCAAAGTGCTAGGACGACAAGACATTGCCGGAAAAACGGGCACGACCAATGAACAAAAAGACGCTTGGTTTTCTGGGTTCAACCCAGAAATTGCCACCACCGTTTGGGTCGGATTTGATACTCCCAAAACATTAGGACGCTCAGAAGTCGGTGGGCGTGCCGCACTGCCGATTTGGATTGACTATATGCGTGAAGCATTAAAGCCTTACCCTAATGCCCCCTTCCCGTTACCAGAAGGACTGGTGAATGTTCCCATTGATCGCTCAACAGGCATGGCGGTTCCCGCTGACACGCCGGGTGCTTTCTTTGAGGTGTTCAGAGAAGCCTATGCGCCTAAAATTCCTGACCTTTCCGAAAAACGTATGGAAGAGATCACGCAAGAACTGTTTGAATAACCCTAGGGAGGCGAATCCCCTATTAAAGGAGAGACTATGAATTGGAACGCACTCGCAGACTCAATTTCTAAACTCACCGGAACGCCTTTTCAAATTGAAAGCGCCGCTCCCGTTGGCGGAGGCGATATTCATAAAGCCTATCGCCTGCATAGCGCTGAGGGAAACTTTTTTCTCAAGAGCAACCAATCTTCTCAGGCCGCTTTATTTGAAACAGAAGCAAACAGCTTAAAAGCCCTTTCCAGCACACTCAGCATTACCGTGCCTAAAGTCATTGCAACGGGAGTGGAAAATGACCAGGCCTGGCTTCTTTTGGAATATTTAGAGCTGACCCCACAGGGCGACGATTTTCAACGCGGCAAGGATTTGGCACTACTGCATCATCAAATCAACGAAACGAAGCAATTCGGCTGGTTTGAAGACAACTTCATCGGAAAGACCCGCCAACCAAACAGCTGGACATCGAACTGGGTTCAGTTTTACGGTCAAAATCGTTTATTGCCACAATTAAAGCTAGCGCTTTCCAATGGGGCATCGCCTGTATTAATGGATAAGGGCATTCAGCTCATCGACAAACTCCCTGAGTTTTTCCAAACATATCAACCAGAGCCTTCCCCTTTGCACGGCGATCTTTGGGGAGGTAACAGCAGCTTTACCCACGCCGGTGAGGCTGTCTTTTACGATCCTGCCAGCTACTATGGAGATCGAGAAACAGATTTAGCGATGACAGAATTATTTGGTGGCTTTCGTCCTGATTTTTATCAAGGCTACGACTCTGTTTTCCCGATTGATAGTGGCTATGCCCAGCGCAAAAATCTCTACAACTTGTACCACGTACTCAATCATTTTAATTTGTTTGGTGGGCACTATGCCAACCAGTCTGAACGAATGATTCAAACGCTTTTGGATTCAGTTTGATAGAATAGCGCCAAAATTTTTATGAACCGTCTGATTTAATTTTAAAACAAGAACTTAGCGAGAACTGACTATGAAATTTATTCTGTTAGGTGCCCCGGGTGCCGGCAAAGGAACGCAAGCACAATTCTTAACCAAAGAATTCGACATTCCTCAAATCTCTACTGGGGATATGTTGCGCGCAGCAATCAAAGCACAAACCCCCATGGGAAAAATGGCCAAAGAATTTATGGATGCCGGTAAATTGGTTACGGATGAAATCATTATCGGCCTTGTTAAAGACCGTATTGCAGAACCTGACTGTGCCAATGGATTCTTATTAGATGGCTTCCCAAGAACGGTACCACAGGCAGATGCGCTGAAAGCGGCAGGCGTTGAGATTGATGCCGTCATTGAAATTGATGTCCCTGATTCTGAAATCGTTAACCGTATGGCAGGTCGTCGCGTCCACCCAGCATCTGGTCGTACTTATCACATCACTTATAACCCACCAAAAGTGGAAAATAAAGACAATGAAACTGGGGATGATCTGATTCAACGAGAAGATGATAAAGCCGAAGTGGTCTTGGATCGTTTAAAAGTCTACCATGAACAAACGGCCCCATTAATCGGCTATTACAAAACAGAAGCTGAGAAAAACGACCAATTGAAGTATATTCAAGTCGACGGAACGCAACCGATCGATACGGTTGAGAAATCGATTCTTTCCGCTTTAAAATAAAAAGCCTTTTTGCCATAGCGTGTTCACTCAGTGTTTAAACACGCTATGACGCCCCTGCCTATTTTCCCCGTTATTGTTGCTAAAATCGCAATAGTTTTTTGCTATTTCCTTGCTTTTTAAGAACACTTAAATTTTTTACACTAGTGATAATTTAATTGATATTCAAAAGGAAAGCGACATGGCAACGGTATTACGAATTGACAGCAGCGCGTTATCAAACGGGTCTCATTCGAAAGCATTGGCCGATTTTTTTCAAACCCAATGGTTAGAAAAACACCCGACCGATACGTTTCAAACACTTGATTTAAGCCAGACACCGCCACCGCATTTATCCGAAGCGACGATTGGCGCGATGTTTACCCCTGCTGAAAAGCGCTCTGATGAACAAACGCAACAACTGGCATTATCCACTGATTATATCGAACAGTTGAAAAACGCCGATGTCATTCTAATCAGCACCCCTATGTATAATTTTGGCATTCCATCAACTTTGAAAGCTTATTTAGACCACAGTTTACGCGTCGGTGAAACATTTGTTTACACGGACAAAGGCCCAAAAGGATTATTAGAAGGAAAAAAAGCGATTGTTGTAGCGGCATCAGGTGGAGATTACACAGAAGCGCCATTAGATGCGATGAACTTCGTGACACCTTATTTGAAGACCGCTTTGGGCTTTATCGGAATTAAAGACGTCACACTTGTCGAAGCGCCTGGAATGGCTGGCGATGAAGCTTCTATCAAGTCATCGATTGATAAGGCAAAGCAGGTTTTAGGTGATTGTATCTAAGTCAAGATTAACAGGGTGGCAAGCCCTAGGAAAGACATAAACCCAACCACATCGGTGACTGTCGTCAAAATCACTGCGCCAGATAAAGCAGGATCAATCTTCATTCGGCGCAACAATAAAGGAATGGCGATACCAGACACATTGGCTACGGTCATATTAATGACAATGGCCAGTGTAATCACCAGGCTCATCATCCAGTTATCAAACCAAAGTTGAGCCACACCACCAACAACGAGCGCCCAAACCAAGCCGTTTAACGCTCCGACCCATAACTCCTTATTAAATAACCACCATCGGTTATTCCCCCCAACTTGACCCATTGCCAAACCGCGGATAATTACGGTCAGGGTCTGACTTCCGGCAATGCCGCCCATACTCGCCACGACTGGCATCAGAACGGCCAACGCCACCACTTGAGATAACACCGCTTCAAATTGTCCGATCACATAGGCCGCTAAAAAAGCCGTCGCCAGGTTAATGCCTAACCAAATTCCTCGACTTTTGGCACTGGACAGAATCGGGGCAAAGAGTTCTTCATCATCACTGACACCGGACATGCTCAGCAAGGTGTTATCAGCATCTTCACGCGTAATCTCCATAATATGATCGATATTCAACTGTCCAACTAGAATGCCTTCTTGATTCACAACCGGAGCGAAACGCAGTTCTTTAGACCGTAGAATCACTGCGGCATCATGAACGTTCATTTCATCCAACAATGACACAGATTGATGCATGAATTCAGAGACTTCTGCTTCTTGGTTTTGTTTAACCAAATCAACCAGCCCTAAAGACCCCACCAAACGATTGTCTTTGTCCGTGACCATAAATTCCTGAGTCGTTTCGTCCAACAATCCCTTAATTCGAATATAGCGCTGCACCGTTTCCAAGGTAACATCTTGCTTGATATTTACCGTACTCGGATCCATATAACGACCGACCATATTATCGTCATAAGCGTGCAAGGCCTGAACTTGTTCGCGCGTGCTGTCATCCAAGTTGTCAATCACCGCCTCTTTGACTGACTCATGCACGGTATCCAGGATTTCGGCAATGTCTTGCGCGCCCAAGTCTTTTGTCAATTCAGAAACATCAGACAGAGCCATTTCAGACATTAATGCGCTTCGGACATCATCACCAACCTCAGCCAGCACTTCGCCTTTCAAGTCTTCGGGAACACATACCCAAATCTTTTCCCGGTCGCTTGCGGGAAAAGATTCTAATAACAAAGCAATTTCGGTATCGGGCAGATCAACAAAAAAATCACAAACGGCTGTTTGATCTTCCTGAGTTAATAAGGCTTGGAGCTGGACAAGTTTTTCTTCTGAGGAGAATGGCGTTTCTTCATTCACAGTCATAACGATCTCTTTTTCGGGTAAGTGAGCTCACCTCTGGCATTTTTATCATATTGAACCGACTATCAGGTTCTGAACTGCATCTTGATCATGAGGGAGATGTGCTTTATAACGGCCATTTTTCTAGGCCGCCCTCTTTATACCCTAATTACATCATAAACTAAAGGCATACCGCTCGGTTACACCACAAATAATTTGTGTTTTTTTACCTCCTTGACAAGAAATATCTTATAGTTAGAGTAGTAGGTAAGCGTCATTTAACTTGATTGAATTCCCTCAAGCATTTCAACAAGATGAACACCTCACTGAAACACAGAATTTAAAGAGAAATCCGTATGAAAATCGCTATCTTATCCCGTAATGCCAAACTTTACTCAACCCGTCGTTTAATTGAGGCGGCTGAAGAACGTGGTCATGAAGTTAGAGTCATTGACGCTTTACGCTGCTACATGAACATTTCGTCTAACCATCCACAGGTTCACTATAAAGGTGAAGTTCTGGACGGGTTTGATGCGATTATTCCAAGAATCGGCGCCTCCATTACATTCTACGGGACAGCGGTTTTAAGACAGTTTGAAATGATGGGCGTTTACCCATTGAATGAATCCGTAGCCATTTCTCGTTCTCGCGATAAGCTTCGAAGCTTGCAGCTATTATCTCGACGTGGTGTCGGCCTTCCGGTAACAGGGTTTGCCCATTCCCCTGATGATGTTAACGACTTACTGGAAACCGTTGGAGGCGCGCCTGTTGTGATTAAGTTACTTGAAGGCACACAAGGCGTGGGCGTGGTGTTAGCGGATACGCATTCAGCTGCCGAATCGGTTATCCAAGCTTTTAACGGGTTAAAAGCCAACATTCTGGTACAAGAATTCATTAAAGAGGCCCGAGGCGCGGACTTACGTTGTTTCGTCATTGGTGGCAAGGTTGTGGCTTCCATGAAGCGCCAAGCAAAAGATGGAGAGTTCCGTTCAAACCTACATCAAGGCGGATCAGCTTCGTTGGTTAGAATCACACCAGAAGAGCGTGCAACGGCGGTTAGGGCAGCCAAAATCATGGGACTGAATGTGTGTGGTGTCGATTTACTCCGCTCTAACCATGGTCCCGTGGTAATGGAAGTGAACTCTTCCCCCGGTATTGAGGGCATTGAAACGGCCACACAAAAAGATATTGCGAGTCAAATTATCGCGTTTATTGAAAAAAACGCTAAACCGCATAACACCAAAACCCGTGGTAAAGGCTAACCAATCGGAGTTTATTAGGAACGCACCTGATGAAAAAAATTGCAAACCGTCCAATTAAAATCGGGCCAGAAACCATTCACCCCGGTGAACGCAAGACCGTCGATTTACAAGTTGGCAAACTCTATACCCACGGCGAACTCAATATGCCGGTACAAGTCATTAATGGCAAACAAAAAGGGCCTACATTGTTTGTCAGCGCTGCGATTCACGGTGATGAATTGAATGGCGTCGAAATCATCCGACGTCTAATGAAAGTCAAATCCCTCAACCGTTTAAAAGGCACGTTAATCGCGGTGCCGATTGTGAATTTATATGGATTCATTAACCAGAGCCGCTACTTGCCTGATCGGCGCGACCTCAACCGCAGTTTTCCCGGCTCCTCAAAAGGCTCCTTGGCAGGTCGCATGGCGAATTTATTTTTAAAAGAAATTGTGGCGCAATGCTCACATGGCATTGATTTGCATACCGGCGCCATCAATCGTACCAACTTACCCCAAATTCGTGCCGACCTGGAAGACCCTCAAACCTTGGAAATGGCGACGGCGTTCGGTGCACCTTTAATGATGAATGCCGCACTTCGACCCGGCTCTTTAAGGGTTTCAGCCGTAAAGAAAGGCATTCCAATTCTGTTGTATGAAGCGGGTGAAGCTCTCAGATTTGATGAATTTGGTATTCGTGCTGGCGTGAACGGTATTTTGAACGTAATGAAATCTTTAGACATGATTGCAAAAGGGCGTTCTAAAAAAACACCGATAAAGCCTGTGATTGCTCGATCAAGTTACTGGATTCGTGCACCACACAGTGGTATTTTCCGCTCTTTGGTCAACGATGGTGATCGCGTTCAAAAAGATAAAACCTTATTAGGCGTGGTCTCCGACCCCTTTGGTGAGGAGGAGTTTGAAATTTTCGCCAATGCCAGTGGCATTGTCATTGGTCAAATGGTCATGCCATTAGTGAATGAAGGTGAGGCGTTATATCATATCGCCCAATTTGCCCGTACTGACTTAGCTGAGGAACGTGTTGGTTCGTTTGCCGAAGACATTCATGGAGATGACACGCTCCCCTACGATAATGACGATATTCCATCCATTTAAGACGTTTTACGACTCACGGAACCGCATTTCGGTTCTGTTAAAAATTTCTGATTGGGGTTGATCAAAAACTTGCCTTCCATCGCAGAACGCCCAATTAACATTGGATAAGAAAAATGACCTCGGTCTACAAGATTGACCGGTACAGTTGTCAATTGCCCCGCCAAACAAATTGGCAGCTCAACGACTTCCCTTGCTTGCGTCCCTTTTGTCTTCGTTTTGATGTGCACAATCCGGAGAACCGGCTTTTGGATCGCAATACCATCTTGTGTTCTGAATTGTACCCAGGCCTGGTTGTTTTTAGTAAACCGATGAATCGAAACCGCATGTAAAGAAGAGCTGTCCGCACCGGAATCCACTTTGGCTTTAAGCGTCAAATTGTATTCAGGAATCGCCACTTTCTCGACCCAACCGGTGACGATAGGAGAAGTATCCGCCATTGCATTGACAGCAAAAACGCTTAAAAAAAGCACAAAACTTAACACTTTCAAACGGGATACATGTTTTATTGCATTCTTTTTTTCAAAGCTTTGATTACCCATGGCATTTCCTTTCGAAAATAATAAAATGAATATCGTATTCACTTCTTTTTATTTTAATACAAACCGTCTCTATACAATCTTAAAAAATCCTTTATTTTTTCAATTAGTTAAAGTTGTTTTTGTGTCTGGAAGGTTTTTGCCTTATAATCCCGGCTCTTTATCGTATTTTGAATTATCGCCGAGGGGTGGCCATACGGCCTGAGATCCTAAATTGGGAACCCTTATAACCTGATCCAGTTAATACTGGCGTAGGAACAGGCTGCAACTCGACTTTGTTTTCTCCAAAGAACCGATTCCTGCCCTGTCCTTTTTGGTTAACTAAAAAGGAATGAATTATGACTCCTAAAACACCCTTTAAGCCTTTTGCTTATTCCATAGCCCCAACCTTATTATTGAGCTTATTGCATAGCCCACTTGCCTTATCAGATGATACCGTTGTATTGGCTCCGGTTAAAGTCGAGGCCGACCTAAGACAATCTCAAGCGGAAGATATGCCGGTAAGCATCACGGTGATGGATTCTACTGAACTACAAGATGCGGGCGCAACCCACACAGATGACGTTCTATTAAGCGCCCCGAACGTTAACGTTTCAAATCAGAATGCACGCGTCAAACACATTCAAGTACGCGGCATGGGCGAGCGAGACGAATATACCGGCGCACCAAATGCCAGTGTTGGGCTTGCTATTGATGACATCGATTTCAGTGGGCTGGGCGGCATTGGCAATTTATTTGACGTACAACAAGTTGAAATCTTACGCGGCCCTCAAAATACGCGTTATGGGCAAAGTGCCATTGGCGGACTGATTAACATTCAAAGCAACGATCCGACCCCTTATCGCGAAAGCCTCGTTGAAACCAGCATTGGGCAGTATGGCCATAAAGAACTTGGCGTCATGACAAGTGGTCCAGTGAGCGATAAGAAAGAGGCCACACAATACCGTATCGCGGTTTTTAAACACCAAAGTGATGGGTTTTATCAAAATGAGACCCTGAACCGCAAAGACACTAACGGTAAAGACGAGTTGACGTTGCGTGGTAAGTTGCGCATGTTCGCTACCGCGAACACCACGGTCGATTTAACATTACTACACGCCGATTTTAATGATGGCTATGACGCTTGGTCTCGCGACAATACCTTTACCACACGTTCTAACCAACCCGGAAACGACAACCAATTGTCGAATGCCGCTTCAATGAAAGTGACCTATGAAGGCAATACGGCTTACAACGTGATTTCCACAACCAGCCTCTCAAACACAGACGCACTTTATAATTACGATGGTGACTGGCTGGCCAAAGCGGAACAGTTTTATGAAAACCAAAAGCACCGTCGTCATATGTCACAAGACTTACGCTTCCAATCGAAAGAATCAGCGCGTATTTTTAATAACTCAACCGATTGGTTAATAGGGGCTTATGCTTCCAATATGGATGAAAGTAACTACTCTGATAACTATTACGCCGGTTCAACAGAGTTGATTGACAGTGACTTTAACCACCAAAAACTGGCCGTTTACTCACAGCTGGACCAACATGTGAGCTCAAAGCAAACAATGACTTATGGGCTACGTGTCGAACATAATCGACAAACCTTCAAACAAACGAAAAAAACCTATTCCGACCAAACCCTAACCGATGATTTTTCACCGGATGAAACGCTTTGGGGAGGGTCAATTCATTACAAATATCGTTACAACCCGAACCATATGGCTTTTGCCGGAGTTACACGAGGCTATAAAGCGGGCGGGTTCAATGCAGGTAGTGGTGCCAGTACCAACGTCACTTATGATGCTGAAACCTTATTAAATTATGAAGTTGGGTTAAAATCGAATTATCTGAATAACCGTTTGCAAACCGCCACCACGGTTTTTTATATGGACCGAAACAATCCACAATTTGACGGTTATTCGTACGACAGTGCCGGAGAGTGGATTTTCTATAAAGAAAATCTGGATGCGGCTCAAAACTATGGTCTGGAAACCTCGTTTGACTGGCAAGCGACTTATGCCTGGCAGCTGTTCGGTTCGTTAGGCTTACTCTTTACCGAAGTGGAAGGGACGCCAGCAAACAGCAACTTTACTATGTCTGGCAGAGATCAAGCGCATGCCCCGAACTATCAGTTCCACCTGGGTACACAATATCGCGCTGCCAACGGTTTTTTTGCCCGTACCGAAGTGCGAGGAATGGACAGTTACTATTTTGACAATGTCAACGATGGAAAAACGGGGGCGTATCAAATCATTAATGCCCGCATTGGATATGAAGCGAAAGACTGGGAAACCTATGTTTGGGGGAACAACTTAACCGATGAGCGTTATGCCACCCGAGGCTTCAAGTTTGACCATTATGACGGCGATGGCGTACAAGAATACATTCGTTTAGGCGATCCGCGTCAATTTGGCGCGACCTTGCGAATTCACTTCTAAACGATTCAAAAAATGGCCAGGCCTGGCCATTTTTAACGGCTATTAATAAAGGACTGCCTATGTTAGCGTCTATTGACATCAGTATGTACCCATTACAGGAACAATACTGTCAGCCCATTTTATACTTTATTGCTTCACTGGAAAGACATGAATCTATTCGTATCGAGAAAAATGCCATGAGCACACAAATCTTCGGTGATTATCGTATTTTAATGGCGGCTCTGACAGAGGATATCGAACAGGTTTTGCAACAAAATCCCAAAACCATTTTTGTTTTAAAGTTACTCGGGACAGATCGTTCAAAAGCGGACATTGAGCACTGTGGAAACGCCTAACCTTTTTGCTGACGTCTTGGCCTCTATCCTAGCGTTATCTGGCTGGGAAGCGCTTGCCACCCTTCTAGGCATTGGCTATATTCTTTTCGCGATTAAGCAATCCATCTGGGCGTGGCCATGTGCTTTTTTCAGTACCTTTATTTACACATTATTGTTTTGGGATGGACAACTTCCACTTCAATCGGTTCTCAACGCCTACTACCTAGTCATGGCGATTTATGGCTTTTGGCTTTGGAAAAAGCCCATTCAGTCGGACAAAGCGATTCACGTCCACACAAAACCCATTGCTTTTCATCTGGGGTTTTTAGTCATCGGTACAATTTTAACTGTGACAATCGGCTTTTACATGCAGCAAGGAGACTATTCTCGTGCGCCTTTTTTAGATGCAGGCGTTATGGTTTTTTCAGTGATGAACACTTACCTGATGGCACGAAAAGTCTTGGAGAATTGGCTTTATTGGCTGGTGATTAACAGCGCGGCGATTGTTTTGTACTGGCAAAGCGGATTTTATTTTACGATTTTGATGTTTATCTTATACTTTGGTCTCGCCATTGCAGGTTATCGTGCATGGCGTCAAGACTGGATTACACGCCAAATAGCGCACGGATAGGGGAACGTATTCAAACAAAAAGCGCTGGATAATCTCGCCAGGCCTGGTAGTTTTTTTCTCCCAGCACATTCATTAAAAACAACATCACACGATACACAGATCGAACCGCGCCAATCTCAGGAATGGCTCGATGACGTTCATATTCCGCACAAAATAGCTGAGCCTGCTCAGGCTTTAGCAAATACTCCAGAAGTACCCAGTCAAGCTCAACCGGACCAAACACCAATGCGTCCAAATCGGTTAATCCGGTTAAAGCGTTCTCTTGTTGCAAAAACTGATCCCACCTCAAATCCGGCATAATCACCCCAAATTCAGAGGGTTGAAAGCGGGCATCGATTTGACCAAGCAACGCTTCTTGTTCAGTGGAATTCAATAGAGGATGAACGCTCAGTAATTGTGTTAATTGCTGCTTTACATGCTGA
This sequence comes from Hydrogenovibrio crunogenus, assembly GCF_004786015.1. Classification (NCBI taxonomy): domain Bacteria; kingdom Pseudomonadati; phylum Pseudomonadota; class Gammaproteobacteria; order Thiotrichales; family Piscirickettsiaceae; genus Hydrogenovibrio; species Hydrogenovibrio crunogenus. The sequence goes on from NZ_CP032096.1 coordinate 2,300,989, forward strand.
GGCCACGACGGTTTCGTTTCTGTTTTTGTTTTGCCAAAAATATAACCAAATTGATCGGATTCAACTTGATGTAAACAGGCCAAGTGTTCAGCTAATTGTCGCACCATTTGAGAAGTGACCAGCTCAGACTGTACAGACTGACCAGGTAGAAAATCTGTTTTGATTGCCCAAATGGACTCGTTTGGCACAACCAGCGTCTGCAGTAATGCGGGGATTTCAAGGGGAGAATATTGTGCAATCAAAGGGTAAAGCGAGTCAAAGTGTTGCAACTGCTGTTTTAAATGAACCCCGAAAAATTCGGCCATCCCTTGCCAGAAAGGGGAATCTTCAGCCGATTGCGAGTTGAGAGCTTTAATGACTTCTTTTTGGCTCGCCGTTTCATGCAAAAAAATCGTATGACTGCTATCATCGTACAGGCTGGGAATTTGTTCGAATGAGCGCGTCTCCGCATTCGAAAAATAAGGTTTCAATCTAGGTATAGAATGCAACTTTACACTCCGTCAGCCATGTTATTTGGCTTCCGTTCTCGTTAAGTATCGCTCAACCACGTTTAAGAAATTCTCAACATCTAACGGCTTGGTTAAATAATCGTCAAACCCGGCACGCTTCCCTCGTCGAATATCATGCGACATGGCATTCGCCGTAATCGCAACCACAGGCACTTGACTGACTTCACTGTCTTTCTTAAACACTTCTAACACTTCATACCCACTCATACCTGGCATATTGATATCCAGTAAGATTAAATCCGGTTTATTCGCCTTCGCTAATTCAATTCCAAGTTGAGGTTCATGCGCGGTAATTAAATGGGTATGATCTCGTTTGGCTAAAACATGTGACACCAGCTTTAAGTTGGCCGGGTTATCTTCAATGTATAAAATGGTTTTGCCCAATGCCCCTTCTTGATCTGAATCTATCACCAAGGTCTGATCAAAATCCGCTTCAAATGGGTGGCATGAATCAATGTGCAACTCCACAAAGAAACAACTCCCTTTGGGTTTATTGGCTTGATAACCAATCTCACCCCCCATCAACTCAATCAGCGTTTTTGTAATGGACAACCCGACACCTGTCCCTTCAATGCCGCCGCCTTCTTGCCCCAAACGATTAAACGGCTGAAAAAGCTCCGACTGCTTACCCTCTGGTACGCCCACCCCATTGTCTTTGACCGAAATCCTCAGGGTATTTTCGGATTGCAATGCACACTCCACCCAGACTTGGCCATGGTCATCATTATATTTCACGGCATTCGACAACAAATTCAATAGAATTTGTTTGAGACGAACACGATCCGCACGGACATACAGCTCACTCAAAGCAGGAATATCCAATGAAATGCCTTTATTCTCGGCAACCGGTAACATCAAGTTACGACACTCCTCAAGCACTTCTTTTAAACCGACTGGTTCAATCGATAAATCAACATTACCCGATTCAATTTTTGCTAAATCCAACACATCATTAATTAAATCAAGCAAATGATTTCCGGCTTTTACAATTTCATAGATATTGTCTTTTTGATCAGCGGTTAGGTTCTCATCCATATCCAACAACTGGGCAAACCCCAGCACCGCATTTAACGGCGTTCTTAACTCATGACTCATGCTGGATAAAAATTGCGATTTAGCTTGGCTGGCTTTTTCCGCTTCATTACGCTCTTTTAAAATTTCTTCATGCATTTCTTCTTGCTGAGACAGCATGCGTTTAACGTAAATCAAGGCACCATAGTTTTGGGTAAAAGATGCCAAAAACTCAACCATTTCATCATCATACCCCTCAGGACGATTTGCAAGACCATACATACCGACCAGTTTAGAACCATAAAAGACCGGTACCCCCAAAAAGGCGTTCAAATCTGGGTGACCTTCCGGCAGTCCGCCACTTCTCGCATCCTGCTTAGGATCATTACTAATCACTACACGCTGAGTGGTGATGGCATGTCCAAACAACGTATTAAGGTTTCTGAACTCCAGCCCTTCTGGGGCATTTTCATCATAAAATTTTCGAGTTTCTTTATTCCAGGCAATATTGGTCAACGCATGGGTTTTTAAATAGCTTCGCCCGTCTGCATCTTGTAACACTTCGCCTATAAAACCATAGTCACTTTTGGTCAATTTCAGAATTCGGCCCAATAAATAATCGGCCACCTCTGAAAGATCCTTGTAAACCATAAATAGATTCGTGGCTTTCCAAAGCGTTTCAAGTAGCTCTTTTTGTTTTTTCAATTTATATTCAATATGAATATTATTGGTAATGTCTCGGATGATAATGGTAAAGCCATCCTGGTTAGAGTCTTTAATCGGACCAATGGCCGCTTCAATCGGAAAGATCCCACCTTCCTTATGCAACCCCTTAACACGACCATCTTGCCCCATTAAACTGGTGCGATCGAAGCTATTGGCATTCAGGTTATGGATAATTTCGGTATGGTATTTTCGGTAGGCGCGTGGCATCAGCATCGCGACATTATTACCAATCAATTCCTTTGCGGAGTACCCAAACAATTTTTCCATTGCCGGGTTTACTTCCATGATTCTGCCATCCTTATTGGTCTTTAAAATACCATCTGGCGCGGCATGAAGAATACTTTCCAAGTCTGCCAATGAGTTTTGCAACTCGTTTTTAGCTTCAGTCAACTGGAAGGTTCGAGACTTAACTTCCTGTTCTAACTCAACGGTATAGGACTGTAACCGACGCTTAGAATAACTGACCAGTGAAATCACCAGAATACTGATCACCAACACCAGAATAATGACTAGCCAGACTTGCTGTTTAAAGTTCTTATTTCGTTCTGTTTTTTTGGCAAGATGCTCTTGTTGTAACCTTTCGATGGAATGACCAACAAGCAAGTGAAATGAAGAAAGCAGTCCATCCGCATAATCCTGCGTCGGAATCACTTCCGTATAGAGTACTTCTTTGGCTTCTTGAATGGCATCAAAGTCCAGCAGTAGGCTTTGATAATAAAATTGTTTAGGAAGGCCTTTTTCTAAGATCTGGTTATGTTCAACCAGAATTTTTAACTCTTCTTTTTGATCTGCTAATCGTCGAATTCGAGCACTTTCTTCAACAATTTTATGCCGTATTTGTGAGATTTTATTGAATATTTCACGTTGTTCGGCCTTATCATCGTGCACCACAGCATCTTTCAACAACAATTTGAGCTGCGTTCGCAGGTCGTAAATCTTTGTTAGCGTTTCCAGCTTGTTACGCTCAATGGAAAGCTGGCCCCAGCTTTGTCTTTCCTGCTGGTTACCTTGTTCAAAAACTTGATAAAGACCGTAAACGGCTATAAGCGTTGCTGAAAAAGCAATGACCAAAGGCCATTCATAGAACTTTAAAAGGGTCTTTTTAATCATTTAATCTAGACCTACCATTCCATGCACCCTTTCAGCAACCACTCAAGTTATTTTGCTTCATCAATCATCTTGATGATTTTTTGCTCAACTTCTTTTGCAATCTCTTGCAGTGCTGCATCATCCGATAAAGTCGCTAACATTTTTGCCGGCTCAATCATCCCAATTTTGGTTTGACCCTTTTCGGTATACACAGAAATACGGCAAGGCAAAGCCATATTCAATCGCATATCAATGCCCATGACCTGTGCCGCTTTACCAGGATTGCACACTTCAAACACTTTACAGTTCTCAGCAAACTCAAGCCCTTTGCTTCGTAATGTTTCGCCTAAATTATGCACATACAGCACACCAAATTGATTGCTTTTCACCGCAGCATCCAGATCTTCCGCTGCTTGTTCGAATGTTTTTTTGGTATCAACGACATAATACATAATATTTTCTTCCTTATATTTTAAAGACAACGTCTTATTGAACTGGTTTTTTGAATGAATATCAAAAAATCTTATTCAATTTTTTCGTCGCCAAGTTATTTTTCATTGGATAAACGTGATTTCGGTATATTATTGCCCAATAAAACCGCGATTGCTCGGGTATCTTTATTCTGAAACAGGGCTATTTGAACGATCATTGTCAAAGGGATTGATAAAACCATCCCAACCGGACCAAACATCCACCCCCAGACCATTAATGATAAAAACACTACAAGAGGGGATAAACCAAACTCGAATCCCATCAAATGCGGTTCAATGAAATTTCCTAAAACCACATTGATGATTAAAAAACCGCTCATGACTAAGATCGCATCAAAAACGCCAATCTGGATCAATGCCAGAAAAACCGGCGGGATAGCTGAAATTAACGAACCGATGTTTGGAATATAATTCATCAGCATCGCCAAAACACCCCATAAGTATGGAAAATCAACCTCGAGAAACATCAATAACAGCGTGACTAGCACACCGGTGATAAAACTGATCACTGTTTTAATGAAAATATATCTATTCACTTGTTTAAAAAAGCCGGCAATCGCTTGAATTTTAAAATCTGAATTCGGCCAAGCTGCTTGAAATTTCTGTGTCAGACTGCTTTCTTCCATCAACAAAAAAATCGCAATAAACAGCACCAAAAAAGTGTTCATGATAAAAACACTGACGCCCGTCAAAGTATTCGCCATAAACTGAATGAGTGATTCGGAGCTAAAATGCTCGTTTAACGTGGCTTCAAAAAAAGGAAAGGACCAATACTGAAATAGCGGCGACAGCTCAACCAATAAATCATTCAACCCTTTTTCATATTCTGGAATATTATTATTAAACGTTTGCGCTGAATGGCTCAAGATTAAAAAGAACAGCATCAACAATGTGATCCAGACACCAAGCATCAAAATGATGGCCAACCAGTTCGGTACGGAATAACGCATCATAAGTCGAATGAAAGGGATAGAAATAATGGAGATAAAAATCGCTAGTAAAATCGGAACGACGACACTTTCAGCCAGTTTTAACGCTGTCAAAATAATGATGACAGAGGCCATGCCGACCAGCCAAGATAACCCTTTATTCTCTCTTATCATTCAAGCGCCTTACATTTATAGACAAGAAATCTATTTTAACCGAAACTCTGGAGGAAATTAAAAAACCGACTAAACGACTCTGAAATAACTTCAATGGATTTAGTTGCCTGTGTAAACGGTTTTATCAATTACTTTTCCACCCAGTCATCCCCGGACTTTTGATACTTTTGCTTCACCGCGGCCCAAGCGACTTTATGCGCCACTTCTTCACGGCTTTCATCGCCACGACGGTCTTCTGGGTTTTTATACTCTTCCCAGGCATGGTTAAAGGCCGCTAAATAGATATCTTGAGCATGCTTCGGCAAATGCGATTTTACAGCTTCAGGCAAAGCACTTCTCGACTTGTATGGCATAAGATACTCCTTCGATTGTAATGAAAAGCCAAATCAATTTTAATAATTTATAAAATAATCATTTGACATTCATTTGTCTGCTCTCTACAATACGCAAATTCAAATTTAGGCCACATAGCTCAGTCGGTAGAGCAAAGATTGAAAATCCTTTTACCCACACAAATTAGAAACAACACAAACATACTTAAACCGCTTTAAATAGCGGTTTTTTTATGCCTAAAGGAAAATAAATAGTGTCCTTTAAGGTTATTTACTTTGATTTATATCCTATAAAATGGAACAATCCATAGTGTAGATATCGACATAAAGACTAATCAAAATGACCTCTTCTCCGTCAAGCCATAGTAACAATTTAGATACTATTCGAACAGAGATTATTCGAACCTCTTTTTCAAACTTTCGACAGAAATTTTCTATTCAAAACAACTTGTTTTCATGCGTTCCTGGAATTAATTCAGAATTAGCTTCAAAGCTCTATGAACAAATCTCCCCTATCAGCTTAACTGAATACGATATAACACAAAAAAAACAACGGACGCACGTAGCAACACCATTAATTTTCATTGTTGATGCTTTAAAACACTTTGAAAAAATGCACGAAATATTGATTGATGATGAGCTTATTGAAAACAAGGATGAAATTTCAAATAGCTGGAATGAGATAAAAGAGGTCACAAGTATAGCCTTACCTTTCTTTGAAAAGCAGTCTGAAACATACCCCTTTTTGAGTAGCGAAAAATTTATTCAAGCTATCCAACATAACTTCTCAAAACCGATTGATTCTGTTGAAATCGAAACCCAAATCCGACGATCAATTCATGGAATGAAAACTAAACAATTTGTTTACCTTTCTTTGATTGAACCAATTATTCACAATCCTTCAGAAGAAAAACAGCAATACATTCACGACTTGATGACACTAAAGGCAATCATATTCAATGCCTTTTTTTACCAACCTTTTTATTGCAATTTTAACCATTCTATCTCGAGTGCCCTGTGTAGTGGTAAAGTGAAATTGGCCACCTAAATAGAGATGCTAAAATGCATCTCATATAAAAGGTGACCGAAGATGACAAAAACAAGACCAACATTTTCAGCCGAGTTTAAACTCGAATCAGCCCAACTGGTTGTTGACCAAGGCTACACACTAAATGAAGCCGCAAAAGCCATGGGCGTGGGCTTATCCACCATGGGTAAGTGGGTGAAGCAACTTAAAGATGAGCGCCGTGGCATTGCCCCAAAAGGCAGCGCACTTACACCCGAGCAGATTGAAATCCAACAATTAAAAAAGCGGATTAAGTACCTCGAAGAGGAAAAAGACATATTAAAAAAGGCTACCGCGCTCTTGATGTCGGACTCGTTCAACAGTTCGAGATAATCAAAAAGCTTCAAGAGCGCCATTCGGTGCAGCGATTATGCCAGGTGTTTAACGTGTACCGCAGTAGCTTTAAAGCCTGGCGAAGCCGCCCAAAGCGCATCAAGCCAAAGTTGGTAAAAGAGTTGGCGATGGTGCGCCGAATTCATGCTGAAAGCAACGGTTCAGCCGGTGCGCGAACGATAGCATTAGTGGCCACAGAGCGTGCTATTCCTCTTAGTCGTTATCGTGCTCAAAGATTGATGGGAAAACTTGGCTTAGTCAGTTGCCAGTTACCTAAACATAGCTACAAAAAAGCCACACAAGAACATATTTGTATTCCAAACAGTCTTGATCGCCAGTTCGACCCGGCGCGCCCGAATCAAGTCTGGGTCGGGGATGTAACCTATATCTGGGCAGGTAACCGCTGGTCGTATTTAGCGGTGGTATTGGATTTATATGCCAGAAAAGTAATCGGTTGGGCGATGTCTTATTCACCCGATAGTGAGTTGACTGCAAAAGCCTTAACCATGGCGTTTGAATTACGAGGCAAGCCAGACGGCTTGTTATTCCACTCAGATCAAGGCAGTCACTACACGAGCACTAAGTACCGCCAACTATTATGGCGTTACCAGATAAAACAAAGCCTCAGTCGTCGCGGTAATTGCTGGGATAACAGCCCGATGGAACGCTTCTTTAGAAGCTTGAAAACCGAATGGGTGCCGACGTTGGGTTACAAAAGTTTAGCTGAAGCACGCAATCATGTAACCAGTTACATAATCGGCTATTACAGCCAAGTGAGGCCTCATGCATTTAATGATGGCAAAACGCCAAACAAAGCTGAGGAAATTTATTGGGCAAATTGCTCTAAATCGGTGGCCAAAAAAACTTGACCACTACAGATGTAGGTATGTTCGAAATGTCTCTAAATCAGAAAAGTCAAAATAGTAATGGGGAGTCGAATAACGCCTAAAGAGTTCTTCTATCGATTCTCGTGAGGGTTTATTCTCAACTATCATATAAACGGGCTGCCCAGATTCTACACAATGATCGAGCTCAATGTTATCTTTAAAACCAGTATAAAAAACATTGTCTGTATGATTCATAGCCGCTCATTTGCGATAAACAAAAAGATTCGTGGTAACACCTCTTCAAACAGTGGTTTTATTAATAAGATTTCGTATTTGATTTACCAAAAATTATATACAAGACAATAAAACATGTAGCTAATGAAGAAGCCATTACTACGATGCCTAACAAGAATGTGGTAGTCATTACACCTCCCTTTTACTAAAGCATGCCATCTATTAAATTATACCATTAATAACTAAATGACCAATAACTAAGGAATTAGTACATTAGTTGCTCTCTCCTTTGAAGATACAAAAGGAATGATAATTGAATCGCCACTAATTTACTAGACACTTCTTAGCCATTTTATAATGGTCAAAAAAAGAGGTGCTAAATGAGCAGTCAACGATACCCTGAATAATTTAAAATTGAAGCAGTAAAACAGATTGTCGAACGAGGTTATCCGGTTTCGGAAGTCTCCAACCGATTAGGAGTGACCACGCATAGTCTTTATGTCTGGGTTAAAAAGTATGGTCCTGATAAGGATAAGCATCAGGCTAAAGTAGATGAACAAGCCGAGTTAAAGCGTCTTCGCAAAGAGCTGGCTCGAGTGACGGAAGAGCGAGACCTTTTAAAAAAGGCGGCGGCATACTTCGCAAGAGAGTCCGATTGAGGTATGCCTTTATTCGAGAGAATGCAAAAGGACAATCCATCCGGCGATTGTGTGTGCTATTTAATGTTCATCCCAGTGGTTACTATGCTTGGCTAAATAAACCTGTATCGAAAAGCCAAAAGTGCAACCAACGTCAGACAGGGTTGATAAAACAGTTTTGGCTCGAATCTGGTGGTGTATATGGCTATCGGAAGATATTTTCCGATATGCTTGAGCATGGTGAGTCTATTGGGATTAACCGTGTTCACAAGCTCATGTATCACGCTGGATTAAAGGCGCAGGTAGGTTATAGAAAACCAAGGCAGAGATCAGAAGCGGAAAACATTATTGTTCCGAATCGACTGAACCGGGAATTTAATTCGCAAGCGCCTAATCAATCATGGGTTACTGATATTACGTATATCAGAACGCACGAAGGCTGGTTGTATTTAGCAGTAATCGTTGACCTGTTTTCAAGACGGGTGATTGGTTGGTCGATGAAGCCCAGAATCACAAAGGACTTGGTTCTAGGTGCGCTGCTTATGCGATATGGAAACGAAGCCCGACACAGAAGGTAATCGTGCATTCCGACCAAGGCAGTCAATATACCAGTCATGACTGGAGTCACTTTTTAAAGTTTCATGGACTGGAAGCCAGTATGAGCAGACGCGGAAATTGTCACGACAATGCGGTTGCAGAGAGCTTCTTTCAGTTGTTGAAGCGAGAACGCGTCAAGCGAAAGATATATAAAAATCGAAATGAGGCACGCCAAGACATTTTTGATTACATCGAAATGTTTTACAATCCCAAACGACGTCACTCTTCGAACAATCAACTCTCACCGGTTGAATACGAGAAGCAGTACGAAATGAGGCTAAAAAGTCTCTAGGATTTTAGTGGCGATTCAAATCTCTTAACTACTGGGCCACTTCATCTGAAATCGTTGATTTAGACTCAATATTCTGAGAAGCTAGAACTTATCTAGCCTCTTACAGTCTTACAATTCCTATAGATAATTTTTTCGGGCTTTCCCAGCTAATGAAAGCGCGCAAAAGCACGCTTTGTCTATGTTATTTGACTATTATTTTATTACTTTATTCTTACTATGTAATATTCGATAAAGTGCTGGCAGCACAAACAACGTTAAGATGGTTGAGGAAATGATTCCCCCAATGACCACGGTGGCAAGAGGTCGTTGAACCTCTGAACCAATCCCTGTATTTAACGCCATTGGAATAAACCCTAATGCGGCCACTAAGGCAGTTGTGAGTACTGGACGTAGTCGAGCTAAAGCACCATTAATAATGGCATCATCCAAAACCGAACCTCTTTTACGTAAATCTTTAATAAAAGACACCATAACCAAGCCATTTAGAATGGCGATACCCGATAGAGCAATAAAGCCAACGGCAGCCGAAATAGAGAATGGAATACCTGCTATATGTAAAGCAATCACCCCACCTGTTAAAGCTAGCGGCACACCAGTAAAAATAATGGCGGCATCTTTTATGGAGTTTAAGGCCCAAAATAGCAGCGCTAAAATCATGACAAGTGTCAGAGGGACAACAACAGATAGTCTTTCAGATGCCGATTGTAGCTTCTGATAGGTTCCACCATATTCCACCCAATATCCGGCTGGTAAATCAACAGATTGATTGATTGTGGCTTCAATTTCTTTTACAAAAGAGCCTAAATCACGTCCTCTTACATTGGCTGTTACCACCACGCTGCGTTTACTGTTTTCCCTTTTAATTTGGTTGTAACCTTCAACCAGCTCTATATGTGCCAGCTCTTGTAAAGGTACCACCTCTTTATTGGGAAGTTGAATGGGCAGATAGGCTAAACCATCAATATCCGTTCTTAGGTTTTCAGGTAACCTCACGACAATATCAAAGTTACGATCACCTTCATAGAATCGTCCAGATTGCTGGCCTCCCAAAGCAATGGAAAGCTGGTCTTGAAGCTGTTTGATGCTTAAACCATACTGGTTAAGTTTATCAATCTTAGGGTTGAAGGTTAAGATTGGCAAACCCGTGGTTTTTTCAGCTTGTAAATCGGCCATGCCTGGTACGTTTTCAATGGCACGTTCAATTTCTTTACCTAGTTCCCCTAAACGATCAAAGTCGTCACCAAATACTTTGATGGCAAGCTCTGCTCGCACACCCGATAGCAGTTCGTTAAAACGCATCTGAATAGGTTGCAAGAACTCATAACGGTTACCCGGTACCGGCTCAACCAGTGCGGCTAGTTCATCAACAATTTGCTGTTTTTCTTTAGACGGATCAGGCCACTGATCACGTGGTTTCAGAATAATGAAATTATCCGCTACGCTCGGTGGCATAGGGTCGGTTGCTACGTCTGGCGTACCAATTTTGGCAAACACACGCTCAACCTCTGGTAGTTCTTTAATTTTTTCTTCAAGCAGTTTTTGCATGGCGACCGATTGGCTCAGCGAAGTACCCGGAATACGCAAGGCATGCATGGCAATATCGCCTTCATCTAAGTTAGGTACAAATTCGCTGCCTAGCTTGGTAGCTTGATAACCTGAAAAAGACACTAAAGCGATGGCAAACACCACAATAAGCCATCTTGCTTTAATCGCAAAGTGCAATAAAGGTTTATAGGCCTTATTGGCAGAGCTCATAATGATGTTGTGTTTGATCTCAACAGGCTTTTTAAAGAATACCGCTACACACGCAGGCACAAAGGTAATAGACAGTAACATCGCCGAGGCTAATGCCATCACAACGGTGGTAGCCATTGGGTGGAACATCTTGCCTTCAACACCGGTTAAGGCAAAGATAGGCAAGTACACAGCGGTGATAATAAATACCCCGAACAGTGCCGGTCTAATCACTTCTTGTGTGGCGCTGAAGACTATGTCAAAACGGGTTTTTAAATCCAGCGTTTTTTTATGAACACTGGCTAGACTTAACCGTCTTAAACAGTTTTCGACAATAATTATGGCACCATCAACCAGCAGACCGAAGTCAAGCGCCCCTAGACTCATTAAATTAGCACTGACTTTGGTTTGTACCATGCCGCTGATAGTCATTAACATAGCGATAGGAATGACGGCGGCGGTAATGATGGCTGCACGGATATTGCCTAATAGTAAGAACAGGATAACGATGACTAAAAGCGCGCCTTCAAATAGGTTCTTTTTAACGGTATCTAAGGTTTTATTGACCAAATTAATACGGTTGTAAGTTTCGGTTAAGGTAACTCCGTCAGGCAATGATGCCTTAATGACTTCTAGTTTTTTCGAAACCGCTTCGGCCACCGTTAGACTGTTTTCACCAATTAACATTAATACGGTGCTTAATACCACTTCACGACCATTTTGTGTTGATGCACCGGTTCTGAGTTCTTTACCAGCGGTAACATTGGCGACATCTTTGACTTGGATGTAGGCTCCAGAATCATTTTGTATAACAATATTGGCCAGTGCATCCATGCTGGTCAATTGTCCAGGTACACGCATTAACCATTGTGCACCATTCTTTTCAATAAACCCTAAACCACGGTTGTCATTGTTCATTTCAATGGCTTTAACCACTTGAGCCTGGCTTAAGCCATAAGCAAGCAATTTATCAGGCATAATCTCAACGAGAATTTCTTTTTTGTAACCGCCACTTGGGTTCACTTCGACCACGCCAGGCACTTTTAAAAGTTGTGGACGAATAATCCAGTCGTGAACGGTACGTAAGTCCATCGGTGTAATAGCTGAACCATCTGGGTTTTTAGCCCCGGGTTCGGCATCGACTGTAAACATCACAATCTCACCTAGGCCTGTTGAAATAGGGCCTAACTCAGGCACTAAATTATCGGGTATAGTCGACTTTACGTTGGCCAGCTTTTGATTGATTAACTGGCGTGCAAAGTAGATGTCCGTACCATCTTCAAATATGGCGGTTATCTGCGATAAGCCATAACGAGAAATGGATCGGGTTTGCACCATATTGGGGGTGCCAGAGAGTACGGTTTCAATTGGGAATGAAATACGTTGCTCTACTTCTAAAGGTGTGTAGCCTGGTGCTTCAGTGTTGATAACGACTTGTACATTGGTTATGTCGGGCACGGCATCAACGGGAAGTTTGGTGGCATTCCAAATTCCCAATGCAATCAGCAGTAAGACAGCTCCAAGGACCATTCCACTGCGTTGTATGGAAAATTTTAAAATAAAATTAAGCATTTTGTTTCCTTAGTGATCGTGTGAAGCGCCAGACTTTTCAATGTCGGCTTTGATGATATAGCTGTTCTGAGTAACGTATTCGGTACCGGCTTTTAAACCGCCGAGCACTTCTACCCAGTTACCTGATACACGTCCAAGTTCAAGCATACGAACCTCGTACTCTTCACCTATTTTTGCAAACACAACTTTGAAATCTCTAAAGCTTTGGATTGCCTTACGTTTTACCGCTAAAGGTACGGTAAAGGTGGCCACTTCAATATCCCCTTTTACAAACATACCAGGTGAAAGTTTGCCAGCCTGATTGTTGACACGAACACGGACAACTCGGGCTTGGTTGTTTAAAACTTGACGATCAATTTGCGTCACCGAACCGGTAAAGGTTTGATTGATATTGTTCATTGATAAGCTGACATTTAACCCTGGTTTGATGAGGTTTGTTTGAGCGGGAAAGACCAATAATTCGGCGGTTAATTCGTCTTGGTTTTCAATTTGAAGCAAGTCTTTACCTTGAGTTCGCTCGCCTATAGCCACATTCACTTGAGTCACGTAGCCGTTGATGGGAGAAGTGACGTTGTAAGACTTTAAGCTTTCATTACTTTCAACGGTTAACAAACGTTGGCCTTTTTTGACTTTTTGACCAAGATGGACATAGACCTTTTTAATGATGCCGTCAAAACGTGCTGAGATATGTGCAGTCTTACCTGGCACAACTGCTAGCTTGCCGTAAGTTGGAACACTTTGTTTTAATACGGCACTGGATGCTATTTCCGTTTTAATTTCCATCGCTTCTGCAATGTCGGCTTTGATTTTTACTCGGCCTTCAAAATTATCGTAATGCCATTCATAGGTTTTGCCCTGGTAGGTTGCTTGAAGAGTGACCTCAAAAGAGTGAGGCTCATAGATTTCCATATCTCCACGCAAAAAATCGTCTTGCACGGTAAAATTGATATTATCTTCCACGCCACCCAAGCGAGATAAAGTGACGTTTAAAGACACCTCTTTTGGATCCACGGGTTGACCCTCTAAAGTCACCCAAGTTCTGAATTCTGGTGGCACGCCTTTTTCGAAAATAGACAGCTCAACCACAAAATCACCGTCTTTTAGTAAACGGCCACCATGAACGCCTTTTTCTGGTTCAGTGTGTTCGCTCTCAGCGGATTCATTATGACCACTTTCAGCCATGACGTTATAAGGCGTACCCAGTATGAGTAAGCTTGCAATAAGCCCAGTACGTAATGTATAAAAAATGTTATTCATGATTATTTTCTCTCTTCAATTCGGGTTAACTGCATGCCAGTTAGCTTTTCAAGCGCAATCATTTTTAGGTGCATCATCAAATTGGCGTCTATCAGTTTAGACTGAGCTTTTAATAAATCTCTTTGTACTGAGTTAAGCTCCATATAACTGTATTTACCTTGTAAGTAGATACGGTTTGCTTCATTTAACGCTTTTTGTAAGCTAGGAATAATGCGCTCTTGCAATGCTTCTTGCGTATGCAGAGAATGTTTTAGCTCTTGGTAGAGTACAAATAATTGTGTTTCAACTTGCTTTTTAAGCGCGGTAAACTCAGACTGGTTTTGGTTTTGTTGTGCGGTTAAAGCGGCAATAAAACCTTGGTTTCTATTACGCTGCATAATTGGTACGCTTACACCTGCAATTAAGCCAAAATCGCCCGATGATTGCAGGCGTTTAACTCCTGCTGAGACTTGCCATAAACCTTTAGATTGTTCTTCAGCTAAATCGATTTTGGTTTGTGCAATGCCTTTTAATACCATGAACCTTTTCAGCGCAGGTGAAGTTTCAAGCTTTTGCTCTAACTGCGCTAAACTCAGTAAATTGGGTTGACTTTGCAGTGAACCGTTTAGGGTGAGCGAGTTGGGATTCGTTTCACCCCATTGTGCAACAAGCATTCGTTTAGCGGACTTGATTTCATGGAGAACGTCTTCTTGTTGCAGTAAGGCGGTTTCAAGCTCGGATTGTGCTCTTAATAAGTCGGTTTCGGAGGTTTTACCAGCCTGCACGCGTCGCTTGATTTGCGCTTTGGTTTGGCTTAACTGTTTTACCGATTGTTGTGCAATGGTTAATTTTTCTTGTAGAGCCAGGGTATGTAAAAAATATTGAGCGGTTTGAGCCGCTACATTAATTTTATTCATTTGCTGCTCAATCTCAATAATCTCTTTTTTAGAGCTTTCGACACTGACTCGTTTACTGATAATATCTTTATCGAGTACCCAGCTTATGCTTAGAGAAGACTGTGAATTATCTAAGCCTTGCATTGCACCGGTTCCGAGCATGTCTTCTAAAGAGAGCGACACTTTAGTAGGTGCAGAAACGCCCGCTTGAATTTGCATGCCTTGTTGAGCGTTAAACTGGTATTGATACTGGTTTAAGCTTGGATGGTTCGCAAGTGTTTTGTTAATCGCCGTCGTTAAATCGACCAATTCAGTTGGCTGCGTTTGTGCCAAGCTCGCAAATGAGGTTAACGATAAAGAGAGCAGGGTGGCCGCACTCAATAGTCGCTTAACGGTGGTTTTATTATGTAATCTATATGGGGTATGAAATAACATCGATACAATCCATTTATTGGAACACTTTAGTCACTATGGCTGAAGCGTTCGGGTTTTTATAGGCTGTGAGGCTAACAGAGTCTTATTTACCTGAGTAGTTTGCGGCAATGTAATGACCGTCTAAACTGAAGAATAAATAGAGGGTTTGTTTTTTTGGATCGTCGATTTTGCCATTCTTGAATGCAATAACCCACTCTAAGTCATCTCTAAACTGCTTTTTAACTGCATTATGGGCTTTTACATTTTTCCAAGAAATATCAATGATGCCTGCTGAAGCTAATTGATTTACTTTCCCTGTTGCTTTATTAATCACTTCTTTATTCGAAATGGAACCATGAGAATGACTGTGTCCACCGTCTGGACTGTGAGAATGTCCTCCACTGGCCACTGCATAAGTAGTAATAAATAGTGATAAAAATAGTGTTGTGATTAAATTTTTCATAAAAATTCCTTAGTATTATTCGATTGTTTCGTGATGCTCTTGTGCATCATGTGAGTGTGAACCATCATCGTGTGAACCATCATCGTGTGAATGATCCGAGCAACCTGTTAAGGCAATAAAGAGTAAGCCTGTTATTAACGTTACAAATATTTTAGGCATCTTAAGCTTCCTTTTATTCAATGCTGTCATGCTGCGAGTTTTTAATAACCTGGGCGGCTCGCTCTTCATCCATTTTGATATGCTCATGGATATGATTGTCAGAGCTAAAGCCAAATTCATCTGGGTTAGTGATATGAGAATACCCATGCATTTGCATTATGAATAGAAACAAACCGGCAAATATCAGTCCGTAATTGGAGATAAGGCTAAAAGGTTCAAATAGTGTTGATCTGCGAAATAAAGCCATTACAAGTAACATGATTGTTAACGCTATAACTTGGCCAAGTTCAATGCCGATATTGAAAGAAATAATATTCATCAATAAAGTATCTTGGTTTAAAGGCAGTTGCTGTAGGCGGGTAGAGAGTCCAAGGCCATGAATTAAACCTAAACCGATAATCATTAACAGTAAGTTTGGTGGCTTAATACCTAGATACTTCTTGAATCCATCAAGGTTGGCAAAGGCGATATAGCAAATGCTTAAAGCAATAATTGCATCAATTAAAAAGTAATTGACTTGAATGCCATTAAATGTGGCATAGATAAGCGTGACACTGTGACCCAGCGTAAACGCGGTAATGTATTTAATAATGTCTTTGAACTTAGTTAAAAAAAAGATAATACCGAATATGAACAATAAATGATCATAACCTGACAGCATATGGGTTGCTCCAATCCACAGGTAGCTTAGATTGCCGCCATCGATAATCGTTTGTTTTTCGGCTTCTGACATACCATGTCCAAAAGCCTGGCCAACTACCAGCATTACAAGTACGGCTAGTAACCATCGTGATTTTTTAAACAAAAATAGCATATTTTTTCTCAATAACAATTTATTCAAGGTGTTGTAATACCTTGATAAGGTTAAATATATTTTAGATGTGTGGAACTGTTACGAGAAATAAGGAGGCGCGCGAGGATTGGCGACTGACCGTTCGAGGCGATGGTAAAAGAGATTATCTGTTAAAGGGCGTTCAAACCTGACGGTTTGTACACGGGTATATTGTTGAAAATAACTTGGAACCGTTGCTTGATCAGGTGTGTTATGTTTTCCTGGTGGGGGATTGAGCTGATTATCCAGGTCAATAGTATTAAAATCATTTGCTAGATGAAATGGCTCTATTGTATCGGAATGAGGGGTTGTTAAATTGTGGGCGTGACCTTCCAATTCATGGTAGTGAATTTCATCATGTGTATGGCTTT
This sequence comes from Hydrogenovibrio crunogenus, assembly GCF_004786015.1. NCBI lineage: Bacteria > Pseudomonadati > Pseudomonadota > Gammaproteobacteria > Thiotrichales > Piscirickettsiaceae > Hydrogenovibrio > Hydrogenovibrio crunogenus. The sequence goes on from NZ_CP032096.1 coordinate 2,317,914, forward strand.
CTGCTAAATGAATATGTACAGAAGCCCATTGCATAGTGATAAAAGCAATGATAAAGGTAAAAAGAAGAGGGAAGTGTTGTCGTAATTTGATCACGTATTTGTTCAGTTAACTTGTTTTGTTTTTACAATTATACTCAATTTATATTTACTATTGATTAAAACTGTTTAGAGGGTTTAATTAAACCATTACAATTTGATACCTAGTTTTCCGAGAGCCCATATCATTAAAAAATAAACGACGGCTGTCATGCTTATAGCAATCATTAAACTAAGATAGAAGTTAATCTCTTTTTTTAGAAGAATGGGTAAAGTAACAAACAATGTGAGAGATGGAATGACAAGCCACACAATGCTGATTGATAGTTCCGATACCTTTTGAATATCTTTAGTATCAATATAAAGCCAGGTCATTGCTAAAACAGACACAAGAGGGATGGATGCAAGAATGCCTCCTATTAAGCTGCTACGTTTTGCCACTTCAGATATCACAACGATCAGTATTACTGTTATGGATATTTTTAATAAATAATAAGGCATTAATATCACTCTTATATAAGGGGGTGCAGGAAGTTTGCATTAAAATTATACAATCATTAGAGAAGCGCTTTATGAACAGAAACCGATATCCAGATGAATTTAAACTTGAAGCGGATCGTCTCATGATTAAACGAAGTATCCTGTCGTTAAGTTTTTCAAAAGACTAGTGGAACCACCCTGCAGTTTTTATGCTGAGGTTAAAAAAATCCGGTTCGGATAAAAACACATGTCAAGCTCAAGCTAATGCGCAGTCAGAACTAAAAAATTAAGAGCTGTAAATTATTCTTGTGTTGCTCGCCATTCAGGATAACCTTCAATTAACCGTTTTGCTTCATACCCTTTTTCTTGGAGTATTTCTGCAGCCTCATGTGACCACATACAATATGGTCCTCGACAATAAATAATTAATGGTTGATCCGGGCTAAGCTGTGAAAAGTTTTTTGACAACTCGTCAATAGGTATGTTAATTGCGTTAGGAAGGTGACCTGAACTAAATTCATCATATGGACGCACATCTAGTAATGTAAATGACTGGTGATTGCGTTCCATCTTCTTCAAAACCTGTAAGGAAATAGGTTCTAGTGGCGTATTTGGTTTTAGGTGTTCTACTAAAAGCGCTTGCATTTCTTCCAATTGAGTCTCAGCAACTTCTCTAAGGCTTACAATTAAACGAAACACAGACTCATCGCTCAACTTATAAATAATACGTAGACCATCACGACGACTTTTTACTAACCCTGCTTGTTTTAAGTTTTGCAGATGCTTAGAGACATTAGCGACACTCAGCCCGAGTTTTCGGTGTAATGTATCTACATCGCATTCACTTTGGGAAAGTATATCTAAAATCATTAAACGATTCGTCTGGCCTAAAGCTTTGCTTACTTGTGCTAATTGCTCAAAAAGGTTGCGCTTAAGTGGTTGTAAAGTCATTTATGAGTTTTTTCCGTTAAATATTAAAGTGATTTAATACAAAAATCTTGGATCATAATCCATTTTTTATTTTACCGTAAAAATTTACATGTTCTAAATTTTACTTGGTCGCAACAACAGCATAATGCCATGGACAGCTGCCGCTGATATCTGGTTGTTGTAACAATTTGAACCCTGATTTATGGCACCATTTACATACAGTTTCTGGTGTGGGGCGTAGATGCATGTCTGGTCCACGTGGCGTATCAATATCACTTCGCCAATGAATGATCAATAGCCGACCACCTGGACCTAATATATGATACACATGGTCTAACAATGTTTGTGGGTCCCCAAAATGTAAAAAGTTGAACGCCATCACTAAAGAGATAGAACCGGCGGTGAGCCCAGTCCCGCCTATTAATACATCCGCACAATGAACCTGTAAGCGAAGCGGAATGATATCGTTAAACCGAGCCTCCAAGTTTGTACACATATGAGGTTCTATTTCATATGCGTGCACTTTTCCTGTGACCGACTTTAGAGCAGATTTAGTAAAAGTGCCATACCCAGCCCCTAGCTCCACCGCATCGCCCATAAAAGGTGCATCAGGAATAAGCTGCTGAATCAATCTATCAGGATCGAAAAAACTTTCCCATAATGCTGTTTCAGGCATATCACTTTGTGGGACTTTCATGTTGAGATTCCTTTACAGGACTTTAACGTGGTTGCCAATAGGGTTCTAAGCGAATACCTGTATAAGCACCAGCTAAAATTGATGATAGTGCTAAAAACGATCCTAATGCAAGGGTCGATATACCGGAGAGTCCGTGGCCTATTGAGCATCCCATTGCTAATACAGCACCAAATCCAACCATCAAAGCACCTAGACTTGAAAGTAGGAAATCTTTGCCAGATGCAAAGCCCTCCAATTTAAAGCTTCTTTGCATAAGGGCACTGATAGCGGAACCAATCACCATACCCAAAACAGCAAGTACACCAAAAGTTACCAGTGGCAAATAAGGTTCAGACATCCAATGAACTACATCTCCCATTGGAGCTGCAAAGGTAAACGATTGCGTCCCCAGGCCAGCCGGAGGCATATCCATAAATGAAGCTTCTTCTTGCATATATGCGGCATAAGAACCACCAGTAAGACCATATCCTGCAACAATTACTCCACCAATAATCATGGCTGTTGCAACCGGTTTGATCTGTTTAAATTCGGAGGATCTCATCAGCCAAACAAATAACCCTAAACCAATTAATGTGCCAATGATCCACCGTAAAGTAGAGATGTTTTCACTTTTACCTACTAGTAAGCTAGCAATATCTTGTGACCCACTTTGATTTAAAGTCGTAGTCATTGGCGACACAGTAGGCATTACCCAAGAAGCATAGAAGTCTGTACGCGTCATTAAATAAGCCATTAATGCCATCAACGCTACTAACCATATCGCTTTGAAGCTTCCTTGCCCCATACGAACAAGGTTTCGCATTCCGCAGCCTGCAGCCAGTACCATTCCAAAACCGAATATAAATCCACCAATAATGTAACGCCCCCAAGCAAATTCTGCACTGCGATAAGGGGGTACCGTCAAAGAAAGATCTATCCAGCCAACTCCTTCAGCTGTTGCCGTAAAGAACATCGCTACAGCAATTGCACCAAAATATGTGCCTAAGCGGGTAAATTGTTTTTGATTGACCCAATCTCGTATCCCACCTACTGGGCAAAAAGCACTTCTTTGAGCGGTAAATCCAAACACAATGGCTAAACTTAAAACCCCTAAATAATATGGCCAAAAAGCCGTCCATAAATTTTCCATATTTATTTAAATTCCTAATCTGATTCCCCCGCAAATAAGTGGAGGAAATTTAACAATAAGCTCTAAGTGTTAAATGCCTTTTGTTGGATTAATGTTGAAGTTTACAATTTTTTTCATTTCTTCAGGCTCTGGCAAAACGGCTCCAACAACCTGTTTAACAAATGCATCGCGATCTAGCTTTAATGTTGGATTGTAACGTTTTTCAAACCCCAGTGTTGACATGGGTTTTCCACTGATGCCTGCACCACAAACACTACCTGCCTGAGCACCTGGTAAAATTTCTATAATATCGGGTAGAGGCAAAATGCGTTCATGGATAGATTCGTATAGTTTATGTGCCATCTCTTCTGCTCGGCCTTTTAGATCTGGACGACCAACGCTGCCAACAAACAATGTGTGACCTGTTACCAGAAACCATGGCTCATCGGAGCGAGAACGATCAGTTACCATAAGAGTAATGCTGTCATCAGTATGCCCCGGGGTATAAAGAATTTCAACTTCTACATTGCCTGCTTTAATTATTTGATGATCATCTAGTGGTATAAATTCACATTGTGCTGGAGAATCTTTGTGTAGGGCATAATGAGCGCCACTGCGCTGAGCTAAATCATAACCGCCAGTAAAATGATCAGCATGAACATGCGTATCGATAACATAGGCTATCTTTATGCCTTTTTGCTCGGCCACTTTCATATAAAGATCAATTTCATCTTGATGAACATCGACAGCAATGCCTAGACCTTGGCCTACGCATCCTAATAGATAGGATAAAGATCCCGGTTCTGATTCAGGTGTGTGTTGAAATAAAAACATTTTCTTGCTCCTATAAGGTTTATAAAACGACCGAGAAAAAGGATCAAACATTTGACAAAGATTCTTTGACTCAATTCAACCATTTGGTTGAATTTGGATTAATATACTCAATAAGCCTTAATAATTCAACTACATGGTTGATTATATTTTTTTATTTGCCATTAATTTTTTGAATGTTAGAAATTTAAAACGAACTTGCAGTTTTAAATAAATAAGTCTAGTATTCAACCCAATGGTTGAATTATTTTGTATAAAAAATTAGAGGCTTTTATGTCAACATCATTAAATATAGAGCACGGAATTCGTGTGAATCTACACCAGATTTTGCAACAATTAATACAAGTATTTCTTGTTGGATTGACCATTGGTATGACTCGTACTGTTGTGCCTGGCCTATCAGAAAGTGAGTTCGGGTTAGCAGGTAAATCTTTTATGAGTCTGGCTTTGTTTGTAGTGGTCTTTGGGTTTGTCAAAGCAGTTATGAATCTGGTTGCTGGTCATCTTAGCGATCGGTTTGGTCGTCGTCGTTTGCTGGTTGTAGGCTGGCTTCTGGCGTTTCCAGTACCATTTTTGATTTTCTATGCCGAGTCATGGACATGGATATTGTGGGCTATGATGTTTCTAGGGCTTAACCAAGGCTTGTGTTGGTCAATGTCTCTTAATAGTAAATTAGATTTAGCTAAATCAAGTCAAAAGGGTCTTATCAATGGTTTTAACGAGTTTTCAGGGTATGCAGCAGTTGGTATAGCCGGTTGGGTTACGGCATTTTTAGCTGAACAATATGGTGCCCGAGAAGCATTATTAGGATTCGGGTTAATTGTAATTGGTCTAGGATTGTCTTTAGCACTATGGAAGGTCATTGATACCCATCCTTGGTCACAACTGCATCAGCAACAGCACAGTGAAACTCTAATTGCTAAGGGAGAAAAATTAAGTACTGTACCGATATCGCTAAAAAGTATGATGATTTATGCCACGTTCGAAAAAAGAGAATTGGTGGCACTTAATCAGGCAGGACTGGTCGAAAAATTTATTGATGCTCTGGTATGGGTATTCATGCCGGTATTTTTAATGAACCAAGCTCAGTCATTAGTTCAAGCAAGTGCTATTATCGCAATTTATGGTGTTGTGTGGGGAGGCTCTCAACTAATTACAGGACCATTATCAGATAAATGGGGACGTCGAGGTTTAATTTTTGGAGGGTTTTGGCTCTGCGGAATTAGTAGCATCCTCTTTGTTTTGGTTGAGAGTGTTTGGGCATGGTCATTGTTAGCGGGTGTTATGGGATTTGGGATGGCGATGCTTTATCCAACGTTAGGGGCAGCTGTCGCAGATGTTAGTGAACCTAAATGGCGAGCTAGTATATTAGGGATTTATCGTTTTTGGCGAGACTTTGGTTACGCCATTGGCGCGCTATTAATGGGTGTATTAGCTTTTTATACGGAATCTGTTATTTGGCCCTTTTATTTTGTAGGGGTCATGATGTTGTTATCCGGGACGTGGGTCATGCTTGCCATAGAGTCTAAGTGATTTAACCATATCGAATATGACATATATTGCGCTAATTTGATTAGGAGGAACTATGAAAATATTACTAATTTTTAACAAAGAACCATACGATGGCACTGACTTAACTTGGAACGGCTTAAGGTTAGCAAACCAATTACATGAAGAGAATCAGGAAGTCAGAATTTTTATGATGAATGATGCAGTAGATTTGGCTCGTGATATGAAAATAGAGACTCAAGGGTATGATCAGGATCTGTCCAATCAGCTTAAAGCTTTAGTTGATAAGGGGGTAAGCGTAAAAGCATGTGGAACATGCATGACCAGATGTGGTATTTATAAAAACAAACCGTACTTTTCTGATGTGGAGAAATCAACGATTAAGGACTTATCTGAATGGATTATAGATAGCGATAGAGTTATTAATTTATAGCAAATTACTAGGATCTGAAAAAGCCAGACATTTTTTATGGCAAAAATTACAAAAATCATAAAAAGAAAAAACTGATAAATTACTGACAGGGTTAATCCAGCTGAAGTTGTCATTATGGTTACTGTAATATTTACTTACGCTGACTAAACAGCAATATGAATCGCCACTAAAATCCTAGAGACTTTTTAGCCTCATTTCGTACTGCTTCTAGTATTCAACTGGTGAGAGTTGATTGTTCGAAGAGTGACGTCGTTTGGGATTGTAAAACAGTTCGATGTAATCAAAAATGTCTTGGCGTGCCTCATTTCGATTTTTATATATCTTTCGCTTGACGCGTTCTCGCTTCAACAACTGAAAGAAGCTCTCTGCAACCGCATTGTCGTGACAATTTCCGCGTCTGCTCATACTGGCTTCCAGTCCATGAAACTTTAAAAAGTGACTCCAGTCATGACTGGTATATTGACTGCCTTGGTCGGAATGCACGATTACCTTCTGTGTCGGGCTTCGTTTCCATATCGCATAAGCAGCGCACCTAGAACCAAGTCCTTTGTGATTCTGGGCTTCATCGACCAACCAATCACCCGTCTTGAAAACAGGTCAACGATTACTGCTAAATACAACCAGCCTTCGTGCGTTCTGATATACGTAATATCAGTAACCCATGATTGATTAGGCGCTTGCGAATTAAATTCCCGGTTCAGTCGATTCGGAACAATAATGTTTTCCGCTTCTGATCTCTGCCTTGGTTTTCTATAACCAACCTGAGCTTTTAAGCCGGAATCATGCATGAGCTTGTGTACTCGGTTGATACCGATAGACTCGCCATGCTCAAGCATGTCGGCAAATACCTTACGATAACCATAGATACCACCTGATTCCAGCCAGAACTGTTTTATCAGTCCTGCTTGTCTCTGATTGCGCTTCTGGCTTGTTGATATGGGTTTATTTAACCAGGCATAGTAGCCACTGGGATGAACGTTAAATAGTTCACATAATCGTCGGATTGATTGTCCCTTTGCATTCTCTCGAATAAAGGCATACCTCAATCGGACTCTCTTGCGAAGTATGCCGCCGCCTTTTTTAGAAGGTCTCGCTCTTCTGTCACACGAGCCAATTCTTTACGAAGACGCTTTAATTCAGCTTGCTCATCTGCTTTAGCCTGATGTTGGTCTTTATCTGGCCCATACTTCTTTACCCAGGCATAAAGACTGTGGGTTGTGACATCTAATCTTTTGGATACTTCTGATACTGGATAACCTCGTTCGGTTATCTGTTTTACGGCTTCAATTTTGAATTCTTCAGGGTAGCGTTTACTGCTCATTTAACACCTCATTTTTGACCATTATAAAATGGCTAAGAAGTGTCTAGTAAATTAGTGGCGATTCACCTGAATGTTTTGTGTGGTAACTTAACCATTCTCAAGCCGATAATATCCACTTCCTTCTACAGGTTTCAGGTGGTGTGTTTATTATCTGAATCAGGATCAATTAAAGTAGTGCCTCAATATTTGCTTTAATAACTTCGTAGCCAATATTGCCATACAATTTTTGACGATTTTCATTCAACAACAAGGTCGGACTTCCATCAAGTTTTAGTTGTGGCTCAAGCTCGTAATCACTTAGTAATGATGCCATAGCTGAACCATTCTCTAGAAAGGGGGTAATTTGTACAGGATCTATGTTAGCGTTTTTTAATAAATCATCCAGAATTTTTGTATTAGAAATGTCTTTACCCTGTTCAAAAAAAAGCACTCTCATTTGCCAAAGTACTTCTTCACTTTTACGTTTTAGTGGATTTTGGTTATCAGATAAACTCATATTTTTTTGTTCCCATAACTGGATTGCCTTCATATATAGATGAGCCATAGAAGAAGTTTTGGGTTTGCAGTCTTTCCAAATGACTGGGTTGACGTTAATGTATCCAAGTTCATTTGCAACTGCTTGTAAGTGATTAGAGAAGCCAGAATAGCTTCCTTTATCATGCCAGCCGTCCTCTATAAATTTTTCAGCATCGCCGAACACGGAAATAAACCGATAATCAATTTCAATGCGGTCAGCATATTCATGCTTTAACTTTTCTAAGAGTGCATGAGTGGAGTAGGCCCAGACACAAAGAATGTCACCTAAAAATGTAATTTTGATCTTTCTAGTCATTTAATTGGCTCCTAACTTTAATTTTTTAAATTTCAGCACTGGTGCGTTAAAGGTAACGACAACAGTATTGAATGACATTAATATGACACTGAAAGCAGGCTGTAAGGAACACCCGTAGCTAAAGGTGTAGCGATAACGTTATAAACTTGCTGACTACGTATCATTGGCAATGTTTAAAACTCTGTGTCAGCATCGGATAATCCCTAAAATTTTATAAAAATCTATGATGTGGCTATACATTTAGTATCTCGTATTACTCATTCGATGCCACTTTGTTATTTTTTTAACAAATACTATTCTTTATTTTGTCAAACTAGAAGAGTTCGTTAGCCTCTGATTTCTGAGAAAGACAAATTCGACTATCGCTATGATTGCCATGCTTATTATCGCCACCCCGACAACCATTGGATCAGACATGATCTTAACCCACAGAAACCCACCAAGCACCAATAGATCAAGCATAATTGCTGTGAACAAAATTAGTAAATTGGCATGAATTTCTTTGCGTAAATAGCGCAGAATCCCCCACTGTACGGCTATGTCCATGATCAGGTAGAAAATAATACCCAGTGCAGCAATCCGGCTCAAGTCAAAAAATGCCGTCAAAAACAGACCGAGAACCACTGTGTAGAGAAGTGTATGTTTTTGGATGTTACCAGACATTCCAAAGTGACTGTGAGGCACAAGCTTCATCTCTGTGAGCATGGCGAGCATCCTAGATACTGCGAAAATGCTGGCTATTATGCCACCAGCTGTGGCCAACATCGCTAGAACTACCGTAAACCAGAGACCATAATTACCTAGTGCAGGTTTTGCGGCGGCAGCCAGAGAATAATTTTGAGTTGCGATAATATCACTCAGTGACAAATTGCTGGCCACAGCAAATCCCACCAGGGTGTAGATCACAACACAAAAGATGATGGAAATAGTAATGGCACGACCCACATTGTGATGAGGATCTTTTAGTTCTGAGCCGCTATTGGTGATGGTGGTAAACCCTTTGAACGCAAGAATTCCTAATGCTGTAGCACCAAGAAAGCCACTCAACGTCGAGGAGTCAGGCGTTGTTTGGGTAAAATCCATCGCAATATTATCAGCAGCCCATATGCCAACCAGACCAAAAATGATAATACCGCCTATCTTTAGAAAGCCAATGAAGGACGCAACACCTCCGATTAATCGATTCGTCGATAAATTAATGAGAAAAGCGACTAGTAACAGACCAACGCCCAAGACTGGAACCCATATCTCATTATTGTCTGTATCAAAAAGTTGTAGGGTATATTCGCCGAAGGTTCGAGCCAGAAAGCTTTGAGCAATCACCATGGAAAAATACATCAGCAGCGCATTAAAAGCTGTCGATAGAGAGTTGCCATAAGCTTTGTAGAGGTACATACCAATGCCTCCTGCCGAAGGGTAGGCATTAGACATCTTCACATATGAGTAAGCGCTAAATGAAACAATGAGTGCGGCCGAGAGAAATGCCAGAGGGAAAAGTACCCCGGTCATTGTAGCCATTTGGCCAGTTAAGGCGAAAATGCCCGCTCCAATCATCACACCCGTTCCCAAGGCTACTGCGCCAATTAGTGTCAGGCTGTTTTCTTGGTATTTCGGTGTTCTATTTTCTGAGTGCTCCATATAAATCTCCAGTATGGTGGCCGAGCTATAACTAGTCATTCCAGAATTGGCTTTAGTACGTACGTAAAGCCATCTAAAATTGATTTTTTAAAACTTTATCGTTGCATCTTTGCTGACAAGTTTGATTAAACATCAAGCTAAAATGCTAGAGTTGAAAAGCGAGTCAGACGTTATTTTGATTTTCATTCGTTTATTTGTGGTCTTGCTAAACACCCCGTAATGCTTGTTTGAAAACGGGGTTAAATACTTTTTTACAGGTTTAAGTACATATACAAAAAAGTATCATTATTAGCGTGCAGTGTAGATTTATCGTCCCTCAAACTTAATGCATTTTATGTTGTCCCATTTCATCATTATGATGATTGTCGGGTGACATGTGAGCATCATCCATATCATTACTCATCTTGTTCCGATGTTGGCTGTCATGCTCCATTAGTTCTTTTTGACCTGGGGCATTGGTCTTAAAGGAACCCCTCGCTCTTTTGCTCTAGCTTTCATTTTTTGATGGTTTAGCCGTAAGATCTTTTCACGTTCTTCAGGGGTTTTAGCATTTTCCATTTTTTGCTCATAGATGTCTTTTTCCTCAGGGGTCATTAAGTGTCCGCCAATAATGTGGGTTCCTTCCATATTTTGTATAGCATGTGTACGAGGGTATGCATGATCAGATGCAAAAGAGACTCCTGTAAACAGTCCCATATTCCCAGCAATAGCAATAACAAGTAATTTTTGTTTTAACATGATTATGTCCTCTTAATTAAGTTGCTTAAAAGATCTAAATCACCAACGCAACTTTTAATTGGCGACCAGTTTTCTAGCTAGTTAGGCGTAATGTTTAAATTTCTGTGTATTTTTAGGATTAGAGTGTCACTTTCTTTAATCTCAAAGCGTTACCAATCACAGACACTGAGCTAAAACTCATAGCCGCTGCGGCAATTATAGGTGACAGCAGTAGGCCAAAAGCGGGGTACAAAACGCCTGCTGCAATCGGTACGCCTGCAGCATTATAGACAAAGGCAAAAAATAGATTTTGACGAATATTTTTCATGGTTGCTTTACTTAATTTTCTGGCTCGGACAATACCTCTCAGGTCTCCTTTTACTAAAGTAATTGCGGCACTTTCCATGGCGACATCAGTCCCGGTACCCATGGCAATTCCAACATGGGCTTGTGCTAAAGCGGGTGCATCATTAACTCCGTCACCTGCCATGGCAACAACGTAACCGTCACTTTGAAAACTTTTAATCCACTGAGCTTTTTCATCGGGTAATACGCCAGCTTCAACTTGATCTATCTGTAGACTAGAGGCAACCGAATTTGCAGTTGTTACATTATCACCCGTTAACATCACCACTCGAATCCCTTCTTGGTGAAGCGATTTGATGGCTTCTTGGCTTGTCGATTTGATAGGATCAGCCACGACAAAAAATCCCGCAAAACGTTGATCGATAGCGACAAACATGACCGATTGACCTTGCGATCTATAGTCTTTGATGGTGTCATTCAATGGCGGTAAGTTGATTGCGAGTGTTTTCATTAATTGATCATTTCCAATGGCAATTGTTTGATTATTTACTTCGCCCATAATCCCTTTTCCAGTAAGCGATTTAAAACCATCTACCGATTCAAAAGAGAGTCCCTGTTTTTGTGCAGCCTCAATAATCGCTAAACCTAAAGGATGCTCACTGCCTCGTTCTAAACTGGCAATCAACTGTAAAACCGTTTGTTTTTCAAACCCGGATTCAACGTTAAATTCGACCAATTTCGGTTTGCCTTCAGTTATGGTTCCGGTTTTATCAATCACCAAAAGATTCACTTTTTCCATCATCTCAAGCGCTTCAGCATTTTTAATTAACACCCCGTGGGTAGCTCCTCTTCCAGTACCTACCATAATTGAAATTGGGGTTGCTAGTCCTAATGCACAAGGACAGGCAATAATAAGAACTGCGACAGCACTGACTAAGGCATAAGCGAGTTTTGGTTCGGGGCCAAAAAACCACCATACAAAAAAAGCAATGATTGAAATAACAACCACAATAGGCACGAAGAATCCCGAGACAGTGTCTGCTAGTTTTTGAATCGGTGCACGAGAACGTTGCGCTTGCGCTACCATGTCAACTATTTGTGAAAGGAGAGTATCTTTGCCAATTTTTTCTGCTCTCATCAATAAACTGCCAGAACCATTAATGGTGGCACCAATTAAGCGATCACCAATGTTTTTTGAAACAGGAAAGGACTCTCCAGTGACCATGGATTCATCCACATAACTTTGACCTTTGGTGATAAAACCATCGACAGGTACCTTATCACCTGGCCGAACTCGTAATATATCTCCAACTTGCACTGCCTCTAATGGAATCTCTGCTTCAGAACCGTCTTCTTCAACTTTCCAAGTTGTATTAGGGACGAGTCCTAAGAGCATTTGGATGGCTGAATTGGTTTGAGAGCGAGCTTGTAATTCTAAAACTTGACCTAATAATACCAAGGCGGTAATCACCGCGGCCGCTTCAAAATAAACAGCCACTAAACCTGTTTCAGATTGCATCGTAGCTGGAAATATGTGCGGTGCTAAGAGTGCGACCATACTAAAACCCCAAGCGGCTCCAATTCCGATTGAAATGAGGGTGAACATGTTTAAATTCCAGGTTTTTATGGACAGCCAACCTCGCACAAAAAATGGATAGCCTCCCCAAAGAACCACTGGTGTTGCTAAAATAAATTCTATCCACTGCACCGTATGCAAGTTCAAGTCTTGGGGCAAATATTGGGGGGATAGATCCGTCATCATGGCTAATACAAAAACGGGTAAAGCTAATACAGTGCTGATCCAAAAACGGAGGCGCATTGATTTTAGTTCTGAATCTTCTCTATTTTCAACGTGCATTGGCGTGATTAATGGTTCAAGTGCCATGCCACAAATAGGACAGTTTCCCGAATGGTCTTGAATGATTTCAGGATGCATTGGACAGGTATATTGAATACCAGTAATGTCTAATTCTTTAACAGACTGTGAAGATAGATCCTGTAGATATTTTTCAGGATGACTGACAAATTTATGCTTGCAATTTTCACTGCAAAAATAAAATGTTTTGCCTTTATTTAAGGTATGAAAAGGCGTGTTTTCCGAAATCTCCATCTGGCAAACAGGGTCAATAAGATTGCCCGTTACTTTTGAAACTTGATTTGTCATACTATCTCCAATATATCGATTTAGAGTGTCTATCCCACTCTGATATACACACTGTTATCAATGACATTATTTCGCTTCATCAATCATTTGAATTAATTGCTGTTCAACTTCCTTTGCGATTTTATTTAAGGCCTCATCTGTTGATAATAAGCCGAGCATTTCGGAGGGTTCAATCATGCCAATAAAGGTTTTGTTGTTTTCTGTAAAAACAGAGATACGGCAGGGGAGTGCCATATTCAAACGCATATCGATTGCTAAAACCTCCACGGCCTTAACAGGGTTACATACTTCAAAAATTTTGCATTCATCCTTAAACTCAATACCCTTACTTCGTAAAGTGGCTCCTAAATCATGGATGTGTAACACACCAAAATTATGATTTTTAACAGCGGCTTCCAAATCCACCACTGCCTGCTCAAATGTTTTGTGACTTTCTACTTGAAAAAACATATCTCTTCCTTTGTCTAAAATGTACCTAATAAAATATTGAACCTTAACTAACGATTATTAGATTGAAATCTAAATATTGACCAGGCCTGCTTAAATTCGACCTGGATTTTTATTTGGATTTGATTCCGCTCTAAGAGTGCAGTGTTTTTTTCTGCTCTTCAAATTCCTCTTTTGTTATTTCGCCTTTGGCATATCGTTTTTTTAAAATATCCAAAGCGGTTTCATTTTGTTCTGAAGCAGAATTGGAAGATGTGTTGAAGTTTTTTATTAGTAAAAATATAACAATAATGAAAATTAACCAGAGTAACCACATTCCGCCTCCCATGAATCCCCAAGTATGATCGTAATTAAACATAGTGTTCTCCTTTTAAGTTGTTACGATAAATTGTCCCATCATTCCCGCATCTTCATGCTCTAAGATGTGACAGTGGTACATATAAGGTTCTTGATTGTTATAATAAGGACCAGTCGGTAACAATATGCGAACTGTTTCATCGCGATGAACAGTCACTGTATCTTTTAATCCTTGTTCCCATGGATAAGGCGCTTGGCCATTTCGATCCAAGACTTTGAATTGAGTGTTATGAATGTGAAAAGGGTGATGCATCATTGATGGGTTTTTAAGGTGCCATATTTCAAAGCTATTGGCGGTTAAACGTTCATTTATTACCTCCATTTGCATAGCTTGTCCATTGATTGTAAAACCACCTGAACCAAACATCATTCTAGGTCCCATTTGCATTTCTAAATTCATGGTTCGCGTTTGCGCTATTTCGACATTGGACCAGTCAGGTAATGGGATTAAACGCTCAATCATCGAGGGTTTAGTTGCTTCGGATTTTCTGGGGTCGATGTGAAATAAATCATAGTCTTGATCAAGCTTTGATGTATCTCTCATCATGCCGCCCATCCCCATCGATAAGTTTCCATAACCCGCTAGGGTTTTTAGTGAGACGGGTTGGTGATCGGAAAGATCAACCAGAATTTCGGCGCGTTCTGCTGGCGATAATCGAAGGCGGTTGAGGGTTTGTGGTGTTTCCAATAAACCGCCGTCTCCTGCAATGACTTGAAAAGAACGCTTGTCTGAAAACACCAAATCGTAAAAACGTGCATTGGAAGCATTGTGCAGTCTTAAACGAATACGATCTTTTTGAGGACGTAAAACGGAGTTGGCTCGGCCATTCACCAGCATGGTGTCGCCGTGCATGCCTTGCATTTTGTTCATCCGTTCATTGCTGTAGATGAATTCTCCGGTTTCGTCAAAAGCGCGATCCATGAGTATGACCGGGAAATCATCCATTCCATATTCATGAGGCAGCCCCAGTTCGGCATCGCGTTCTTCATCAACCACTTGCATCTGTCCGCCTAAACCACGCCAAACTTGGGATCCGGTATGTTGGTGCGTGTGTGAATGGTAAAATAATGTGGAGGGTTCATTAATCACGTCCCATTCGGCTATCCAGGTTTTTCCGGGGGAGATGGGTTGGTGAGGCCCGCCATCTTCTGTTGCAGGCAAAATCATGCCATGCCAGTGAAGTGCCGCCACTTCATTCAGTTGATTGGTGACTTCCATGCGAAGCTTTTGGCCTTTTTTGATCCGAATGACGGGGCCTAAAAAATCTTGATTGATGCCAATGGTCTGAGTCGTGACATCGGGCAGGATCTTCGTTTTTCCCTGTTGCAGTGTTAATGTAAAGCGCTGCTTTCCATTAAGAGGTTGACCCTGTTCTAAATCCGGAAGGTAAAAGTCCACTTTAGGAAAAACAGGATGGATAAAATCGTCCTGTCCAACCCCGCCAAGTAACGTTCCCATGGCATTGCCTGCCTGAGGAAGGAGCGTCAGCCCAATCAGGCTTTTTTGGATAAATTGTCGTCTGTTCATATTTTCTCCTGTCGTACGCTGTGAGGATTGATTGTTAGCGGTCATTTTTTAACCCTCCTCTTTCTAGCCAGGCCTGGTAGATTTTATTCGACCAGAAACTTTGAAAATAAGCGATGGCTTGTAGCCGTTCTTCCGGTGTTAATTTATTCTTAAAAGCCGGCATTGTTCCGCCAAGTGGAATTCCACCTTGTAAAATAGTTCTGTTAAGTCCGTTGAGAGAATGGTGCCATGCGTGCGCGGTTCCGTTGAGAGGTGGAGCAGGGTAACTGCCATCAACGAGTGGTTGCTTCCAGTCGGCGGCCAGCCCTTGAGCTTCTTCTCCATGACAGACAGCACAATGCTGTTTGAAGAGGTGCTGTCCTATTTTGACATCACTTGATGAATACCAACGTTTTGTGTTTTGGCTGGCTTCAGAGAGATCGTCTTTGGAAGAACAAGCAAATAGGTTCAAACTTGTTAATATTAAAACCAATAACTTCATGTCATATTCCTTGATTTAAAACAGAGAAAGTCTATTTTGACTTTCTCTTGTTGTTAAGTGTTAAAACCAAAAACGCAGTCCTGCCACAAGGCTGGTCTCTGATGTTTTAGCACCTTCCTCTTTTTTATAATCAGCCGTTGTTGCATAAGCCTGGTTCCATTTCACACCAATATAGGGTGCAAACTTTCGACTAAATTCATAACGTAGCCGCATCCCCAATTCTGTAGACGATAAGCCTGACCCAATCCCCATTTTTTTATCATCTGATGTATAGGCATTCAATTTAAGACTAGGAGTTAAAATCAATCGTTGTGTGAATAGCGCTTCATATTCTGCATCCAAACGGAACCCTGCATTCTTGTCATTAACAAGTAATCTTGAATTTATTTCAAAAAAGTAAGGTGCTAAGCCTTGAAAACCAACTACTCCCCAAGTTTGGCTGTTTTCGGGGGTTTCGTCATAGCCTATCCCCGCCTGCAAATCCCAAAACCTTTCAACAGGGGTGCTGTATAACAACTGATTTTCGGATTCGGTCGAACCATTTGATGATTCCCCTTCCGAGGTTAGGTAAACCTTATGCCAGTTTTTTCCAGCCCAGGCTGATGCATCCCAGGATAACGGCTCACCTTGTTGGGTGGATTTTTCAAGCTGATTGACTCTTAAGCCCGCCAACAAAGGATCGTATTCGCTTAGCGCAAAAGAGGAATGGCTGTAAGTTGATGTGAAAAGTAATAATACTATCGGTAATTTCTTAATATGTGTATTCATGATGCTTCCTTCAAATAGGGTTGGTTCTTTAAACATGATTATCGGATTTGTACCTTTCTGAACATTCCCATCATGTGATAAAGCAAATGACAGTGATAAGCCCAGTCGCCTTTTGCGTCCATGGTGACTCGATAACTTATTTTAGAGCCAGGCTGGACAATGACTGTGTGCTTACGGGGAATATGGTTTTCATCTCCCGTTTCAAGGTCACTCCAAACGCCATGAAGGTGCATAGGGTGATTCATCATCGTGTCATTAATAAAGGTAATACGAATTCGATCACCATATTGAAAGTTAAGTGGTTCGGCCTCCTCAAAAGGAATGCCATTTATCGACCACATGTAGCGTTCCATATTTCCGGTCAAGTGCATAACCAGTTCCTTGGTCGGTTTCGGATGATGTCGGGTCGGGAAGCGGTTTTTTAAGTCGGCATATGTCAAAACCTTCCGACCATTTTCTCTCAGTCCAACTCCTGGATCATCCAGCCTATATTGAGGAGCCATGGCTCTCATACCAATTTGAGCACCTTCTGCTGAAGGTGTTTTGATTTGAGGTAACTGAGGATTCATATCCATCGGAATCGTAATGTCATCCAGATTCACGTTCATGTTCTCCATGCCATGAGAATGCTTGGAATGGTCAACATTGCTGACATCCATCCCCATTTGGCTTTTCTCCATAGCCAAAGCATGGCCATAGTCTTGTTGTTGCATGGAACTCATATCATGCTTCGTTCCATTCATCGAATTATGATCAGAATGTTTCATACTCTGGGAACCGTTACTCATGTCCATTGATTGAGATGAAGGGTTCATTCCTTCCATTTCACCATCCATATTCATTGGGTGTGACGTGGAACCCATGTCCATTTTCATGCCCATATCGGTCATGCTTAAGATGGGTAAAGGGTCCATTTCAGGCGTGTCGGCTAATTGAGTCGGATCCGATGTGATCGAACCCATAGCGAAGCCAGAGCGGTCAATTGCTTGTGCAAAAATTGCATAAGCCTGTTTCGACGTATCCGGTTCGACAATGACGTCATAAGTTTCGGCAACGCCAATACGGAATTCGTCAATTTCAACCGGTTGGACTAAATTTCCATCTGCTGCAACCACTGTCATTTTTAAGCCCGGGATACGGACATCAAAAAAAGTCATTGCAGAGCTGTTTACAAATCGTAATCTCACTTTTTTGCCTGATTCAATGACGGTACGCCAATGCGCTTTAGGCGACAGTCCATTCATTAAATAGGTATAGGTTGCTCCCGTGACATCGGATAAATCACGGTCTGTCATGCGCATTTGGTTCCACATTTTCCGTTTTTCCCATGCTTTGGAGAAGCCGTAGGTTTTGACTTCATGCCAAAAGTCACCCACCGTTCTTTGGCTGTAATTGTAATAGCCTCCCATTTTCTTTATGTTTGAATAAAGGGTCTCGGGCGCACTGTCTGACCAGTCTGACAGCTGAATCACGAAATCATGGTCGTAATCCAGTGGGTCTGCTTTTTTGGGTAAAATAACCAGTGCTCCATACAATCCGGTTTGCTCCTGAAATTCGGAATGACTGTGATACCAATAGGTCCCATGTTGCTGCACAGTAAATTGATAGGTGAATGTTTCACCAGGTTTGATGCCGTCATAACTTAAGCCCGGCACACCATCCATTTGAAAGGGAAGAATAATGCCATGCCAGTGAATGGACGTATCAACCGACAAAGTATTTTTTACGCGAATGGTTACAGTCTCTCCCTCACGCCAAACCAATGTTGGGGCGGGTAAAGAGTTGTTGATTAAGGTTGCTTTGACAGGTGAACCTGTAATGTTGACAGGCGTTTCTGAAATGGTTAAATCAAATTCAGGTCCAATTAAAACGGGCTGTTTAGGGTTCAAGTTCCCTGCGCCGATGGCTGAAAATTCTTCTTTAGCCCAAGCTGAAGGCAGATGAGATCCGATGGCAGCTGAAATGGTGCTTAACGCAATGCCTTTAACAAACTGGCGTCGACCCAGTTGCGGTTGTACGCTTTTATGTAATGTGTTCATGATAAACCTCTTAAACATTCAAATAATTTAAAGCAAGATTTGTTTTTGTAATTGAGTGTTTTGACAAAAGGATTCACTGAGTTTTTCAATGTGCACTTGAATACGCAAAAAAAGCGATTTTCAGATTATTGAAGAGACTCTAGTGGATAAAATTGTCTGGTCAATAAGGAAGGTGGAGGGGTTTCCGGTTTTACTGCATAATCACTGACAGCGATTGTTAAAGTCGGGTAGTCGGTTTGACTATTAAGCTGGGATTGCCATTGAGAGAGGGTGCTGAAATGATATATCGGTGCGGCGTGAATAGAGTAACATAGCAAGTTATGGCACTGACTGTCATCACAATTAGAACAGCCCATCGCTGAAACGTTTGTATCTGCAGACATACTGTGACCGACTGCTGAAATTGTTTTATTGGCGTTAAATTGCATTGTTTCAGGGTTTATATTCATCACTTGATGCATGATTTGCATTTTGGTTTTTTCAATATGCGTAAAATCTGACATAGATACCCCACCCCAGGCGGTTGATGCCAGAGTTTGTGAGATAAAAATGATAAGAAAAAACCGTTTAAACATGATGTTTATTGCAACGCTTATTTAATTAATATGGTTTGATTCTAGTTGTTTAAACTAATAAATGCTAATTAATTTTTTAAATATGTTTTATTTTTTATATTTATGTAAAAAATACGGGTTTATAAAAATCCTGACTTAGCTAGACAGTTTATACTTTTTAAAACTGTCAAGGAGTCGGGTTATGAACCAGCAAGCTCAAAGAGATATTTCAAAAAAACTAAAGGTGCTTAATTATGCCAAGGAGATTGGCAACGTTGCAAAAACATGTCGCTATTTTGGCATATGCAGACAAACCTTTCACACTTGGAAAAAGTCGTATGAAAAATATGGCGAAAAAGGCCTAATTGATAGCCGCCCCTGCCCCGAGAACCATAAACTTAGAACCCCTAAAACAATTGAAGAAAAGATACTTTATCTTCGTAAGCACTATCATTTCGGAGCCACAGTCATTGTTTGGCATTTAAAGCGTTATCACGACATTAAAATTTCACGGAATGGGTGTTATCAGGTTTTGCTAAGAAATGGCTTAAATCGATTGCCAGAGAATATCAAAAAGCGTTCTCGTACTAAATTTAAACGTTATGAAAAAAAGGTACCTGGGCATCATGTTCAAATTGATGTGAAATTCCTTTTCTTCAATGATTCTGACGGTAAAAGAATTAAACGCTTTCAATACACTGCTATTGATGACTGTACGCGAATTCGTGCTTTAAAAGTCTATGAAAAGCATAATCAACAAAGTTCTATAGATTTTCTAAATCATGTCGTTGATAAACTCCCTTTCAGAATAAAAATGATACGTACTGACAATGGTCATGAATTCCAATCTAAGTTTCATTGGCATGCAGATGATTTAGGCTTAATACATGCATATATCAAGCCTGGAACTCCAAGGCTAAATGGCAAGGTTGAACGCTCACATTTAACAGATAAAAAGGAGTTTTATCAGCTGCTAGATTACACCGATGATGTTGATCTGAAGAAAAGACTGAATCAATGGGAAGATTACTATAACTTCATCAGGCCACACTCTGCACACCAAGGAAAAACACCATATGAAATGCTAAAACAAAGAATTTAGGTTACTATTATTCAATGTCTAGCGAGGTCGTGGAATTCACAAACGTTATTCAAACGATGGTTGAGCTAGTAGGGGAATTGTTCTATATTCGATTCGTACCTAAAATATTTCCTTCAAAACCCAATTAAGTATAACTTTGAGTAAAAGTTTAGAGTGTGGTTCTATCATGAATATTGAAGATGATTCAAAAAACTTAACAATCGGTGGGTTGGCAAAGCAATCTGGTGTTGGTGTGGAAACGATTCGTTTTTATCAACGAAAAAAGTTACTCGTAGAGCCTGTTAAGCCCTATGGTGGAATACGGAGATATGGTTTGACTGATGTTAAAAGGGTTAAATTTATTAAATCGGCTCAAAGATTGGGGTTTAGCTTAAAGGAAATTTCAAGTTTGCTTGCCTTAGAAGATGGTAGTCATTGTTCTGAAGCCAAAGATATCGCGCAACTTAAACTGAATTCTATACGAGAAAAAATTGCGGATTTAACTCGATTAGAACGAATTCTAGACCAATATACCAAAGAGTGTACTATATCTGAAGATTCAAATATTTCCTGTCCTTTAATTTCTAAACTTTTTAATGACTAACTTTCACTGATAATCAGCATTTAATTCAATATGCTTGATTGCATTGTTTAGACAACAAACTTTTGTGATTATTTTTTTCTTGAATCTGTACTTAGGTACGGTTGTAAGGTTATAAATGAAAGATAAGTTTAAAAGAGGTTTTATATGTCTATTCAGAATTCAAAGCTACCATTGTTGGGTGCTATTTCGGCAGCAATTGGAGCGAGCCTGTGCTGCGCAGGTCCATTAATTTTAATTCTATTAGGGGTAAGCGGTTCTTGGATAGCTAATTTAACTATGTTTGAGCCGTTTAAACCCTATTTTATTTTGGCTACTGTGCTCTTATTTGTTTGGATTGGTTGGGGGCTGTATAAGCCTCAGTCATCCTGTAAGGAAGGCGAAGCCTGTGCGATTCCGCAAGTTCAAAAAAATCGCCGCCGTCTTTTTTGGTTAGCTTTAATTATTGCAACCATTCTTGTTACGTCAACCTGGTGGATACCACTTCTTCCAGAGTCGTGGTTGTATTAAAAAAATATATCGCTAAAAGTAAGGAAATTATTATGAAAAATTTAATTCTAATTATGAGTATGTTTATTTCGTTTGGTGTCACAGCAGCTGAAAAAACGGTAACTCTTGATGTTCCTGGTATGTTTTGTCCAACTTGCCCAATTACGGTAAAAAAATCTTTAATCAATGTTGATGGTGTTAAAGACGTTAAAGTGTCTTTAAAAGACAAAACAGCAATTGTTACTTATGAGGATGAAGCTGCAGATGTTGAAGATTTAACTTTTGCAACAGAAAATTCTGGCTATCCATCAACGGTAAGAAAATAGGAGAGACATATGCATATGAGTAATTATCATGAAAATGAAAGTGGTGCCCTCCATGTGGCAATTATAGGCACGGGGTCAGCGGCGTTTGCAGCAGCTATCCAAGCCTCAAAATCTGGAGCAAGGGTTTCCATGATTGAGATGAAGGATACCATTGGCGGAACTTGTGTCAATATAGGTTGCGTTCCCTCAAAAATATTGATTAATGCGGCCAAAATTGCTCAAGAAACCAAGCAATCAGCTTTTCCAGCGTTGAAAATATCTCCATATGTATTGGATCGTTCAATGCTTGCAAGCCAAATTCAAAACCGAGTTGATGAGCTACGTTTAGCTAAATATGAAAGCATTTTGGAAGATAATCCATCTATTAAACTAATAAATGGCAGGGCTAAGTTCCTTAGTTCTAAAGAGTTGCAGATAGAATTAAATGCCGGAGGTACGGAAAACCTAGTGGCAGATAAGATTCTGATAGCAACTGGTTCTAGGCCAAATGTACCAAAAATTGATGGATTAGAGAACACGCCATATTTGACATCAACAGAAGCTTTATTTACGGAAGTGACACCTGAAAGTCTAATCGTAGTAGGTGCTTCAGTTGTCGCTTTGGAAATTGCTCAAGCATTCTTACGTCTGGGCACTCAAGTGAGCTTAATAGCACGAACGACATTATTGTCTCATGAAGAAGAATCAATAAGTGATTTGCTGATGGAGGAGTTAATTTCTGAAGGGATGAAAATTCATACATTCACTGAATTACAATTAGTCACCTACACAAATGGTAAATTTGAGTGCATTACCTCATCAGGAAGCGAACTCAAAGCTGAAAAGCTATTAATTGCCACGGGTAGACAAGCGAATACAGATCAGCTTAACCTAAAATCTGCCGGAGTGGATGTTGATAATCAAGGCAGAGTGATTGTTGGTAATGATTTGCAAACAAGTCAGAAAGATATCTTTGCAGCAGGGGACTGCACTCAGTTGCCTCAATTTGTCTATGTCGCTGCCGCCGCTGGTACACGAGCAGGAAAAAACATGGTTGGTGGCGATGAGAAACTAGATATCTCTACCTTGCCAACAGTGGTTTTTACCGACCCTCAGGTAGCAACTGTTGGTTTAGATGTTGCACAGGCTCAAAAACAAGGTATTAATGTGGTGGCACGCAAACTCGATTTGGAGCATGTTCCAAGAGCCTTAGCCAACTTTAAAACAAACGGGTTTATACAGTTGGTGGCGGACGCGGAAACTATGCAGATAATTGGCGCGCAAATTATTGCAGATGTTGCTGGAGAAATGATTCAGACTGTATCGATTGCTATAGCGCAAGGTATGACGGTACAAGCATTGGCAGATACATTATTTCCTTATTTAACTCAAGTTGAAGGGTTAAAGTTATGTGCACAGACGTTCACCCAGGATGTTTCACAACTTTCCTGTTGTGCAGGTTGAAACAGTTTCAGCAGATCGCAAACTAGCGATTTGCTGAAAAAACTTGCGTGACATCCATGTTTTTTAAAGGCCATAGGCTGACCATTACAGCCACAAAACCGATGGCGAGCAAGGCGAACAACACCAAAAAAGGTTCCAACCAGAGTAAACGAAAAGGCACATCGGAACCGATACTGTACAAAACAAGACCGGTCAAAACACTTAACCCTATACCGATTAAAAACCCCATTAACACAATGACAGCCATTTGAATCCATATCATGATTGGATTTGTCTGAAGTTAGCCCCAAGTGCTTGCAGAGTTGCATAGTTACGGATATTTTCCAGCGTAAAAATATAAAGCAGAATGCCGCTTGCTCCGACGCCCACGATTATTGCCATGATGATTGCATTGGTCATATCACCGACATCTTCCGAATTTTCTAAATACCATTGCACAGTGCTTTTAATAAATGCTTCGCGCGTTAAGGCTTTGAGTCCTGTTTTTGCGCTGATGGTTTTTGACAGTTGAACAGGGTTAATGCCCTCTACTGGATTGACTAAAATAAAGGTCAGGTGTGAATCGCCACTAATTTACTAGACACTTCTTAGCCATTTTATAATGGTAAAAAAAAGAGGTGCTAAATGAGCAGTCAACGATACCCTGAAGAATTTAAAATTGAAGCAGTAAAACAGATTGTCGAACGAGGTTATCCGGTTTCGGAAGTCTCCAACCGATTAGGAGTGACCACGCATAGTCTTTATGCCTGGGTTAAAAAGTATGGTCCTGATAAGGACAAGCATCAGGCTAAAGTAGATGAACAAGCCGAGTTAAAGCGTCTTCGCAAAGAGCTGGCTCGAGTGACGGAAGAGCGAGACCTTTTAAAAAAGGCGGCGGCATACTTCGCAAGAGAGTCCGATTGAGGTATGCCTTTATTCGAGAGAATACAAAAGGACAATCCATTCGGCGATTATGTGCGTTGTTTAATGTTCATCCTAGTGGTTACTATGCTTGGCTAAATAAACCTATATCGAAAAGCCAAAAGTGCAACCAACGTCAGACTGGGTTGATAAAACAGTTTTGGCTTGAATCTGGTGGTGTATATGGCTATCGGAAGATATTTTCCGATATGCTTGAGCATGGTGAGTCTATTGGGATTAATCGTGTTCACAAGCTCATGTATCACGCTGGATTAAAGGCGCAGGTAGGTTATAGAAAACCAAGACAGAGATCAGAAGCGGAAAACATTATTGTTCCGAATCGACTGAACCGGGAATTTAATTCGCAAGCGCCTAATCAATCATGGGTTACTGATATTACGTATATCAGAACGCACGAAGGCTGGTTGTATTTAGCAGTAATCGTTGACCTGTTTTCAAGACGGGTGATTGGTTGGTCGATGCAGCCCAGAATCACAAAGGACTTGGTTCTAGATGCGCTGCTTATGGCGATATGGAAACGAAGCCCGACACAGAAGGTAATCGTGCATTCCGACCAAGGCAGTCAATATACCAGTCATGACTGGAGTCACTTTTTAAAGTTTCATGGACTGGAAGCCAGTATGAGCAGACGCGGCAATTGTCACGACAATGCGGTTGCAGAGAGCTTCTTTCAGTTGTTGAAGCGAGAACGCGTCAAGCGAAAGATATATAAAAATCGAAATGAGGCACGCCAAGACATTTTTGATTACATCGAAATGTTTTACAATCCCAAACGACGTCACTCTTCGAACAATCATCTCTCACCGGTTGAATACGAGAAGCAGTACGAAATGAGGCTAAAAAGTCTCTAGGATTTTAGTGGCGATTCAAACTTCTATTTTTTGTATCTCGTAAATTAAGCCTTACCAAACAGACCATCAAAACTTTCGTTTTCCTACCTACATACCAAATTTCAAACAAATCAAGCTTTCTCTGAGCTGAATATCAGTGGATGTCTAGAACCTCCATAAAACTTTCATCTAACTGACCATTGACAGTCATCCTACCGTTCTAAACTTCTCAATAGTTTTAGATATCTAGACAACCTAAGTGAGTATTTGCGTGATTGATCGTTACAGCCCTGAAAAAATTTATATGCAAATTGCGAAAGCCATTGAGTCCGACCTCCAAGAGGGATTTGAAGCTGGAGACCTGTACCTTTCTGAAAAAACATTAACTGAAAAGTTTGGGGTTAACCGTCATACCGTCAGAAGGTCCATAGAAGAGCTAGTGAAACAAGGGGTTTTAGAAAAACGTCATGGTTTTGGTACTTTTGTCGCTGAAAAAAGATTGGCTTATCGCATTAAAGGTCATCAGCGCCTTACCGAAGCGGTTGAAGCGAATGGGCTAAGCGTTGAGACAACCGTTTTAAGTAAAAGCACCATTTTAGCGAGAGGCAGCATTGCCGAAAACTTACAGCTCAAAAATGGCGAAGAAGTCATTCAAGTAAACACACTCAGAAAAATTGATAACAAAGAATTGGCGTTAATTAGCCATTTTTTACCTAAAGCATTTTGCCCCGAGGTGTTGGAGAGTTATGAATCTGGCTCATTAGGTTCTTTTTTAATAAATGTATATGGGATTAAGGCAAAACGTATTTCGAGTCTAGTGTCTTCGGCTATGCCAAATGCATCAGACAATTTTCAACTGGGCATGATGGGCAGTCAGCCTATCTTAAAAGTTAAAACCCTGAATAAGGATGACGTTAGTGGAAAAATTATCGAATATTCAGTATCGCGTTTTCGTTCGGACATGATTCAACTTGAGATTTTAATTAACCCTGAACAGCCATAAAGACCTTTACGCAATCCGTCTAATCACTTAGTTAGCTGGATTGTTTAAACGTTTTACTTAATTTTTTTAACTTTACTTTTGATTTTCATATTTTTGGAGAAACTCGCATGAAACTTAAGAACTTGTTGTTATCTGTTGTCGCCATTGCAACCTTAACGCCTTTAGCCGCATTCGCTCTTCCTGATGGCTCAAAAGAACACCCTTTACGGGTATTGATGATCCCGACTGATACAGGCACGAACGATATCACTAAAGATTATGGACCAGTTTTTCAAGGTATTACAGAAAACTATGGTATTCACTTTGATATTAAAGCTGGCGCAAGTTATGCGGCCGTTGTTGAAGGTATGTGTAACGATCAAGCGGATATTGCCTGGTTTGGCGCGGTTACTTATGGTCAAGCCAATGATAAATGTGGGGTTGATCTTTTAGCGGTTGATGTGAAAAAAGGAGATTCTTCCTATTACTCTGGTATTTTCGTCCGTAAAGACAGTGGCATTAAAACGATCGCTGACCTTAAAGGTAAGAGCATGGCTTTTGGTAGCCCAAGTTCAACCTCTTCATTCAACTTTCCAGTCGCCATGATTATTGCCGCAGACGTTGATCCTGTTAACGACCTTTCTAAAGTGATTATCACTGGCTCTCACTCAGCTTCTATAGCTGCACTTTCAGAAGGTAAAGTAGATGCCGCCGCCGCATCCTACAACTCTTTTGGTAAAGCCGCCAAAAAAGGCGCTATTGATCCTGCCCTATTTATGCCTTTAGCTAAATCTCAGCCAATCCCAAACCCGCCTTTAGCTATGAACAAAAGTTTAAATTCTAAGCTAAAAGCAGAACTTCGTAAGGCATTTGGTGAAATTCATACCAAAATTGATCCTTCAAAAATCCGCGGTTACGGTGGCAAAAAAGTCGATCGTTATGACACTGCATTTGATGAGCAAAAAATCTTTGATGCTTTGAAAAAGCTGAATGCTGTCACACATGAATTAAAAGGTGAACTGCTAGAAAAAGCAGGTCAGCGTTAATTACCCCCTATTGAGAGCATCTCAGAACCACTGAGGTGCTTTTTTCAAAGGTTTTTGCAAACACTCTTTACCCAGGCCTATTTACAAAGGTCTTTATTTATGGAGAAAAAATCATGTTAGTTTTTGACAAAGTCAACCGAGTTTATCCTGATGGTACTCAGGCGGTAAAAAATGTCTCTGTCCACCTTGAAAAAGGTGAATTTTGTGTATTACTAGGGCCTTCTGGTGCGGGAAAGTCTACCTTAATGAATATGGTCAATGGCCTAGTTGAACCATCCTCTGGAGAGATTATTTTAGATGGAGGAGTCCTGAATAAAAAAAACCTACAGTTGATTCAACGTAGCGTCAGTATGATTCATCAACAACTCTATTTAATCCCTCGTTTATCTGTACTACACAATGTGTTAACTGGCATATTACCGACGGCCAATTTTTGGACAAGTTTGGTTAAATCCTTCCCCGTTAAGGATCAACAACGTGCATTTGAACTATTAAGTGAAGTGGGCTTAGAAGAAAAACACCTAATGCGACGTGCCTCAGCACTTTCCGGAGGGCAACAACAGCGTGTTGCCATTGCTCGTGCCTTTATGGCCAACCCTAAAGTAGTTCTTGCAGATGAACCTGTCGCCAGTTTAGACCCGGCCATGAGTCGTAGCGTTTTAAACAGTTTAAAACATGCCGCTCAAACCAATGGGGCAACCGTTTTATGCACCCTTCATCAAATCGACTATGCGCTGGAGTTTGCAGACCGGATAGTAGCCTTACGAGAAGGAGAAGTCTTTTTTGATGGCCATCCATCAGACATGGACGAGGACGTTCAGAGAAGACTGTATGAAATTGAGCATGAAACCAAAGAAAAAATACAAAAAAAACATCAAGAAACCCTTGAAGACTCTCTCTCCTTTGAACTCAAAATAAAGGACGTCGCATGAATAAGCCAGTAGAAAATATCATAAAACGCGATTGGCGTGAATGGCAAACTTATCAAGCCATCACCCCCAAAATAATCTTCGGCTTTTTTATTACGTTTGTTTTACTGTCTTGGTCTGCACACAACACCGAAATGGATAGAGCCGCAGTAGAAACTGGTCAGGCGGTATTATCCGCTGTCGGCATTGGAAACTCGGATGTATTGGATGGTGTCTCAAAATTTGGTAGCCAGGCCTTTCCTATTCAATTTTCAACGCGTACCGAATTAACACGCCTAGAAGATGTCGATTTAGAGAATCTACCATGGTTGTCTTACGTTGAAGACGGTGTCTCTAGAGAGTATGACGTAGACACGGATACATGGACGCAAAGCAAGACAGAGTACTTAGTCGACCCCATCGGTTACCTGAAAAAAGTACTGAAGATGATGTGGGAAACCATCGAAATGGGGTTCTGGGGTACCGCAATTTCAATCGTGATTTCTTTACCCTTAGGCATTTTAGCCGCCCGTAACTTTTCACCCCATCCGATCATTTATCAAGTGGCGCGTGGTTGGCTTAGTTTTCACCGAGCTATGCCTGAGCTAATTGTGGCGCTATTCTTGGTCTTAATCTATGGATTCGGCCCTATTGCTGGGGTTCTAGCGCTTGCAATTCATACATCAGGCGTGCTGGGAAAGTTCTTTGCCGATGAGATTGAAAATGCACCTAAAGGTCCTCAAATGGCATTAAGTTCAGCAGGGGCAAACCCATTAAAAGTCTTACGTTATGCAGTTTTCCCACATGTCCTACCCGCTTGGATTGCCTACATTCAATATATTTTTGAACGTAATATTCGTACCGCCACCGTATTGGGTATTGTCGGTGCGGGAGGAATTGGCATGGAATTAAAAGGACGTTGGGACCTGTTTGATTACGACCATGTTGCAACCATTTTATTAATCATCTTTATCACAGTCGTATTGCTGGAAGCTTCCACGCAAAAATTACGCAACAAAACACTTTGAAGGAACTCACCATGAATAATAGCTGTTGCTCTGTCCCACGTAGTCTATGGATGCGTGCATTAAAAATGGTTTGTGTGGAAGAAATTAAAGCCGTCATCGATGCGGTCATAAATGAATATCAAGTGGCTTACAAAGCTGTTCCTCAGTCTGGATTAGGCGTGTTACAAACTCAAGATACGGCCTTACATGAACCTTACTTTTTAGGGGAATTTCCCATTGCCACCAGCTGGGTCGTTTTAACGGACAAACAAGGGAATTGTTTCGAAGGCTCAGCACAATTAATGGACGATGATGAAAATATCGCCTCCTTATTCGCAGTCTGTGACACTGTTTTGGCGAATAATTTACTTTATTGTCGGAAGCTGGCCGATTTAGTTGAGCTTGGCGAATTCAAATTTTCAGAAAAAGTCAAAGCGCGCAAGGCAATGTTAGGCTCTACAGCGGTCGATTTTTCATTATTGGGAACTCAAGATGAAGATAAAAAGGAGACCCAAAGTGCTTAAACAAGATTTACTCGGTGCACAGATTGATTCCATTTGGATGGCCGATACACAACAAATATTATTTAACAGCCTGATGCAGGCCGTGTCACGTCCTGGCCGCATGGATAACTGGTCTGAATGTCTAGACAACAATCCTGCCTACTTGGCCGTTCTCAGTACCCTTTTAGACGGTGAAGTGACCCTAGCGGATGTAGACGGTTTATTGACTGAATCAACATGGCCGTTATTACAGGCCCAAAAATCAACGACTGAGCAAGCCAATTACGTTTTATGTGACGCGACAAAAGCACCCACCTTTTCCCCTAAGCTTGGAACCTTATCTTCACCGGACTTTGCTGCCACTTTAGTCTTAAAGGTTGCTTCTTTAGACAAAGAGCAAGGCAATATTCACCTAAAATTGACCGGGCCTGGCGTCAATAATGAAACCGAAGCATTTGTTTCAGGAATTGACCAGGCCTGGTTAGAACACCGCAACGAATGGTGCTCTGCTTTTCCAATGGGCATCGACTGTATTTTAGTGGATGACACTCAAATTATGGCGCTACCTCGCACGACCAAAATTGAAGTTCTTGATGTCTTCGAAAATGGAGGGCTGAGCTAATGGGTTATGTTGCCATAAAAGGTGGCGGTCAAGCCATTGCGGGTGCTGAAAAGTTATTAGAGTTCATACGCACTCGTCAAGGCGAGTCGGCAGAACCGTTAGATTTAGACACCATTGAAAACCAGTTGTATTTTTTACACAGCCGCATTCTATCTGAAGGTGGGTTGTTTCATCCAAAGCTGGCTTCTTTAGCCATCAAACAGAGTTTAGGTGACACGCTAGAAGCGGCATTTGCATTACGCGCCTATCGGTCAACCAAACCTCGTTTAATTGAAACGCCCGTACTGGATACCACCAACATGCGGGTAATTCGCCGTATTTCGGCTTCGTTTAAAGATATTCCCGGCGGGCAAATGCTCGGAGCCAGTACCGATTATGCCTTGCGCCTAATGCGTACCGAACTCCTAAATGAATCCCGGGAAGACTTTCAAGCGGTAGCAGCTAAATGGTTAGATGAAAATCATTATGATGACATTCCAGACACCTTTCCAAAAGTACTAGATGCCTTACGTGAAGAAGGGTTATTACCGCCTGTTGATGAGTCCATGGCAAAAAATAAACCCTTTGATATTACACGTGAACCATTGATTTTTCCAGTCCCTCGTTCGGCCGCTTTATCAACGATGGCGCGTGCAGAAACTGGGTCAATCTTAGCCATCGCTTATTCAAACATGCGCGGTTATGGCGATGTTCACCCGACCGTTGCCGAGTTGCGAGTAGGCTATTTGCCGGTGATGTTACCCCACCCTATTACCGGTGAACTCATTGAAGTCGGAGAAGTGTTAATGACTGAGTGTGAAGTTGTTGCCATGTATGAAGATGATGATGAAGGCAGCCAGCCAACTTTCAGCCTAGGCTACGGCGCCTGTTTTGGGCATAACGAAGTCAAAGCTATATCCATGTCGATCTTAGATCGTTCCTTACAATTAGGCATGCAAAATGGGCCAACCAACCCATCGGAAGACCCAGAATTTGTGCTATTACACATCGATGGTATCGACTCCATGGGGTTCTGTACACACTACAAAATGCCGCACTACGTGACCTTCCAATCTGATATGGATCGTTTAAGAACCACCCAAGAAAAACATGGCGCTCAACACGATCAAACCACCCAAGGAGCTGAAAATGTCTAACACAACCCAAACAACAGACACCCAGTTCAGACAGGCTTCGGCCGAATACAATTTTGGATTTCTAGATGAGTATGCCAAAAAAGAAGTTCGCCGCAGTGTCCTTAAAGCGATTGCAATACCGGGTTACCAAGTACCTTACTCTAGCCGTGAAATGCCAATGGGCCGTGGATTTGGAACCGGAGGTTTGCAGCTGACTTTGGCATTAATTGGTCAAAAAGACACGCTAAAAGTGATTGACCAAGGTTCAGATGATTCAGTTAATGCGGTGAATCTTCGTAGCTTTATTGAAATGACCTGTCCCGGTATTGATACCACCACAAAAGTCACAGAAGCAAACTTGATTCAATCTCGCCACCGTATCCCTGAACAACCATTACGAGAAGACCAAGTCCTGATATTACAAGTACCCTACCCTGATGCGCTAGTGGTGGTTGAGTCATCTGAGGATAAGCGCAAAATCATGCACGGTGAAGCGGACTATTCTCGTCTACTGGTCAAATTATATGAAGACATTGTTAAGTTCAATGAAATCACCATTTCACACCGTTACCCAACACGTATTAATGGGCATTATGTGATTGATTCCTCACCAATTCCTCGCTGGGACGTGCCTAAAATGCACCAATCCAAAGCGCTTATTTTGCTCGGAGCAGGTAGAGAAAAGAAAATCTATGCCGTGCCACCTTATACCCTTGCCGAACCTTTGGAGTTTGATGATATGCCTTTCAGGGTCGAAAACTTTAATGACGAAAATGGTGAACGTCAAGCCTGCCATCTTTGTGGCTGTAACCATAGTTTCTTAGATGAGTTTATGGATGCCAAAAGCGGCCAAAAACGCTATCAATGTTCTGATTCTGACTATTGTCACGAACAGTTAATTTATAAAACCAGCACATCAAATCAGCATTCGGAGGGATAGGATGTCAAACGACAAAATACTAGAAGTCCGTAATCTCTCAAAAGTATACGGAAAAGGGTGTTCTAAATGTTTTGAGTCAACAGGCCCCAAACACGATACCAATATTTGCCCGCATTGCGGCTCAGTTGTCGCCGCTCATGACATCAGCTTTGACCTTTATAGAGGTGAAATTCTAGGCATTATGGGTGAATCCGGCTCTGGAAAATCCACCTCGATTAAAAACCTATTTTTCGATGAAATTCCCTCGTCAGGACAAGCTACCTTTTTTGATCAGGGTAAACAGTATGATTTGTTTAAATTAAACGCACAACAAAAACGTCACTTACGCAATCATCACTTCGGTATGGTCTATCAAAACCCCGTATTGGGTTTGAACTTTAATGTCTCTGCGGGTGGAAACATTGCCGAACGCCTATTAATGAACAATATAACCCATTATTCCGATATTCGCGACAGAGCGATTGAGTTACTCCGCCGTACCGAAGTGTTAACGGAACGGATGGATGAACTGCCCAAGAACTTCTCGGGGGGCATGCAACAACGTGTCCAAATCGCCAAAGCCTTAGCAACAAATCCACCGCTATTGTTTTTGGACGAAGTCACCACTGGATTAGATTTATCAGTACAGGCCGCCATTCTAGACTTGATTATGGAAATTCAACATGAAAGCAACACCGCCATGATTGCAGTAACACATGATTTAGGCGTGATTCGCTTACTGGCAGATCGCACCATTATGATGAAATATGGGCGCATCGTTGAAACCGGTTTAACCGATCAAATTTTAGAAGATCCACAAGATGCCTATACCCAACGCCTTGTCGCCTCTGCACTTTAAAAGAGATTTAAATAATGTTTATTAAACCAATATTAGAAGTCGAAAACTTCTCAAAAACGTTTATGTTACATGAGCAAGGTAAAGAACTGCCTTCATCCCATAACGTATTTTTAAAAGCTTACGCTGGACGTTTAACAGCGATTATTGGGCCAACAGGTGCGGGTAAATCGACCGTGTTAAAAGGCATTTATCGCACCTACCTGCCCACCAGTGGTCGCATGATGTTCACCATGGAAAATGGTCAACAAATCGATTTAGCAACGGCAGATGAACACCAAATCTTAGCTTTGCGTCAAAATGAAATTGGTTTTGTCACCCAGTTTTTACACACTTTACCGCGCCAGCCTACCGAAAACGTGGTGGCCATGCCATTAATCAAAAAGGGTATGGAACGCCGTTTAGCCATTGAGAAAGCTCGTGAGACGTTAGCAAAGCTTAACTTACCTGAAAGATTATGGGGCATTTCACCAGCAACCTTTTCAGGAGGAGAAAAACAACGCGTCAACTTAGCGCGTGGTCTATTGGCTCGACCAAACTTGTTGTTATTGGATGAACCAACAGCAAGCTTAGATCCCAAAACCACCGATCGAGTGGTGGAACTTATCGACAACTTGAAACAATCCGGCACTGCCGTAATTGCCATTTTTCATGATTTGAATTTGGTTGAAAGATTGGCTGACAAGGTCGTCGAACTAGAACCTCCCATAGGTACTGAACAGTTTTTTAACGATACAAGAAAGGTCCTCTAACGATGAATACTCTACCGATATATATTACCAATGCCAATATTGTTTTGGCGGAAGATGTTTTAACAAATGCAAGCTTATTGATTGAAAATGGTTTAATTTCAGCGATCAATCCTGAAAACATACCCGACCAAGTTCAAACCGTTGATGCACAAGGAAAAACGGTCATGCCAGGCATGATTGATTTGCATTGTGATGCCCTCGAAAAAGAGGTCGAACCTCGCCCAAATGTTCACTTTCCAATAGATTTTGCTTGTGCCCAAGCAGATAAGCGCAATGCAGGCGCAGGGATTACCACGGTATATCATGCCTTGTCATTTGCCAATGAAGAACTGGGCGTCCGCAACAACCAATTTGCTAAGGAAATCGCTGAGGCAGTTCACCAATTTCAACCGCATGCCTTAGTTGATAATCGGGTGCATTGTCGTTATGAAATTACCGACCCCACAGGGCTACCAATCTTAATGGAACTGATGGAAAAGCGATCCATGCACTTGGTTTCGTTAATGGATCACACCCCTGGACAAGGTCAGTTTAAAGACTTAGCGGCGTATAAAGCCTATTTTGGAAAAAGCTACCAAAAATCGGATGCAGAACTAGATCAGTTTATTGCTCAAAAACAGCAACAGGCAGAAGGTGCAATGGAACGTGTTGAGCAATTAGTCAAAATGGCACATGCTCAAGGTATTTCGGTGGCATCACATGACGACGATTGTAAAGAACGCGTCGACACAATGACCGCTCTCGGCGTCGATATTTCCGAGTTTCCAATCAATATGGAAACCGCTGAATACGCTCGAGCAAAAGGCATGAAAACGATTATGGGTGCTCCCAATATTCTCCGCGGCAAAAGCCAATCGGGTTCTATGCGAGCTTTAGATGCTGTCAATGCCGGTGTATGTGATTGCCTATGTGCGGATTACTCCCCTGCAACCTTGATCATGGCCGTTTTTAAACTGGCTGAAGTTTCAAAGCTGACGTTGGCACAGGCCATTCAACTGGTAACTAAAAACCCAGCGGAGGCGGCAAAGCTGCATGATCGCGGTGTCATTGAAGTTGGTAAACGTGCAGACATCATTATGATCGCCAATCTGGATGGGCTGGTCCAGGTCTCTGATGTTTTTGTAGAAGGTGTTTTAGCCTTTAAGGCCAGTTATGATCATGCCTAATCAAGCTCACTTAAAACCCGCTCCAGGCACATTATTTTACGTAATGGGTGCTTCGGGGTGTGGCAAGGATTCGTTGCTACACTATGCTCGCCAACAGCTTGCAAGTGAAGCGGTTGTATTTACGCATCGTTATATAACCCGTCCAGTTGAGTTGACGGGGGAAAACCATATCCAACTATCTACGGCGGAATTTACCAACCGATTAAAACACCATTGCTTTAAATTTCACTGGCACTCACACGATTTAGATTATGGTATCGGCATAGAAGTGGATCACTGGTTAAATCAAGGTTTAAACGTGGTGATGAATGGCTCTCGTGGCTATTTAGAAACCGCCATCCAAAAACAACCAGATCTAGTGCCCGTACTCATAGAAGTCGATGTCAATGTACTTCGTGAACGACTTATTAATCGTGGCCGTGAAACACTCGCGCAAATCGAAAAACGCGTTCAGCGTGCTGAAACCTTTGTAAATTTAAGGGCGCCAAATTTACAACGTATTGAAAACAATACTGAACTGAGCGTTTCGGGAGAGCGGCTAGTCAACCTATTAAAAACAAAGGATTTGAAATCCCCATGATATCTGACATGGCATTTTCTTTTTTAGGCACCGGTTCGGTCAAAGCAGCACCCGTTTATGGCTGCGATTGTATTGCTTGCCAACGAGCTTTATCGAATCAAACGTACCGCCGACAAGCCGCTTGTGGTGTGCTAGAGGTCAATGGAGTTCGTTTTCTAATTGATGCTGGTTATCTCGGCCTTGAAGAAAAATTCCCCCCTGGCAGTTTAGATGCGGTATTGCTAACGCACTTTCACATGGATCATGTCCAAGGTTTGTTTCCGATTCGATGGGGCATGGGGGAATCCATTCCAGTGTTTTCGCCAGACGACCCACATGGCTGTGATGATTTATTTAAATATCCGGGAATCTTTGACTTTTCAAAAAAGAGCTTGCCCTTTGAACCCTTTCATTTCAAAGGCATCAAAATAACGCCTGTACCCTTAGTGCACTCAAAACTTACAATGGGCTATATCGTTGAATTTAATGGAAAGCGTTTAGCATATCTCTGCGATTCAGGCGTCTTGCGACGAGATGTTGAAGTTCTTCTCAAAGAACACCCTCTTGATTTATTGATCCTCGATTGCGATCAACCTCCTCAGGAAAAGGCTCCCCGCAATCACAATGACCTAACCCGAGCCTTGGACGTGTATAAATCGATTCAGCCGAAACAACTTCTACTCACCCACATTAGTCATCATTTAGACGAATACTTTATAACCCATCCAGATTGCCTACCTGATGGCGTTGCCATTGGATTAGACAGCCAAACTTGGACAATTTAATGCTCGAAAACCTTTCAGATTTTCATCAGGCCTGGTTGTTTATTGGGCTTTCAGTGGTCATGCATGTTAGCTGGAACTTAATGGCACGACATGTTGATAAAGAAACCGATTTCTTATGGTGGGGATTGCTTGGACACCTTGTTCTATTAGGGGGATTTGGCTTGTATCACCTAGCACAAGTTAACTGGTCTTGGACGCTCACAGGGCTAATCGCCATTACCGCTGTTGCCAATAGCCTCTATTTTCTTTCATTAAGACAAGCCTATGGACTTGCACCCGTCGCCTTCGTTTACCCGATTGCACGGAGTTCTCCGATATTAGTTGCAATATGGGCATGGTGGTTGTTTGATGAAAAGCTGTCTGGATTGGCTTGGATGGGAATCACTATCAGCATTGTTGGCTTGTGGATACTGGGCAATACGGTGAAGCACAACCCCAACCCAAAAGTGCTCAAATGGACTTTAGCAGCAGCCTTTTTCACCAGCATCTATTCTTTATCCGATAAAGCCATCGCCCTAGAGGTTAACCATTTTTCTGGACTCTTAGGGGTTGTCACGATTGGTTACTTTTCAGCTTGGGTGACCTTAAGTCTCTACCGAAAACGACATTGCAAAAGCATCATCCCAAACAAAAGACCACATCTTGGTGTATGGCTAACCGGTAGCTTGTTTATTGGCTCTGCCTATGCCTTAGTCATACTCGCCATGCAAACCTTACCAATCGCCTATGTCGTATCCATGACCAACTTAGGGATTTTATTGGCGGTTGTATTGTCCATACTATTTTTTAACGATCGAGAACATCTAAAACAGAAACTCATGGCAACGATTATTATTATGATTGGATTATTGATGTTGGGTATTTATCGTTAACAGTTGACCTGTGAATCGCCAACAATTTCCTAGACATTTTTTACTATAAAAAGTATCTGGTAAACTTAGACCTTACCACTTGTATGTCAGAGGACCTTCAAGAAATTTTGGAAGAAAGACTACCATTCAATTGTTTAGTTCAGTGCACATGGTGGCTTTATTGATGAAATAGATGAAGACAAATTAGATTATGATGATTAAAAAATTATTTAGTTACCTATCAGATTTGGAAAATCAGTTCTGTGAAAACCTATCAGCTAAACAAAGTAGGCTGTATGAAAAAAGAATAAAAAAAGCCGAGAACTGGTGTTCTGAACAAATATTAGAGCAAATCAATTCCTTAACCAAAGACAATGCTGTTTTGGCATATAGTTATTACTATGATCTAGCAGGAGAGCTATTGAAAGATACTGCCTCAAATGCAGATCCTAAAAAAATCAATCAAATTAAACAAAAAGCTTACAGCCAGATGCCTATTGATGTAGCTAAAAGCATTGAGAAATTGGTCAATGAAGATGACGATATAGCTAAAGCTGTTAAGAACTTGAAGCAATTAAGAGAAATAGATTTATAGAAAACGAAATTAAGTTGATCGAGAAAATAACCAGAGCCTATGAAAAACAAAAAGAAGAGATGAGTATTAAAAGTGAACCAGAAAAAGAAATTACTTTGGGCATGGTATGGATCCTTCTGATGTTACAACCTATGATGATTAGACGCATTCAATCCTAAAAGGGATTACACATATATCTACTTGATAGTAGGTTTATTACCTTCACCCCGTCATTGACTATTATTCCAACTACCTCACTAAATAAAAGTAGAAAACTATCAAAAGACTTTTGTCATTTCTTGATGAAATTTAGATCCGAATCAAGCCTTAATGACGCAAAAAATCGTTGAATAAACGTAAGGTTTTCGAGGGGCTTCAGAATTAAAAAACCACCTCAAAACTTGGCTTTTATTAATGAGAGTGGGATTTCGTATTTGATTTACCAAAAATCATATACAAGACAATAAAACATAAAGCTAATGAAGAAGCCATTACTACAATGCCTAACAAGAATGTGGTAATCATTACGCCTCCCTTTGACCAAAGCATTACCCTTTTTTAAATTATACCATTAATAGCTAGATGGCCAATAACTACGGAATTAGCACATAAGTTGCTCTCCCCTTTGAAAATATTAAAAGAGAACCTTTATTCGGATTATCATAAATCCTAGATTTTATTATTAACATTTAGACCAAAATGGTAGCGTCTTCATTTGTCGCTAAATAAGATTATAATCTGGCTACTCATAAATCATAAAGGACAGATATGCCAGTTAAGCCAAAACCATTTAAATTAATGTGCGAGGACTGCGGATGGGCACAAGTTTATGCACCAAGATCAGACGCTATTTGTGCACCTTTAAATGAATGCCCTAAATGTGGTTCAAAAAAAATTAATATGAAAATTCTAAATTCGTCACTTTCGGTGTTTTTAAATAAATTAATTTCAAAACAATGAAGAACAAACAATGAATCATGAAACTGTATTAAGGCTTATTACGCTTTTGCAATTAATCCCAAACTCTCCGCGGTCAAGTAACACTTGGACGTTAAAACAAAAATTGATAGAGGAAGGTTTTGCCCCTTCAGACAGAACTCTTCAAAGAGATTTAGAGAAATTGAGTTTAGGGTTTCCAATAGAGTGCGATGATTCCAAGAAACCTTACAAATGGTCTCTGCATAATGATTATTCTAATAGATTGCCAGAGATGGATAACGCATCAGCTTTAACGTGGGCTTTGGCAGAGGAGTATTTAACAGGCTTGCTACCACAGGTTGCGGTAGATAAGCTCAAAAATCAATTTGAACATGCCCATCAAATTTTAGACGTACAATCAAAGAACAGTTTTTCTCAGTGGCGACAAACGGTTAAAGCCATTCCAAACGGTAAAGCTCTCATACCTGCTGAAATTGAATCCGATATTTGGCAGGTTGTAACTGAAGCACTCTTAGAAAAAAAGGCTCTTGAAGTCGAATATCTAAGTCGAAAGAAAAATAAAGTTAAAAGCTTTTCGGTTCATCCCATTGGTATGGTTGTTAAGCACTCGATTACCTATCTAGTGGCTATGATCAAAGATTATGATGATATTAGGCAACTTGCGCTACATCGAATAAAAAAGGCCACTTTGACGGAGTCAAACGCTAGAACAATAGAAAACTTTTCCATTGACGAATACATTAACTCTGGCGCGTTTGGTTACTCAATAGAAGAAAAAGAAACAGAGCTCAATGCTTTAATTGAGCCTTCCGTTGCATGGGTATTGGAAGAGACCCCAGTCAGTCATCAACAAGAACTTATTTTTGAACCGAAGATGAATTTATTTAAGTTAAAAGCAACTGTTCCTGACAATGATGAAACACTTTGGTGGTTAATGGGATTTGGAAGCAAAGTGGAAGTGGTAAGCCCTAAATGCTGGCGGGAAAAGATTTACAACCATGCTTTAGCCATTGTTGAGCGTGCTCAGTAGATTAATGACATCCAGTTAGATTCATATGTACGTCAATAATTGACGCACCCTCATCGTAAAATCTCACCTAATAAAAAAGAACTAATAAGTGGGATGAAGAATATGCAAGAGATGTGTAAAAAAACTAAAACGGCTAAATACTTATTGATAGAAGTTTTTGAACAAGGTGCCAACTTCATTGATGAATTCCATAATAGCAATCTAACTGACTATACAATTAATACTCAAGACCTGAGCAATGATGAAAAAATTGCCAGAAGAATCATTCCAATAATTGAGACCGAAAATAAGAACCCTTCCTATGTATTTGGTATGAACTCCCCAACAACTCTTGGAATCGCCATCATTACAGAATATTTAGATACCCATATCGATAATTTAATGTTTAAGAATATTTCTATGGAGTGTAGTGGTCAAGTAAATTTGGCCACGTCTTTAGAGCAATTTAACCAGTAAATCTGCTCCGCCTTATTTGGCGTTTTACCGCCGTTAAATTGATGCGGCCTCACCTGTGAGTAATACCCCAGAATGTAATTTCCGATGTGTTTTTTGGCCTCTGCCAGATTCCGATAACCCGCTGTTGGAATCCATTCAGTCTTTAAGCTTCTAAAGAAGCGTTCCATTGGGCTGTTATCCCAGCAATTTCCTCTGCGACTCAAGCTCTGTTTTATCTTGTATCGCCACAGCGATTGGCGATATTTAACACTGGTATAATGGGTTCCTTGGTCGGAGTGAAACATCACACCTTCCGGTTTCCCCCTAGACTCATGAGCTATCGTTAAGGCTTTGACTGTCAATTCCGAATCAGGAGAGTAACTCATAGCCCAGCCAATAGGTTTTCTGGCAAACAGGTCTAGCACTACGGCAAGATAAGCCCAGCGATTGCCCGTCCAGATATAGGTGACATCACCCGACCACACTTCGTTCGGTTTACTCGGTGAAAACTGTCTATCGAGCAAGTTAGGTATGGCAATGTGTTCTTGCAACGCTTTTTTGTAGTTATGCTTCGGCAACTGGCAGCTTTGTAGTCGCAATTGCTTCATCATCTTGCCAGCACGATAACGACTGATTGGTAATTCTCTATCAGAGGATATCTGCTCAATCGTTCTTGCCCCGGCTGAACCGTTGCTTTCCGCATGAATTCGCCGAACCATAGCGAGTTCTTTAACTCGTTTGGCATTCGGTCGTCTGCGACGATTTTTCCAGTATTTAAACGTGCTACGGTGAACCTGGAAGACCTTGCAAAGACGCTTGACTGAATAGCGCTCCTGAAGCTTTTTGATGACCTTCAGCTGTTCAGTGAATCCGACATCAAGAGCGCTGTAGCCTTTTTTAATATGTCTTTTTCCTCTTCGAGGTACTTAACCCGCTTTTTGAGTTGCTGAATCTCAATCTGTTCAGGCGTTAAAGCACTGGCTTTAGGCGTTTTACCTTTGCGTTCTTCACGCAACTGCTTAACCCACTTATTCATCGTTGATAAACCAACACCCATGGCTTCAGCGGCTTCTGATGCCGTATAGCCCTGGTCAACGACCAATTGCGCAGATTCAAGTTTGAATTCGGCTGAAAATGTTCTTCTTGTCTTTGTCATTTTGACTCACCTTTTTGATTTAGATGCATTTTAGCATCTCCAATTAGGTGGCCAATTTCACTTTACCACTACAATCCAATCCCCATCATCAAATTGTGGCTTCTGATTTTCAGCTAACTCATAAACTGTCTTTACCTTCCAATCCTCTGGGATTGGTCCGAGTTCGGTTTGTTTTTGGGCTTTTTTTGTGCCATCGGGGTGGTGGGCGAATTGCGGTAAGCGGGTTTTGCCGGTGAGCAGTTGTTGCATGGTGGCGGTCTTAATGGCTTGTTTTTTGACAATCAGTTTTTCCAACTCCGCCAATAACCCATCCACATCCGACAAGGCATTTGCAATGGTGGTTTGTTCTTCTAGAGAAGGATATGGTAACGATAAGCTTCTAATTATTTTTAGATTCAATCCTCCACGACCTCCATCACCTGTTGATAAGCTTCTAAGCTCCTCATACCTGTAATCTAAGTTGTAGAACAGATATTCTGTTGAGTGTTTTGAACTTGGAAA
Organism: Hydrogenovibrio crunogenus; assembly: GCF_004786015.1. NCBI lineage: Bacteria > Pseudomonadati > Pseudomonadota > Gammaproteobacteria > Thiotrichales > Piscirickettsiaceae > Hydrogenovibrio > Hydrogenovibrio crunogenus. The sequence continues at coordinate 2,359,487 of NZ_CP032096.1, forward strand.
TATTGCCGCAATAGATTGATTTGTACATAAGTCTATTTTTGATATAGCTACAGTTCCTCTCGTCTTTCCTTGACCAGCCAACCCCATCAATACTGACTCTGATGGAACATATTTAGTACTGCTATTTGAGAGACCCTCATTTGTAATCCTTTCAGAAACATCAAACACTCTTTTTAAATGTAATTCTCCAGAACTCATCCAAGGATTATTTCCTCCCCAATATGAAGAAATCGATGTGCTAGGAGTCCCTCCTGCTGTGCAGTCGGTAAACTCACCAATTTTTTTGACATTCCAATCCTCAGGAATCACGCCTATTTCTGTCTGCTTATAACCCGCTGGAATCGTTTGCTTGCTCATTTAGACCTCCAATCCCATGGATTTCAGGTGGTCGGCAACTTTTTCACTTAAAGCCGACACTTGGCTTTCGATTTTGGGCAAAGTTTCAGCGTAGCGTTCTTCCAGCTCTTTCACTCGGTTGGCGAGTTGTTGGGTGATGCGTTCAATTTCGGCTTCAATATTCGCTTGTAAGGTAGCCAACCATTTATCTTCAACAATCAGCGCTTTAATCTCCGATTCCACCAAACCTGGGTATTTTTTAAAGACCGCTAAATCCAAGGCTTCTTGCGCTTCTTTCAGTGTTTTTTTGGCTTTGGCTTCGCTTTCAAATTGTTTTTGAACCGTTATTAACAGTGCTTTTTCGTCTGCCTCGGTGACGATTTTTAATCTGGCGGTCACAGTGGCTTTGGTGACTTTGTCTTTATCGTTCATTGCCTCGACCAGTAATCCGTCTTCACCGCTGTTTTCTCCGATTAGGGTTTCCAGCTCTTGCGTAATGCTGTCCAGTTCGGTTTGCTGCTGTTCGATTTGCGCTTGTTGGTCGGCAAAATAACGAGAAACCACCAGGCCTGGTGGAATCAGTTCGGCTTTGTATTTGGCTTTGCCAATGATTAAATCCGGCGTTTCTTTGAGTTTTTCGCCTTTGGCGACTTTGAGTTCTCGAATACGGCTACCCGCTTGCCAGCCGTCTTGCACCAAGACATAAACATCGTCCTGCATAATGTCTGCCCAGTAATCCATGAGGATTTGATAGATATCGTATTTGCTTAACAGCGGCGCATCTGTATAGGCCTGTAACAAGGCTTCACTAATACGGTGAATAATGGCTTTAGGCGCCTCGCCAATTTGCAGCTTTGTTAAGTCGCAGGCTTGATACCAGTCGCTAAACGGTTTCAGACTTTGTTTGGCAAAATGCATAAACTCTGGATGGTTCAAAATTGTGCTTTTGACGTGACTGGCTTCTACCAACCCCTTGCTGTAGCCTTCTCGATCATCGTCAAACAAGGTGGCGCGAATACTGGGAAAGACTTGCCAATATTCGTTTAATGCATCAATATCGGCATTGGGAATACCGCCTTGTAAGTGGGCGCTTAGATCATGTAAATCTTCCGGTTCGGAGCTGTCGATATAGCGCGGAATATTAAGGTTGTAATCGTTGTCAGCAATTTCCTGCATGGCCACCATGCGGCTAAAACGTGGTAGCTGGATTTGTTTGGTAAACACATCGACGATTTTGTGCAGATCCTGCGAACGCAGACGGTTTTTATTGCCGTCTTTAATAAAGCCTTTGCTGGCATCGACCATAAAAATGCCCGTGCGGGATTGAGCCTGTTCTTTATCGACCACAATAATACAAGCCGGAATGCCGGTGCCGTAAAACAGGTTGGCAGGCAGACCGATAATGCCTTTGATATAGCCTTGTTTGATCAGATTTTCACGAATGCGCGCCTCGGCATTACCACGGAATAACACACCATGCGGCAAAATTACTGCGGCTTTACCCGTGCTTTTAAGCGATTTTAGAATATGCAGTAAAAAGGCATAGTCGCCGTTTTTCTCTGGTGGCACGCCCCAATGAAAACGATCTAACTCGTCCTGTTCCGGATTCAGACCCGACGTCCAGTTTTTGGAAGAAAACGGAGGGTTGGCCACCGCAAAATCAAAGCGCTTGAGTTCACCATTGGCTTCTTTCCACTCTGGCTCAGCAAGCGTGTTCCCTTTTACGATTTTAGCGGTAGCGGTATTATGCAGAATCATGTTCATACGTGCCAAGGCGCTGGTGGCATTGTCCATTTCTTGACCGTAAATCGTCATACCGCGCGGACTCTCATCGCTGACTTTAAGCAGTAACGAACCGGAACCGCAGGTGGGATCGTAAACAGTGGTATCTTGCGACGTTTGATTGTTAATACCAATCACTTTGGCGAGAATGCGAGAGACTTCCGCGGGCGTGTAGAATTGTCCTTTGGATTTGCCGGACTCCGTCGCAAAGTGGCGCATTAGGTATTCGTAGGCATCGCCGAGCAGATCATCGCCTTCAGCTCGGTTGGCGGATAGGTTTAAACCATCAAAAATACCGACCAACTTACTGAGTCGGTCCACCATGTCCTTGCCCTTGCCGAGCTTTTCTTCATCATTGAAGTCGGCCACATCAATGACGCCTTTGAGGTCATTTTCTTCAGCCAGCGCGGCAATGATTTTATTGAATTTGTCACCAATTTCTTTATCGCCTTTGAGCTTGAGCATATCCTCAAAGCTGCCGCCATCCGGTACCACAATCATGCCGTAAGGATCGCCTTTGTATTTATCAGAGACATACTTCATAAACAGCAGCGTCAATACATAATCCTTGTACTGACTGGCATCCATGCCGCCACGTAATGCATCGCAGCTTGCCCAAAGAGAGGAATAAAGTTCGGTTTTTTTAATGGCCATGTTGAGTTTTATTTTCTTTTTAATGTTGGTTATTTAATAACGGGAAAAGTGAGTTGTCCGAATTCGGTATCGCCAGATTCCATCATGATATCAATCATCACGGGGACTATTTTTTCCATGATGCGTCTTCCGTCTTGCACCTGTTGGCGATTGACATAAGAGTTCCAAGTGGCACCGCCGTGAATCAATTGGTTGCGTAATACATACAAGCGATCAAAGACAATGGATAACACCTCGGCTGTATGATTCTGCATCAACTTGCCGATAGCCGCTTTTTTACTGGCTTCAAACTTGCGTTTCCACTCTTCACTGCTGTCGTGTTCACGTAATGCCTTCCAGAAGGGTTCAAATACAAATTTATTCTCGATCAGAGTGCGTATTTCACCACTAAAGGCTTGAAATAATAACGGATGAAGCTGTTGTTTTGAATCGACTTCGATCATTTTTTGGAAAAAAAGACCGAGTGACTCTCTTTCAGATCGTCTTGACCCTAGTTCTTCAGCATAAGCGGCATTGAAGGCGATCCAGAGAAAGATGAATTTAGCATCGTCATCTTCAGTTTCTTGTTCGGAGCGTTCCAGCCATTTTAATGCGCGGTGAATACGAATATTGTTTGGTTCTGAAAGGGACTCGAATAGAGACTTATGTTTTTGTTTTAATGCAATATAATCCATTTATTATTTCCCTGGTTAACACTCTAACAAGCTATAAATTTAAGCAACTAATGAAACCAATTTTTGGTAAATTTTAACCATTGCCAAAGTATCCAAGTGACAATAGGCGAGTAAATCATGTCTAATCTTTTGTCGCTGATTCTGATCATTTAACAAATGTAACTTGGCAAAAATATCCATCGCCATACCACCGTTTTGAATTTCGAGTTTTTTGTAATCTAGTTCTGGGTCGTCTGGAAACATAGCCGGTAAAACTGACTTGATTGAGAAGCTGCCATTAAAGTCTGGATGGTAATAGCCGAGTTGCTTAAAAGGATCCATAAGATCTATAAACCGTTCATGCATTTGCATCAGCTCTGCTTGATAGCCACTCACCGTTTTTGCGAGCTCTCTAATGACACCTTGTTCAAAACTTTTATTAAAGGCCATAATGCTCCCTACAGGCTCAATGTCTTTGATCATCTGTCGTACGATATCCTCTCTTGGATCTGCATTTTCATCGCCCAAAAATTCTTTATGTTCCAGCGCTCCATCTTCATGAAGAACATGAAGGGAATATTGAAAAGGAATTTTCATGTAGGGTTTTTGACCATCAAACCTTGGAATGGCATCTTGAAAAGTCTCAAAATCAAAAAAATGAATGGGAAATTGCACGGAATCAACAAAGCTTCTTAGAACATCTTTATTGATAAGGGGTTGCTGGTTAATCGAGCTTTGAACTTGTACTTGTTGAACATCTGAGAGATTTTGACCTGATGGTATTTGCTCAAATTCAACGATGCCTTGACGGTATAAATCAAACTTTTTATTGACATTCATTCGGTATAGATTAAAAACAGATGGAGATGGAATATCTTTCCAACAATGAGCTTTAAAGTCACATTCATGAGGATTGGTACAGTGAGCGCCTAATTCAACTTGAGGCTCTTCAGCCTTTATCATTTCTTCCATTGCATTTAAGCGAATAGGAATTTCCGCTTGCTTAGTTAAAACAATGTCAGTGATATCAACAACTGTAAATAGCTGATCAATGTCGAGATCGCCTTGCCTTATGTACTGATTGTTAATGTGTACGATCGCGATTCGGTTTAAATCTAAAACTTTCGAAAAGGCGTACCATTGAACTGCGGCATCATCTTGGTAATAGTCTTTAACACTCGTGGATGCTTTTACTTCATAAACATCCCACTTATCATCATTCTTTACCAGGATATCCGCCATAGCAAAGACGCCATTTTCTTTAAAGGTGGCTTCATAAATAATCGAAACGCCCTGATCGATGAGTTCTTGTGTGCGCTGAACCATCCCTTCAAAGTCTTTTGAATCAAACTCAATTTCTATCCCACCAGGGAATAATTGGCAAGCCAAGCTTCCGACAGTATGCCCTGTATCAAATTTGGCTTGTTGTTGTGCATCAGGAAGCGTTCTGAGTTCAGGTTGATTTTTGTATAGCCATAAGGATTTATGACATTGGAGACCTCGAATATATTGAGACTTAGATAACAAGATTTAATTCCTTTTAAAAATCAGCTTGATGAACTCAATATACCCATTGACTTATGTACTTTTAAGACTACCACCACTAAACGTCTTTATTCCAAGATAATTCTCTTTTGTCAGGAGTTTACTGAAGTAAGGCTGATGATACAGTAACTCCCTTCTTTTTTGGCCAAATTCAGCATTTACACGTATAAAAATTTTGCATAGCATTGTGACATAATTTTATTTGGACTAATCAAGATCAAGAAAGCCATTTGAAAATTGTAACAATATTCTAAAAACCTTTTATTACAGGTTTCATACATAAAAAACTCACTTGAAATCAAGTGAGTTTTTAAACATTATGTCTACACCGAGATTTAAACTTGAAGCTCCATCATTATGGATGTTGTGAATTAATAAATGGCATCAAGTAAACAATACTCATTGACCACCTCCTGAACGATAGTCTTGTGTGTTCTGCAAGATCTGATCCCAGAATGCCATTTCGTTTTGTTGTTCAAGTACCTCAGAATTTTCTGGCTTATCTTCATCAACGCTTTCCTCTTTATTAGCCGCTACATGAAAACCATCAATGTTCGACGCCAACAAACGTTCCATCGCTGAACCATCCTTACGGGTTAGGTTGGGAACGTAACGAGCGTAGACAGTAAAAAGCATCGAAGTAGTTGAATGCCCCATCTGTTTGGCAATCCAGTTTGGATTTTCTCCTGCCGCTAACCAAATCGTAGCGGCAGTGTGACGCGTTTGATAAGGTTTACGGTACTTGAGCTTAAGATAAGAAAGTAGTGGCTTCCAAACCCTTCTTAAGAAGTTAGGTGTATGAACAGGCGCACCATTTCCAGTACAAAACACCAACTCAGATTCTGGGTCTCGTTCTTTAAACCTTTTTGATAAGGTGTTATAGACTAATGTGGACATTTCTATTTCTCGTTGAGACCCATCATTTTTGGTGTACTCCCATCGACCTGCAGAATAAGTCTCGCGAACAAGAATTTCTCGACGAGAAAAATCAACATGCTCCCACTTAAGACCGTCAATTTCTCCTGTACGCATCCCTGTAAAGAAACGAACTAATAAATAGTCTCGCCAATCAGAGCGCACTTGTGCAAGAATTTGATTAACCTCTTCAATAGAAAAAGGATCGATATGTACCTTTTCTTCTTTCAAAGGCTTGATATTGAGATGTGGTGGCGTAAAATCATATCGGTCAGCGGCTTCATTCATAACCATATTTAGACACTTAATAAATTTATTAATCGTCTTAGACTTTAACTTACCGGCGGACTGTTTGGCGACGTGTGCTCGGTACTTTAAGATCTCTGCTTTGGTGATACTGCTGACCTCCATTTCTCCGAAATGCGGAATTAAACGCTTATCTAGATAACTTCGATAACCATCCGCAGTGGCTTTTCGCCATGTTGGTTCCATTTCTGAAAACCACTCCTCAACAAAATCTTTAAACAATGGTGTTTTGGTATAACCTGTCATCATCTCTGCTTGGATCTTGCGGATTTTTTCTACCATTGGACTTTTTGGAAAATACTTTTCGTATTCAAAAGTACCTAACGTAATCTCAGCTTCAATCCTATCCAATATCTTGGTTAACTTTTTACGGTTTGACTTAGTATCGGGTAAGGCGGTCTGCTCTCGGCACCTTTCATTTAAAATACGAAAATCAAAAAATAATTTTCCTGAACGGGCTCTAATGCTTGCCATAACAAACACCTCCGTTTGCCATAGGAACAGAGTAAACTGAGTTATTTGAAGCGTTATACATATCCTCTTCAATATTTTCCCAAATAAACAAAATTTTACGTTGACCAAATGGTCTAATGTAATGGCGCCCCTCTAGCAACACGCTATCTTTAAGATCATTACGAATTGTTCTGGCGTTGTACTTAATACGCTGAGATAATTCTTCAGTGGTTAAATAGGTAATATTCATGCTATCATTCTCCATTATTAAAAGATAAACAAAAAGATATAAAAGATAAATATATATATCTTTTAAGAATCATTATAAACACATTAATGCGCGCGTCAAGCATTATTAGATATATATATGTATCTTTTTATTACTGGAATAGGCGATGATAAGATTTAAATTAAAAGAATTAATTGCAAAAAAAGAATTTCTAGATGGGCGAAGAGTTACTCTAAAACAAATTGCTGAAGCAACAGGAATCAATAGAATGACGCTTACCAAAATTAATACTCAGCATGGGTATAGCACATCAACTGAAACGCTCAACAAACTATGCAAATACTTTGACTGCGAAATAGCAGATTTAGTTGAATATATTTCAGATGAAAAGTTTCAAGAAATGACAAGTAAAGATTGAATAAGGTCTATTTACGTATAGATTTCAGTCTTGTTGTCTTTTTTAACAATTATTTAATAATCTGGGCTCTGATTGGGCACGATCTGGGCACTTAAAAAATTCCAATAATTTTAAAATTAAATTTGACAGCCTCAGCGCCTCTCTATACAATACGCAAATTCAAATTTAGGCCACATAGCTCAGTCGGTAGAGCAAAGGATTGAAAATCCTTGTGTCCCTGGTTCGATTCCAGGTGTGGCCACCACATTTTTTAAGGTGTTTTTCTTTAAAACATCTTATACGCGGGAGTGGTGGAATTGGTAGACACGCCAGATTTAGGTTCTGGTGCCTTTGGTGTGAGAGTTCGAGTCTCTCCTTCCGCACCACATTATTAAGCCCAGGTTTTCACCTGGGCTTTTTTATTTCTATTCTCATGGTTTTAACACGCCAACTCAACCTTTTTCAGACTCATTCAAGTATTCCCAAAAGCAGTTTGTGATAAAGTTATCGTAAGATAAGTCGATTAACTGACTGATAATCCTGTTTTTATCGGAAATGCAGACATGGCTAAAAGAACATTTAAAACCGAGCTTGATATCGAAAAGATTGATTGGATGTTGCAACTCCCAATGGCACAACGTGCCAAAGAGTTAAAGCAGTGCGATTTGAACTCGCTGGCCAAAGCCATGTCGACGTTTCATTCCAGCAAAGTCAATCAAATGGCCAAAGCACTCTCACCTTCAACAGAAAAAGAATTCATTCGCACGGTTAGAATGCATAAAGGGGAAATTCCTTTTCCGAAAAAAAGCGCCCCTAAAACCAAAGTGATCATCAAATATCGTTACGGATTGCCGATACTGGCTAGCATCATCTTATTGCTGACCATCTTTTTTATTGATCATCTCATGCCAAAATAAACATGCCATTGGATAAGTTCTCATCCTATTGACTCCAGTTGATAAATCAAGCGGATACCTAGTCATTTAAGTACCATTGAAATCATGGCCTAAAGAAACGATTAACCCATCGAATGATCGACCTTAATACTGGAATTTTTTGATAAATATATTTTCCCGTATCCCAATAATCAATATGAGATAACACGTCGCCTTTCTGGTCAAAGACCACTTTTGACACACCGACTATTCGGTGTTCTTTAAACTGTCGATCTAAAAAACAAAACTCCCATCGCAAAAAGGCCATTTGCTCTTCCAAAAGATAGTTCATCACAACAAATCTTGGCGATATCGTGTGGTCAAACATGTGCTGGAAAATCTTTTGAATTTGCTTTTTTCCCACCACTTGATTAAATGGGTCTTCAAAATAAGCATTTTCAGAAAACAGGGGCATTAACAAACTGCTCAAGTTTCCTTCCGTCAAATTTTCATAAGCATGAATATAGGACAACAATTTTTTCTTATAGATTTGACTCATTTCAGCAGTCCTCTAGTGATGAAAAACACCCAACGATAGGGCAATATTTTAAGAAGTTTTAAAAACACAGTTACCTTCTTGGGAAAAGTGACTTCAAATGATTTACCTTTATGATGAATCATTTGAACAATCTTGTTTGCCGCTTCATCCGGCATCATCAATCCGGGCATTTCAAATTGATTTTTGTCAGTCAAACGTGTTTTCACAAAGCCATGATTAATGACTTGCAAGGTCACGCCATAAGCTTCTAATTCCGGCTGGATAGATTCTGCAAGGTTTAACAAAGCCGCCTTGGGTGCAGAATAAGCACCACCATAAGGCAAGCCAACTTGACTGGCAATACTGATATTCCAAAGCCAGCGCATCTTAATCTCTGGTGTTTGAATCACGCGATTTTTCATAGCCACCATTAACGCAACACACCCTAGATAATTCACCGCATTCATGGAATTAAATGACGCATAATCAAATGCATCAAAAGACATAGGCTGGTAAGTTCCAGCATTGTAAAACCATATATCCAGCCCCCCAAAAAATGCCCAGGCCTGGTCAATTTTTGCAGCCAACCCATCGGTTTGTGTCACATCAATATTCAGTCTCTGCAATTGATTACCGAACTGTTTTTTTAACGATGTTAATTCATCTGATTGCTCTGCCGTTCGAGAAGAAGCTACCACCAAATACCCTTCCTGTAACAGCGATTGCGTCAAAGACAACCCAATACCCGAAGAGGCTCCCACAATCCATATTCTTCTCATTTTTATACTCCATCAAATACTTAAATCCATAAATTTTTCAATCAAGTATTGCATAACTGTATAACTTATGTATAAATAATAGCATATTAGTTATACAAGGTGAAGCGTCATGAATACAGAAACCACCAAAATAATGCCAGAAAAACAGAAAATCGCTGTGGTTGGTAGCGGCATCAGCGGCATTGCAAGCGCTTGGTTTTTAAGCCAAAACCATGACGTTACCCTGTTTGAAAAAAATGACTATATTGGCGGTCATACTCATACGGTTGAAATCCAGGACGATCAAAATCAGACCTTACCTGTGGACACCGGATTCATTGTGTATAACGAACCCAATTACCCGTTATTAACCGCAATGTTCCAACACTTGAATATCGAGACAATCCTTACAGAAATGAGTTTTGCGGTATCCATCGACAATGGAAAAATTGAATATTCTGGCAATAACCTCAACACACTCTTTGCACAAAGACGTAATCTTTTTTCTGTAACGCATTGGAATATGATCAGCGATATTGTTCGCTTCAACCGAAGAGCAAAACAGGACCTAGCCGCTCGTTCTAAAAACTTGGTCGAGATGACATTAGGGCATTATTTAGAAAAACATAAGATGTCGCCTGCGATGCGCGACTATTATCTATTGCCGATGGCGGCAGCTATCTGGTCCTGCCCAACGCATACCATGCTCAAATTTCCGGTTTTGAGCTTCTTACAATTTTTTGAAAATCATGGATTATTAAATATAGAAAATCGACCACAATGGCAAACGGTTGCAAATGGCAGCATTGAATATTTAAAGGCTATTTTGCGACAAGAAACCTTTACACACCTGAAACACAATAAAGTCACACAAGTGACACCAGATCCTGGTGCGAACCAAGTCAAAGTAACCACTGAATCTGGCAAAGCTTCTTATTTCGACCAAGTGGTACTAGCCAGCCATGCTGATGAAAGTTATCAAATGATTGCCGAGGATTATCAACCCGATTTTTGTCTACTTCAGGCTTTCCAGTATCAAAAAAATACCGCTTACCTTCACTCCGATACTCAGTTAATGCCTTGCCGCAAAAACACCTGGGCCGCATGGAACTATCTCAGAGAAATGCAACACGAAGAGAAGCGGGTTGCCGTCACTTATTGGATGAATAGGCTCCAATCCCTTAAAACCGAGACCCCGGTTTTTGTGACCTTGAACCCGATTAAACAACCTGACCCAGACAAGACATTCAAAGTGTTTGAGTATGATCACCCGGTCTTTAACCAGGCCGCCATTTCAGCACAAAAGCACTTAATCGATCTTCAAGGAAAACATGGGCTCTATTTCGCCGGCGCCTATACCGGATATGGTTTTCATGAAGATGGTTTGCGCAGCGCCGTTGCCATTGCAAAATACTTTGGCGTAACGCTTCCGTGGCAAAAAGACACACCGATGGATGAGGAACCCAATCATGCCTAGCCAAGGATACCTCTGTGACGTGATGCATCAGCGTTTACGCCCGTTTCAATATCGATTTAACTACAAAGTCTTTAACTTAAAGGTCGATATCGATCGCATCGAAACAGAGTCCGAGCAATTAAAGTGGCTATCACTAAATCGATTCAACTTAATCAGCTTATTCACCAAAGACTATGGCGCACGTGATCCAAATATTTCTTGGCGGGAATGGGCCAACACCCTGTTAGCAGACTACGGATTACCTTCTCCAGCGGATCGAATCGAACTGGTGTGTTCTCCAAGAATGCTAGGAGTGATCTTTAATCCTTTGGCCGTTTGGTATGCCTACAACCAAAATAATGAACTCATCGGCATCATCGGTGAAGTCAGCAATACATTTGGTCAATGGCATCATTACGTGCTCACTCGGCAAGGAAAGCCATTAGTTCTTCCAAATCAGACATTGAAAGCTCGCGCCAACAAAGATTTTCATGTCTCCCCTTTTATCAGTATGAATGCATTTTATCAATTTCGTTTTTACATCCCTGGCCAACATTACAAACTGTGGATCAGGCAATATGAACAAAATAAACCAACTTTAATCGCCACTCAAATCGGCAAACAACATCCCCTTACGAACGCACTTTTATTAAAAGCAACACTTCATTTTCCAATGAATTCACTCAAGGTTCTTTTATTGATTCATTGGTGGGCGCTCAAAATTTGGGTCAAAGGGGGAAAATTTCATCCAACCCCGAAACACTTATCTCAGACCCAACACAGTCACTCGGAGATGACATTATGTTGAAACTTATTACCACGCCAATCGAATGGATGATGCCTTCTCACCTATTGCAGAAGTTCATCCAAACCTTGCCCTTCAAACATATTCAAAAGGGCAGTCTCACGGTGCAGTATTTGGGACAATCCTATCGCTTTGAAGGCCCGCTCCCCGGCAGTCATGCTGACTTAGAAATTCTATCTATATTGCGATTCGGGTATTTACTGAAAACACAGGGTGAACTAGGGTTTGCTCAAGCGTATATTGAACATTCTATTCGAACGGCATCCTTACATCAGCTCATGACTTTGGCACACCAAAACCGCGCTGAGTTTACTCAGCTTCTGCATCATAAAAAACCGCTAGGCATCTGGCATTTGTGGCGTCATCGCAGACGCCATAATTCTGTTTCCAATAGTCGACGGAATATTGCCGCCCACTATGACCTCGGTAATGATTTTTATGAACTCTGGCTTGATGACAGCATGAGCTATTCCAGTGGACTCTTTTTGAAAAAAGGCGAGTCGTTAGAGCAAGCTCAACAACAAAAATACCAACGTATTCTGGATCAATTACCTTTGCATGGACAAGAAAGTGTGCTTGAAATCGGCTGCGGATGGGGTGGGTTTGCTGAAATCGCGACCCAAAAAGGTATCGACTATAAAGGACTCACGCTTTCAATCGAACAACAAAACTACGCTTCAAACCGTTTGAAAGCCCTCCAACTCAACAACAAAGCGGATATTACCCTTCAGGATTACCGACATGAAACCGGTCAATATGACTACATCGTCAGCATTGAGATGTTTGAAGCCGTTGGAAAGGAGTATTGGCACCGTTATTTTGAACAGCTTCAACGGAATTTAAAAAGCCATGGTAAAGCCGTGTTGCAAATTATCACCATTGATGATGAAGAAGCGGAAACTTATCAAAATGGCGTCGACTTTATCCAGTCGTACATTTTTCCGGGAGGGCTCCTTCCAAGCTTGGAACAACTCCATCAATTGGCGATAGAGCATCAATTCGAAATCGTGGACCAGTTTGAATTCGGTCAAGACTACGCCACCACTCTTTCGCACTGGATGAAACAATTCAACGCTTCATCAGAAACTTTGGAAAAAATGGGATATGACGCATCATTCCAGCGACTTTGGCGTTATTATCTAGACTATTGTCGTGTCGGATTCGAACAACAACATATCTCTGTTTACCAAATCACTTTAGAAAAGCGCTTTTAGGGCTAAGGATGCCATTATGTTGTCTCGACTCTTTATGGGGCTTCAAAGTCGGGGAAGTGATCTTGTTTTTTCAAAAAACACCTTAGGAAACGTTAAAAGATGGGTCCTTTAAAGAATCTCCATGGTTGGCAACCCGTTCGCAGGGTTGCCCTTTTTATTCTTTTTCTTGCTATGGTGGGACGCCCCATGCCCATCTTGGCAGAAGCAATTCCCACTCTCAAAAAGACAGGGCAAACAACCGCCTATTGGGCGGGGGTAATCCCTGTCTATGATGCACAACTGTGGGTCTCAGACGAAGTGACTTTGGAAAATCTGCTTACAGACCAGACCGCTCTCAATCTAAAATTGTGTTATCACGTCCCGCTAAGTCAAAAAGATTTTGTCGAAGCAGCGGAAACAGGGTTACCGACACCACTGTCTCCACTTCATTCACAAGCGGTGAATGCGCTACACTTATCTTATGAAAGCGTTTCGCCAAACGATTGCTATCGCCTGTCCTACGATAGGACCAACGGCACTCAGTTATGGCTAAATAATCAACTGAAGTTTGAAAATAACACGCCTGGTTTCAAAGCGCTATACTTCGGTCTTTGGTTAGGAAAAACGCCGCTTTCAGATACGGTTAAAAACAATCTTTTAAAAGGGTTATAGTATGAAAACACTGGTTTGGTTACAACGTGAACTCAGAATTCAACACCACCCTGCCTTAGAAGCGGCGTTGGCGGAGTCAGACGATATTATTGTGGCGTATTTTCACGACCCTGAACAAACCATCGGTGACGCCAATACTGCTTGGCTTGCTAACAGCTTACAGCAACTCCAGCAGGACTTTAAGGCACACGATGGCCGACTATGGTGTCTTGAAGGCAACTTTGAGCAGCAATTAGACCACATGATTCAAACCTACCAGATTGAACAAGTTTTCTACACGTTTCAGCTCGGACATCCATTTAAAACCATGCAACAGCAAGCGCTCAATGTATGTCAACGCTACCAGGTAGCATTACGTGCCTTTGACACCGAAAACTGGCTTCCTTATGACCAGTTACTCAATCAATCTGGACGACCCTATAAAGTTTTCACCCCTTTTTACAACACGTTAAGCCAGAAGCTGTCAGAATTACTTCCCTTCTCTCATGCGATAAACTCCTTGGAGAAAACCGCCAGAACCATTTGCCAATCCGGACAGGATCAAACCCTTCCTCAAAGCTTAACTCACCTTTCAACCCGCCCCTGGGCCCGAAAGGTCATGCAACACTGGCAAACAGGCGAACGCCAGGCCTGGGAAAAATTTGAACGCTTTCTCAACGAAGGGCTGGCGCACTACGAACAAAATCGTGACTTTCCAGCGGTTGAAGGCACCAGTCAATTGTCACCACATTTACATTTTGGCGAAATTCACAGCCGAGCCATTGTATTTGAATTATTAACATTAGAAACAGAACCCGGCATTGCCAACCAGGCCATTCATGTCTGGTTGAGACAATTGGCTTGGAGAGAGTTTGCCCGCAGTATCTTGTGGCATTTCCCTCACACTGAGACCCACCCTTTTCAAGCCAAATTCGAAACTTTCTTTCGCCCTTTATCGGAAGCAGACCCTGAACAAGTAAAAAACTACCAGGCCTGGTGCGCGGGACACACGGGCGTGCCAATTATTGATGCGGGCATGAAACAGCTCTGGGAAACAGGTTGGATGCACAATCGTGTTCGTATGCTGGTGGCTTCTTGGCTCACCAAAAATGCCGATATTGATTGGCGCGCCGGGGCGCATTGGTTTAATAATACTCTGGTTGATGCGGATCCAGCCAATAACACCTTAGGCTGGCAGTGGGTCGCTGGTTGCGGTGTTGATGCTGCCCCTTACTATCGCCTTTTCAATCCTGTTCGACAAAGTGAAAAATTCGACGCAGAAGGCCATTATTTACGCCAATGGCTGCCTGAATTAACCCCCTATTCCAGCAAACAGATTCACGCACCTTGGCAAACCACCCCAAACGAAAAACGTGTTCGTCCAATCATTGATTTAACGGAATCACGCCAACGCCATTTAGAAAAAGTGGCGACCCTTAAATCTTTAAACCAGATTCATTGACGAATGTATAACTACTGTATAAGATGTCAGCTATGAAAAACTCTCAACCAACCAGCGATGCACTTTTTCCCATTCGGGAAGTGGCCAAATTAACTGGCGTCAACCCAATCACTCTTCGTGCCTGGGAGCGCCGTTATGGTTTAATTGAACCGGTGAGAACCGACTCAGGGCATCGTCTTTATACTCAGAACAACATTGACACGCTGAGAGAGGTGGTGCAGCTCACACAGCAGGGCATCCCTATCAGTCAAATCAAAAACCTAGTTGATGCCGCCAAGCCAGAGACGATTGAACCCAAACTGGAAAAAGAGCTTGCGCCGCAACTGACAAAACTTTTGAAGAACCAAAATATTGTTGAACTCAATGCCTTGCTTGATACCGTTTTGGCGGATTATCCTAGTGAATTCTGGCGAGACCTGTTTTCACAGTTGACTCTGGAACTGTCACAGGCCCCGGAAGCACCGTCTTACCGTCTTTGGCAAAGCCTGTTATTGCCCCGATTATATTCACGACTTCACTTATCAACACGCCAGCTGACTCAGCCTCTGAAACGAGTATGGGTTCAAACCTCGCCAGAAACCAGCAGTGTTCAAGGCGCTTTGGCGGCGCTATATATGGTCTCAAAAGGGTTTTACCCTTTATGGCAACCGCCCGGAAACATCGTTTTTGAGACGCTACTAGCCGAGCTTCAAGCCCTTCAATGTATGGGAATTGCAGTGGTCGATGAGACGGGAAATTTCAACAATAACGATTGGCAGCATTGGATTGAAACCCATCCAAGCTTTGAGCTTTTTCTGTTTTTGAATCAAAAATCATGCGACTTATCTCATCACATACAAGTGACTTACCGCCCACTCAGTAATACTTTATTGACTCAATAAAAAATAAAAGGAAAAGTTTAAACTTTTCCCGCTTCAAGTTGCTTTTCCAATTCGGCAATTTTTGCTTGAGCCGCATCCAGCTGATTCTTTAATTCAACCTCTTCGGTCACATCTTTTTGAATGCCAATATAGTAGGTCAACTGATCGACTTCATCATAAAACGGCGTCACACTCAGTTCATTCCAGAAGCTTGTACCATCTTTCCGATAGTTTTTTAAAACGGTTCGAACCGGTTTTGCCGTATCAATCGCAGAACGAATGGTTTTAACCGCGTCCGGTTCTGTATCATTGCCCTGTAAAAAACGACAATCCTGATACAAAATTTCATCTGCGTTATAGCCTGTGAGTTTTTCAAAAGCGGGGTTCACATAAATTAAGATCGTATCATGATCTTCTTTTTCTGCCACCACTATGCCATCCTGCGCATTTTCTACCAGTTGCAACAAGGTGCCATAACGTAATTTCGTATCTTTCATAACCATGCATCCCATTTCAAGTGAATTCATTCTAGCGGAGTTATCTTAATAAAAAAATAGCAAGATTAAGGTTTTATCGAAAAAGACAAAGCTTATCAGCTCCCTTATGATTCCCTCATACCCGAGAAGAAGACTAGGTTATTTACAACTGACGGCTGCAATCCGTTATCATATAGCCATTGTTTTAACCACTTTAGCAAGGATTTGTAATGAAAAAAATCGTCCTAACCCGTTCTTTGGTCGGTTTAATCAGTGGCCTCTTTTTATTGACAGGCTGTGATGACGCTTCTTCAACTCGTTCAGCCGACAAAAAGACTCCTGCTACTGCTGAATCAAAATCCCAAACAACCGATAAAATGACGACAGCCGTCCCCCAAAAGGCTTCAGTTCCCTCTTCCGCTCCAGTTGAGCCTCAAAAACCTTCCTTAAAGCTGGAAACTCCACCAAAATTTAAAGCGTTCGCTGCGGGCCCCCCTAGAAAACAAGCTTTTTTCGAGTTTATGACGCCTTTAATTCACCAAGCGAATCAACAAGTCATGAAAAAGCGTGACCATCTCAAATCATTAATCGCCGCACAAACGCTTTCAAAAACCGACCAGGCCTGGCTGAAAAAGGAAGGGGATTTATATGGATTGGAAGATTTAAACCCGACTCAAACGTCGGATTTGAAAGCATTGCTTACCCGAATCGATGTCGTTCCGACCTCGCTGGCACTTGCCCAAGCAGCAAATGAAAGTGCCTGGGGCACATCTCGCTTTGCTCGACAAGCCAACAACTATTTTGGACAGTGGTGTTTTTCAAAAGGATGCGGATTGGTTCCAAAGCAACGAAGCAAGGGAGCCATTCATGAAGTTAGAGCGTTTGACCACCCTTACTACTCTGTCAAAAGCTATATTCATAACTTGAATAGCCATCGCACCTATGCCCAATTGAGAAAGATTCGTGCTCAGCTTCGTCAAAAGAAGCAACCTTTAACCGGACTGAAAATGACAGAAGGATTGGTGAATTACTCCGCTCGAAAACATGAATATGTTGAGGAATTACAAAGCATGATTCGTTACAATAAACTTACACAATACAACCAGAAATCATAACTTACAAAGGATTGACCATGCCATTACTCGATAGTTTTACCGTTGATCATAAAATCATGAATGCGCCGGCCGTCCGAGTTGCTAAAACCATGAAAACACCCGGTGGTGATACCATCACTGTTTTCGATTTACGTTTTAACAAACCAAATGTCGACATGATGGGCGAAAAGGGCATTCATACCTTAGAGCATTTATTTGCCGGATTTATTCGCACTCACCTAAATGCTGATGATGTAGAAATCATTGATGTGTCACCAATGGGCTGCCGCACTGGGTTTTACATGAGCGTCATAGGTACACCGGATGAAAAACGTGTGGCCGACGCTTGGATGAAAGCCATGCAAGACGTGCTGAACGTTGAAAAAATGCAAGACATTCCTGAATTAAATGAATATCAATGTGGCACCTACAAAATGCATTCTTTAGAAGAGGCAAAATCCATTGCCCAAAACATTCTTGATCATGGCATTGGCGTGAATAAAAATGAAAATATTGCTCTAGATAAAGAAACTCTGAAAGCACTAGGCAACGAAGTTTAAAAGACAGATAAAAGGACGTTCTATGAAAGTTGCCATCATTGGTGCCATGGAAGAAGAAGTTGCCTTATTGCGTAACCAAATCCAAAACTTGAACACAGAAATTCACGGTGGGTTTGAATACTATCTGGGGCAGATTAATGACATTGAGGTCATTCTATTACGCTCCGGCATAGGAAAGGTGAATGCTGCAATTGGAACAGCGTTACTCATCAAACTTTACCAGCCGGACTATGTGATCAATACTGGCTCTGCAGGTGGGTTCCATACTGATTTAAACGTGGGGGATATCGTCATCAGCCAATCGGTTTGTCATCATGATGTCGATGTCACTCCATTCGGCTATGCACGAGGACAAGTTCCAGGACATCCCGAGTGCTACCTTGCCGATAGCAGCTTGATTGACATTGCTAAACGCAGCATAGATGCCTTGCAGGAAGTCACGCATATGCATGGTCTGATTGCCACCGGTGATCGCTTTATGCACCTGCCTGAAGATGTCGCCACCACCCGAGAAAACTTTCCCGACATGATTGCTTGCGAAATGGAGGCTGCTGCCGTTGCGCAGACCTGCCATGCATTTGAAACGCCTTTTGTGATCATTCGTTCTTTATCGGATATTGCAGGCAAAGAAAATGCCGTGACGTTTGAACAGTATCTGGATAAGGCTGCCACTCATTCGGCACGCCTTATACTGGAAATGTTAAACCACTTAAAACCTTAAACGGTTCTGTCTCAAGATTGGCCTTGTTACTAAAAGTAACAAAGCCATTTTTCATCTTTAAATCATTAATTGCTTAAATTCAGCGGCCTCTATCGGAGCAGACCAATAAGCACCTTGACCAAGGGTACATCCCCACTCAGTCAAATTTTGTACCTGACTTTCAGAGATAATCCCGGTCGCAATCATACACGCATCTAAACTTTTCGCCATTTGAATCAATGCTTTAACCCATTGTTGCCCAGAACGCGTTTCAAGTTGCTCATGCAACCACACTTCATCAAACTTAAACTCTTGAATATTTAACCCAACCAGCATCGAAAAATTAAAGGATTGCCCTCCTAGCCCGGTTAAAGTCAGTTGATACCCTTGATCGGATAACTGTTGTAAACAATCCCTTAAACCCTGATCAAAAACGTCAAAACTCTTCAACGAAAACGCCAATTGCAATTGACTGGATGGAATGCCATATTGCTTAACTCTCTGATTTAAAAGCTCTGCAAAATCTTCTTGGCGCCATAGCCCTTCCATGATTGGAACCGTTACCACAAATTCAGCATCGACCTTTAACCATTGCTTTAAATAAAAACAAGCACTATCCAATAACCATAAACTGATCGAAGATTCCGCAGGGTTTCCTGCCAGTAAATGCTGCCATGATTCAAGTGATTGTTGATTTTCATCGGCTGTTTGCCATTCAATACTGAGATGACCACCAACCACTCGGTTTTCTTTCAAATCAATTTGTGGTTCAACATAAGTAGCAAATTCTGAATTTAAAACAGCGGCATCGAACCTTGCTTGAATAATATGTTTATGCGCAGGTACTTCTTGCTTTACATCATTATAAAAACGAAATGTTCTTTTCCCTTTAGATTTAGACACATACAAAGCTTCATCTGCCGTTTCAATCAGCTCGGATGCAAGCTTCGAATCTTGCGGAAACATGGAAACACCAATACTGGTAGAGGTTCTAACCTCTTGCCCTTCAAACCAATATGGTCGAGACACCTCATTGATAATACGCTGACAAACGTCTTCCACTTCAGTTCGGTTTTCTGTTTCAGCCAGTAAAACCACAAACTCATCACCGCCTAATCGGCTCACAATGTCGCCTTCTCGAACAGATGAGATCAGTCGTCCACTGACATGTCGTAATAATTCATCTCCAATATGATGACCTTGAGTGTCATTAACAGCTTTAAAACCATCTAAATCTAAGAACAATAATGAAAACACACTTCCTTTATGTTCCGTTCCTTGAATCATATTCTCTAAAATATCATGAAGATGGGCACGGTTAGGCAAGTGTGTTAAAGAATCGTAATTTGCTCTACGGTATAAGTCCGCCGTCCGCGAACTGACTTCGGATTCAATTAAATAAGCAACATCAACCGAGTCTGAAAACTTGTGCTGTAATTCGGACAGTAATCTTTTTACACTGGACTTTTCATTCGCAGCGATATCTGGAAACGACTCAAATTTTTGAGGCGATGTCATACGACGATCAAACTTCAAGTGATCTAGAAGCGGTTCCAAAGTCGTGTTTTGTGCGAACTCAATCATATTATTATTCCTTACATCCCTTGCCTTACCTGAAAAGCAAATTGAAATGTCTGTTAAAAATTTTGCTGACATTCATTGTTATTTTTCAGAAATGGATAAAATCCACTATAATTGCCTTCAAGTTTTCATATTGTCGGCCGATAAATTTGGCTGTTTCTTTTTACGGATTCAATAAGCAAGGGGAATGCCATGTTGCAAATCGGTACCACGTTTTCAAAGACCGCTACTAAAATTTTATTGTGTGGTGCAGGCGAACTGGGAAAGGAAGTAGCGATTGAAGCGCAGCGACTTGGACTCGAGGTGATTGCCTTAGATCGATATGAAAATGCACCGGCGATGCAAGTGTCAGATCGCAGCTACACCTTAAGCATGTTGGACGGAAAGGCTCTTCGACAAATCATCGAAAAAGAAAAGCCTGACTATATTGTGCCGGAAATCGAAGCCATCGCAACCGACACCCTCGCTGAGTTGGAACAGGAAGGCTTTAACATTATTCCATCTGCCAAAGCCACTCAACTCACTATGAATCGAGAAGGCATCCGTCGCTTAGCTGCAGAAGATCTTGACATTCCAACCAGCCCTTATGCGTTTGCAGACAATAAAAAAGACTTTATCGCAGCCGTAGAAACCATTGGCATGCCCTGTGTAGTCAAACCAATCATGAGTTCATCAGGAAAAGGGCAAAGCGTCATAAAGTCGACAGCTGACATAGAGTCAGCCTGGCACTATGCACAAGAAGGCGGACGTGCCGGTAAAGGAAAAGTGATTATCGAAGGGTTTGTTGATTTTGACTATGAAATCACCTTATTGACGATCCGTCATAAAAATGGCACCAGCTTTTGCGCGCCAATAGGCCATATTCAAGAAGACGGTGATTATCGTCAGTCCTGGCAGCCGCACCCAATGTCTGATATAGCTATTCAGTCAGCGGAAAAAATTGCCATCAAAATTACCGATGCTCTTGGCGGCTGGGGGTTATTTGGCGTTGAATTATTCATTAAAGATGATCAAGTCATCTTCAGTGAAGTTTCGCCGCGCCCTCATGATACAGGTTTGGTTACTTTAATCTCTCAAGATTTATCTGAATTTGCACTGCATCTAAGAGCGATTTTAGGGTTACCGATTCCAAACATTACACAGCATGGCCCTTCTGCTTCCAGCGTTATCCTTCCAACAGGCCACTCAACAACAACTCAATTTAGTGGACTTGAAGAGGCATTAAAAGAACCGGACACTCAAATCCGATTATTCGGTAAACCAGAAATTGCCGGTCGTCGTAGGATGGGGGTTGCGCTCGCGCGCGATATCACGATTGAAAAAGCCATTGAAAAAGCCAAAGCATCAGCTCAAGCAGTAAAGGTGGAATTCTAAACGCCTTTAGTTGTCACTTTTATGCCGTGCTTAACTCAAACACGTATTAAAAGTGACCCTTTCAAAACGTCATTGCCAAATAACTGACAATCTTTATCACCTCCAGCCAATTCTTTTCTTTATTCAAACAACGCCACTCAAGACAAACACAAATAAACAATAAATATCAATAACTTAACAACAACTTTATTGATATGGCATGCTGTCTGCTACTCGACCCTTAGCAGAATAACTTTAGAACTTTCTATGATTCTGTAAAAGACAGAAAGAATTTTTTAAATGTTCAATAAATCAGATGACCGCACAGGAGCATGATTATGACAACGAATCAAACAATGACATCAGATGTAAAAGCCCCTATTCTTCAAGAATACAACCGTAACCCAGATACAGAGTCAAAATTGGCTGACAATCCAAGCAAGACCATTCTTTTACTACTACAAGGCGTGGTAGATAAAGGAAACTTAGCAAAAGTCTGTCATCAAAGTAATGCTTTGGTCGAAAAAGGCTTCCACTTAGGCCGAATGACAACGATTTTAGACGCTTTACGTGATCGTTTATCCATGTCAGAAAATACGCCTTTGGCATATGATTTAGATGAATTATATCGTTACGCCGATAAATCCATTCAAGAAGCCGTTTTTGAAAAGGATTCCTTCTATTTAGACAGCGCCATTGAAATCCTAACCGAAGTGCGTGATGCCTGGTTAGAAATGATGCACCAAACAGGCCAGTTAGCCGAAAACGGTTAATTATCCGCCTTAATTAGAGCCGGTTTCTCCTCCTTTTTCCGGCTCTTTTTATTTTTTCATTTCCTAACATATCTCTTCTCGACCTTATTCCTGACTTAAGCCTTAACATAATTATAAACTACATTACAAAATACTCTTAAGGCATTGAAATAAAACACAATAAGTTTAATTAAAAAAACATTAGCACTCTATTGACTTGAGTGCCAAAAAAAGTGTAATATGATGATATTAATTTTATTAGGAGAGAGATCAATATGACAAATCAATTGATTCCATTTGCAAACAATCTTACTCCTGGACAGAACATTGAAAGCTATTTGAGAACGGTTCAAACCCTACCTCAACTTTCAGCTGACGAAGAAAGAGAGTTGGCGGAAAAACTTTATCATCATAAAGATTTAAATGCTGCCAGACAGCTTATTTTGTCTTCTTTGCGTTATGTGGTTCCGATTGCACGCTCTTACAATGGGTATGGGTTGCCATTAAATGACCTCATCCAGGAAGGTAATATCGGTTTGATGAAAGCCGTTAAACGATTTAATCCGGCTGAAAAAGTACGGTTAATGACTTTTGCGGTTCATTGGGTTCGTGCCGAAATCAATGAGTACGTGATTAAAAATTGGCGTATTGTCAAAACGGCGACCACCAAAGCACAGCGCAAGCTCTTTTTTAAACTGCGTAGCACTAAAAAATCTCTTGAATGGTTAGGGGATAAAGATGCTGACACGATTGCAAAAGAGCTCGGAGTGACCCGAAAAGACGTCCTTGAAATGGAAACGCGTCTGTATGGTCAAGATATGTCTGTCGATTTAACACCCGATGAAGAAGAAAACACTTCTAAGACATACCCTGTACTGGTGAGCCAGGAACTAGATCCTGAAACACAGCTGGCAAATGACTCACAATCTGACCATGAGCTAGGCAGAATGCACCAAGCCTTAAAACAACTAGATCAACGTAGTCGAGATATTTTGCAACAACGTTGGCTCAGTGAAAATAAAACGGGCTTAAAGGCTTTGTCTGAAAAATATGGCGTTTCGATGGAGCGTATTCGTCAAATTGAACAACAAGCCATCAAAACATTACATGCCAGCATGACGGCTTAACTTAATTGCAATTGCTTAAATAAAAACAGCGCCATTGGCGCTGTTTTTTTATATCCAACATTTGTTTTTATTAAACGTCTTCCACATAAAGCTTCATAATAAATTTATGCTTCTCGCCACTTGGAATCCAGACCGCATTTTGCAATACATTACCGGCCTCAACGCATAACATACTTGGCCAAGCATCATTCGGCATGTCAGCAAATCCCTTGATAATTTCCGGCCCAGGATTCCACACCACCGAAGAACGACCATTACCCTTTTCTATACAAATGGCTCTTCGGAGCTGGGCGTCTTTGATTTTAACTAGGCCCACCTGGTCAATAAAAACGGAATCGATAGGAGGAGCAATCTTTAAAACATCTGTCTGCTCAACAGGATCGGCATTGGTTAATTTGTCATAACAGAAACTAGGTGCCAACCCTTCTACCTCAATTGATTCAACATCTGAAACCGTAAAATAAGAATGAAAAGCCTCGGTCACTTCAATATCATGATCATTCAGGTTATGCGTTATCAGCGTCATTACCAGCTCGGTTCCGATTTCTATTTTTAGCTCCAATCGAAAAGCATGTGGCCAGATAGCCAAAGAAGCGTCATCCGACTCAAGCATTAAGACGACTTCCGTCACGCCCGCATCCAAGTTTCGCACGCTGTCTAAATGCCAAACTCGATTACGGACAAACCCATGCGCAGGAAGCCCTGCTTCTTGTGACACACCAAACCAAGGCCAACAAACAGGAATGCCGCCGCGAACCGGTTTTTCTCCCGTATACACAGCCGTATCGGATACCCACAACAGATCCTGCCCAGATGTATTGCCGCTCTTCGGTATAAAACTTAGAACAGATGCCCCATGTGGCGTAATTGTGGCCTTAGCGAAATCGTTTTCGACCTCAATCATCATTAACTGCTCTCGCATGGAAAGATGAACACCTGTGGCTTCAAATTGCTGAATCATTTCTGCTAACACTCCTCTTTCCACCTCTTAATCAAGAGTTAACGATACTCAATCAAGGTGCGTTCCAATAACTCCGAAGGATACTCTCCAGTCACATAGGCCTGTCCAATCGCTTTCAATAAAACCAACCGAATTTGACCCGCCTGTACTTTTTTATCACCGGCCATTAAATCTAGAAATTGCTGAACACTCATTTCTTTAGGCGGCATAACCGGCAAATGAGCTGATTGCAAAATGGCAGCAATTCGTTCCTGGTCTGTTTGCGTTAAATCTCCCATTAACTTTGACAGATAAACTGCTTGCATCATGCCGGCACTGACTCCTTCACCATGCAACCAATTACCGTATCCCATTCCAGCTTCAATGGCATGACCAAAGGTGTGCCCCAGATTAAATAGCGCACGCAAACCCGCTTCTTTTTCATCTTTTGCCACAATCGTCGCTTTATTCTGACAAGAACGCTCGATCGCTTCAGCTAAAATCACAGGATCTCTTGCCATCAGGCCTGGTAGATTTTGTTCTAACCATTCAAAAAATGGATAATCAACAATCAAGCCATACTTAATAACCTCGGCAAGCCCCGCCGACAACTCTCTGTCTTCCAGGGTATTCAAGGTATCGGTGTCAATAACAACGCATTCCGGTTGGTGAAAAGCGCCGATCATGTTTTTGCCTTTCGGGTGATTTACGCCGGTCTTGCCGCCCACAGAAGAGTCAACTTGTGACAGCAGGGTGGTCGGGATTTGAATAAAATTCACCCCTCGTTGATAAGAGGCGGCCGCAAATCCAGTCATATCACCGATAACCCCACCACCTAATGCCACGAAAGTGCATTTTCGGTCAAAACGGTTTTCAATTGCCACATCAAAAATCTGATTCAAAACGTCTAGGTTTTTATACTGTTCTCCATCCGGCAAAATAACGGTTTTAACGTCATACTCTGAAAAGGCTTGCTTCGCTTTCTCCAAGTACAAAGGGGCAACGGTGGTATTAGAGACAATAAGAACCTGCGTTCCGGTCACATAGGGTTTCACCAGTTCGGCTTGCCCTAACAAACCCTGTCCAATAAAAATAGGGTAACTTCTTTCCCCCAGTTCAACTGTTAGTGTCTTCAATCTCTTTTCCTTAAATGATTTTCTGCTCTGCCAACTTATCCAGAATCTGCTTAACCACACGGTGAACGGAAACCTGTTCGGTTTGAATTACCAGATCGGCCACTTCTTCATACAAGGGACCACGTTCTTCAATCAGCTTTCTTAAAACCTGTTCCGGGTTTTCCGTTTGTAACAACGGACGGTTACGATCATGTCGGGTTCGTTGGACCAAAGCATCCACCGAGGATTTCAAGTAGACCACGAACCCTCTCGAGCGCAAATTTTTACGGTTTTCAGGGTTTAAGATAGCCCCCCCGCCTGTGGCAAGCACAATTTCTGACCGTTGCGTCAAGTCATCAATCGCGACCTTTTCGCGCGCACGAAACCCTGATTCCCCTTCAATATCGAAAATCATTGGAATCGTCGCGCCCGTTTTATCTTCTATTACGTGATCGCTGTCTAAAAACTGATAATGCAGCTTATCAGCTAAAAAACGGCCGACAGTCGACTTACCAGCCCCCATGGGTCCTACTAAAAAAATACTTTCTCTATGCATAGACACTATTGTAGCCTAATCACAACAATTTTAGGTAAACTCTGTTAAAATGTTGTGCCGAAATGGGCAAGGTATCTGCCTCTCCGTTAGAGCGCCAAGCAAGAACGCTTTCGCCTCTTTAAAAAGATAAGAAGACAGACGTAAGGAATTAAAATGGCGGGTTCTCTTTATATTATCTCTGCACCCTCAGGGGCTGGTAAAACGTCACTCGTAAGCAAGTTGACCGAGAAAGACAGTCGAATCCAAGTATCTATTTCAAGCACCACTCGCCCAAAACGACCTGGTGAAGAAGATGGCATCAATTACGTCTTTCTTTCAGTCGACGCTTTCAAACAAAAAGTGGCGGAAAATGATTTTTTAGAGCATGCGCAAGTGTTTGATAATTATTACGGCACCTCTAAAAGCGTTGTCGAAAGCAAACTGGCAGAAGACAAAGACGTCATCTTAGAAATAGACTGGCAAGGCGCACAACAAGTAAGAAAATTAATTCCAGACGCCGTCAGCATTTTTATTTTACCGCCTAGCCTTAAAGAACTTGAAAAACGATTAAAAGGCCGAGGAACGGACAGCGAAGAAGTCATTGAACGCCGAATGTCTGACGCCGTTAACGAAATGAAACATTTCAATGAATTTGATTATCTGGTCATCAATAATCATTTTGATACCGCTCTTGCAGAATTACACAGTATTTTTTTGGCCAATCGCCAAGCGTGTGCGAAACAATATGAAAAGCATAACGTGATGATTAATGAACTCACCCAACAACATTAAAAGGAACCTATTCAATGCCTGGCTTTGAACTCTTTGACGAGACGGAAAAACAACAAGTAAATGAAGTCATGGAAAAGGGCTTCACTTTCCGCTACAACTTTGATGGCATGAGAAATGATGTCTGGAAAGCACGCGAATTAGAATCAATGATTTGCGACACGCTTCAAGTCAACCACGCACATCTTGTCTCCAGTGGCACAACAGCTCTCTCAACGGCACTTGCTTCAGCAGGCATTGGCGCGGGAGATGAAGTCATTGTTCCTCCTTTCACCTTTGTTGCGTCAGTAGAAGCCATTGTATTGGCTGGCGCGATTCCTGTTTTTGCAGAAATCGATGAAACCTTAACCCTTTCTGCAGAAGGCATTGAAGCGGTTATCACCCCTCGAACCAAAGCGGTCAACTTTGTTCACATGTGCGGTTCGATGGGGCACATGGATGACGTCAAAGCTGTCTGTGACAAACACAATCTTGTCTTACTGGAAGATGCGTGTCAAGCAACAGGTGGAACCTATAAAGGCAAGGCTCTCGGAACCCTAGGCCAAGTTGGAACCCTTTCATTCGACTCGGTTAAAACCATTTCTTGCGGGGAAGGGGGTGCCGTACTGACCAACGACGAAACAATCTACAACCACGCTCACCAATATTCTGACCATGGGCATGATCACATTGGTATGGATCGAGGCGCAGAAAGCCACCCTATCATGGGAAGCAACTATCGCATCTCCGAAATGAACGCTGCAGTCGGGGTCGCACAATGGAAAAAGTTAGACCGCATTCTTGAGATTCAACGTAAAAACAAAAAAGCACTGAAAGAAGCGTTATCACAGTATGAAGAAGTGGCTTTCCGCGTCATCCCTGATGAAGCAGGAGACAATGCCGGATTTTTAAGCGTGATTATGCCCACAGAAGCACGTGCAAAAGAAGTCGTGAAAGCATTAGCAGAAGAAAACATTCCTGCGGTTTTCTATTGGTATGCAAACAACTGGCATTACCTGAAAAACTGGACGCATATTCAGAATATGAAAGGGCCAGCTAAATTGCCGATCGAACTCATTGCTGATCGACCTGACTATACGCAAGTGAAAACACCTAAATCAGATGATATTATGAGCCGAACGTTTTCAATGCTGATTAATTTATCTTGGTCGGAAGCGGATATTCAGCAGCGTATTGATGCATTTGCAAAAGTATTTAAATAAGATTTTTAAAGGAATTCCACAATGAAACATCGTAATTTTAAAACCGTTCCGAGAATGATTTTTGGCCGAGGCTCTTTTGATCAACTCGATGATGTTTTAACCGAAGAGCGTCAAAAGCCAGACGATTTTGTTGTCTTTTTGGTAGACGAAGTTCATAAGGACAAACCTTTAAAAGAACGCCTACCCAATCAAGCACAAGACCTCGTTATCTGGCTGGATGTTACCGATGAACCTAAAACCACCTATGTGGATGCTTTAACCGAACAGGTTCAAGCGTTTGGCAAAGGCAAAAATCCTGTCAGCGTAGTCGGCATCGGCGGTGGATCTTCTCTCGACATCGGTAAAGCCGTGGCATTGCTACTTACAAATCCAGGTGGCGCCGCTTCATACCAAGGTTGGGATTTAATCAAAAATCCAGCGGTTCATCACGTTGGCATTCCAACCATTTCTGGAACAGGTGCCGAAGCGTCAAGAACAACGGTTTTAACCGGACCGGATAAGAAATTGGGCATGAACTCCGACCATACGGTATTCGATCAAATCATCATGGACCCTGACTTGATTGCCGGTGTGCCAAAAGATCAATGGTTCTATACAGGAATGGACTGCTATATTCATAATGTGGAAGCCCTGAATGGTACTTACATCAATGAGTTTGCTCGTGCATTTGGTGAAAAATCTTCTGAGCTTTGTCACCAAGTCTTTTTAGAAGACCATCCGGATTCAGATGAAAAATTAATGATGGCATCTTATATGGGCGGCCAATCTATTGCGTATAGCCAAGTGGGTGCCTGTCATGCTTTATCTTATGGTTTATCTTATGTCATGGGGTATCACCACGGCATCGGTAACTGTATTGCGTTTAATGCCCTAGATGACTTTTACCCAGAAGGTGTTAAGACCTTTAGAAAAATGCTGGATAAGCACAATATCACCTTGCCGAAAAACGTTTGTAAAGATTTAACAGATGCGGAAATGGATAAAATGATTCAGGTTTCGTCTGGCATGGCACCGCTTTGGGATAATGTATACGGCCCTGACTGGAAAGAAAAAGTCACCCCAGAATTGTTGCGTTCGCTTTATCTAAAAATGTAATTTCGTCCATTCTGTCACTTACAGTCTTTCAACCTAAGACTGTAAGGTACGTTCGCTTCTTTTAAGGATTTTTATGAACACTTACGTCTTTATTCCTGCTCGTTATGGCTCTTCAAGATTACCTGGTAAACCGCTTAAATTAATTAATGGCAAACCGATGATCCAACATGTTTTTGAGCGCATTTCAAAAGCAACGGGCATTGAAGCCGTCTACGTCGCGACCGATGACGACCGCATTAAAGAAGTGGTTGAAAAATTCGGTGGCAACGTTGTCATGACCCCTCCTGAAGCGGAATCGGGTACAGACCGAATTGCTCAAGCCGCGCAGGCGTTGGATTTAAAAGAAGACGACCTGATTGTCAATGTTCAAGGCGACCAGCCGCTTGTCAATCAAGGTTCGATTGAAGCGGTTATCGCCCCTTTCAAAGCAGCCGATTACGATGGTTCGTTTGAAATGAGCACCCTTTCTTTTAAAATCGTTAATGAAGCGGAAATTACCAGCCCGAAAGACGTTAAGCTGGTCACAGACACCAATGGATTTGCACTTTACTTCTCTCGTGCAACCATTCCTCATGGTCGCGACTATTGGGATCATGATTCCTTTAAACATTTAGGGGTCTATGCCTATACCAAGCGCTTTGTGGATCTTTTTAATACCCTGCCGATGGGTCAACTGGAAGACATCGAAAAACTTGAACAACTTCGTGCACTCGAATATGGCCATAAAATCAAAGTGGTTGAAAGTGAATGGGACTCACCTGAAGTCGATTTACCGGGCGATATCGAAATGATGGAAGCACTTTTGAACGCGGGTCATTAACCCGTTCTATTAAATATGCGAAGGCCTAGATGATTTATCAATCCCTGATTCGCTTACTCAGCCCTGTGATTATCTTAATCATTACCGTTGAAGCTTTTAAACGAAGAGGTGGCAAACGATTTCTTTTACAGCGATTGGGATTTGGGTTTTCAAAGGAGCCAAAAAAAGAACCACCCTCTCCACTGTGGATTCATTGTGCTTCAGTGGGAGAGGTGAAGGCCTCTGAACCGCTTATCAAACACTTGATTCCGTTGGAAGAAATCTTAATCACAACCAGCACCCCGACCGGCGCTGATTTGGTTCAAAACCTCTTTTCAGACTCGGTCCACCACTGCTACTTGCCTTTTGACTGGCCTTATGCCATCCAAAATTTTTTAAAGACCTATACTCCAAAATCACTTTGGGTGGTTGAAACGGAGATTTGGCCAAACCTCTACCGACTGACAAACAAAAAAGGCGTTTCGATCACCCTGATCAATGCCCGACTCTCGCGAAAAACTTTAACTAGCCCTGCATGGCTCAAAACGACTTATCGTAAAACGCTTCAATTTGTCAGCCAAGTTTTAGCACGCAGTCAAACTGAAGCTGACCGTTTCATGGCATTAGGTTGTCCTAGCGACAAAATAAAAGTGTTGGATAATTTAAAATATGCCGGCTTGATGGATCAACCCCATTATCCTGCAATCATTAAAAAAGACTATGTATTAGCCGCATCAACTCACCACAATGAAGAGCAACAACTGGTTGCGATGTGGTTAACACTTAACCGGCCGGAGCTACTTGTTATCGTTCCCAGACACCCGAAACGCCGAGACCAAATCTTAAAAGCACTTTCGCCTTATCGAAAACAGATTGCAGTTTTCAGTCTCAATGAACCCATCACCGATGAAATCCAAATATATTTAGATGATCAAATCGGCGCCTTGATGCCCTTATATGCACATGCCAAGCTGGTGATAATGGGGGGGGCTTTTGTACCAAAAGGCGGGCATAATGTTCTGGAACCCGCAGCCGTCAAAGCCCCTATCATCACAGGGCCAGATATGTCTGATTTTGAAGCTGAAACGAAATTATTATTAAAACAAAATGCACTTATTCAAGTTAATCACATTGAAGAGATGGAAAAAATCCTACCTTCCTTACTGAATGACGAAATTCAACGACAAGTAATGGGAGAAGCGGCTTATCAAGTCATCACCTCCCAATCACACATCTTAAAGGATTATTTAAAAGCACTAGGTGTCAAATAAGTTCTCGCAAACTCTAAACATATTCCATGTTTTTCTGTTGAAATAGTCATTATTAAATTGAAACTCCCGCCTATAATTCGGTAAAATAGTAATTTACTGAATTTTAAGGACTAATTATAAATGGCACGCGTAACTGTAGAAGATTGTTTAGATCAAGTTGAAAATCGTTTTGAACTGGTTATTTTAAGCTCTAAACGAGCTCGTCAACTATCAAATGGCGCAGAACCAACATTAGACTGGGATAAAGACAAGCCGACTGTAATGGCATTACGTGAACTAGCGGAAAACACGATTAACAAAGAAGTCGTCATGTCCGACCCTGATACCCCTCCTTTTTTCGGATAATTAACAGGAGTCCAGACCCTTTTTATGCCCACCCCAACCTCCCTTGATGACTTAATCGAAAAAGCATCGGTCTATCTTAAGAAAAGACACCTTAAGCAAATAAAAGCCGCTTTTGAATTCGGGGCAGAGGCACACAAAGGGCAAATGCGCAAAACAGGAGGCGCCTATATCTGGCACCCTGTTGCTGTAGCCGAAATTCTGGCCGACATCCAACTTGACCATGAAAGCTTGATTGCTGCAATCTTGCATGACGTGGTTGAGGACACTCCTTATACCAAAGAAGATATCATTGATCGATTCGGCGAAAATGTGGCCGAGATTGTTGATGGTGTTACCAAGCTTGGTAAACTTGAATTCGATAACCCTCAAGAAGCACAAGCAGAAAATTTCCGTAAAATGGTACTGGCTATGTCGCGAGATATTCGCGTCATTTTAATCAAGCTGGCCGACCGACTTCATAATATGCGTACATTAGGCGTAATGCGTCCAGATAAACAACGTCGAATTGCACGCGAAACGCTTGAAATTTATGCTCCTATCGCAGCTCGCTTAGGGATCAATGCCATTCGTATCGAACTTGAAGATCTTGGCTTTAAGGCCATGCACCCGTTTCGATTTGCCGTACTAGAGCGCGCCGTTAAAAAAGCACGTGGTAACCGAGCGGAAATTGTAGAACAGATTAATGAAGCCATTACCAATCGACTTCATGACGAAAATATTCCCGCCAATGTCATTGGTCGTGAAAAACATTTATATAGCCTTTATAAAAAAATGAAATACAAGCATCTCAGCTTTGATGAGATTCTCGATATTTTTGCCTTCCGAGTTGTGGTCAATACAGCCGATGAATGCTATCGCGTACTGGGGTCGGTTCATTCACTTTACAAACCCTTTCCTGGTCGCTTTAAAGACTATATCGCCATCCCTAAATCGAATGGTTATCAATCTTTACATACCGTACTCTTCGGCCCATTTGGAGCCTACATTGAAATTCAGATTCGTACAAATGAAATGCATGAAGTGTCTGAACACGGAATCGCAGCACACTGGGTTTACAAACAAGATGCCACCGAAGAAGGACGCCCGATAGAACAACCGCTTTCTGCGGTTGAAATCCGAGCTCAAGAATGGGTAAAAAATCTGCTCGAAATTCAGCAGGGTGCAGGTAATTCTTTAGACTTCTTGGAAAATGTCAAAATAGACCTTTTCCCAAATGTCATTTATGTTTTTACCCCGAAAGGCGATATCATTACCTTACCCGCAGGCGCGACGGCTGTTGACTTCGCCTATGCCGTCCACACCAATGTAGGACATGGAACCGTTGGTTGTCGCGTTGATAAGAAGCTAATTCCCCTTAGAACCCATTTGGAAAGCGGACAGACTGTTGAAATCATTCGCAGCAAAGAATTACAACCCAACCCTTCTTGGTTACAATTTGTTACCACGGCCAAAGCACGTTCACAAATCCGAGCATTCTTAAAAAATCAACAATCTGCCTCTGCCCAAGCACTTGGAAAAAGACTCCTTGAAAAAGGGTTACGTAACTTCAATATGTCTTATACCGGTTTAACAGATGTCATCCGAGAAGGCATCGTGGTCGAGTTTAAGCTGGAAAGCTGGGATCACTTGTTAGAAGAAATCGGCCTGGGCAAACGCCTAGCAAACCTCGTTGCCAAACAAATCCATGATGTGGTTCTTGGCTCAGAGGATTCTATATTAAAGTCACACGCAGTTGAAGACCCCTCTCAACCTTTGGTCATCTCTGGAACCGAAGGCATGGCAGTCAATTATGCAGGCTGTTGCCACCCAATTCCAGGAGATGAAATCATCGGCTTCATCAGTGCTGAAAAAGGATTAGTGATCCATCGACAAGAATGTAAAAACGTTAAACAGTTCAAAAAC
The DNA here is from genome assembly GCF_004786015.1 of Hydrogenovibrio crunogenus. Classification (NCBI taxonomy): domain Bacteria; kingdom Pseudomonadati; phylum Pseudomonadota; class Gammaproteobacteria; order Thiotrichales; family Piscirickettsiaceae; genus Hydrogenovibrio; species Hydrogenovibrio crunogenus. The sequence continues at coordinate 2,392,991 of NZ_CP032096.1, forward strand.
CACCCTGAAAAATGGCTGGATGTGAACTGGGAAGAAAACATCACCCAAACCTTTGATGTGGAACTTCAGCTTGAAATTTTAAACCGGCGTGGGGCATTAGCAACGGTTGCCAGCAACATTGCAGAGATGAAAACCGATATCGACCGAGTGCGCTCAGAAGACAAAGACGAAACCTATAGCTTAATGAACATTGTCGTTCGCGTGCATACCCGAAAACATTTAGCGGATGTCATGAGAAAGTTAAAGCGACTTCCGATTGTCGAGAAAATTCAACGCTTATAATCCGCGCACCAAAATAAATCATTTCCACCCCCTCCCAGCAATCCTGCATTAAATTGATTCGCTTTTATTGTCTTTAAAAAGCTTTAATGTAGCCCCATTGCTTTGATTCTTTTTAAAAACCCCATACTGGCACTCAATATGCTTAAGTGTTTACTAATATGATTTTTCACCCACTAAGAAAATGTGGAAAAAGTTACAAGTTTGACACTTAAATAGCGAAGATGAAATGGAATTGAACGCTTCACAAAATCTAAAAAACTATACGCAATACTTACCGGAAGTAAAACGTTACTTAGGGGAGCTCGAGCACCAGGACCTTTGGTGGACAACCGTCGCAATGGTCGGAAAAATCAACAATGAAAACATTGACCCACAGTTACTTGAATCCATTGTCGACACTCAAAAAGAATTTCAGAGTCTTCGTAACTTAATGATCGATGAGCTTGTCGGGCGTTACCTCAACCGAGCCAATAGTGAAATTATCCTAAAATCCCAAGCTACCATTGATATTTTAATTCGTAATTTATTTGAAAGAACCGCCGATGTTGGTTTTCTAGCCACCGATGATGACTTGGTTGAATACTTAGCACAACCTGAAACCACTGAACAGGATCAAGAGTTTATTCATCGTCGCATTGAAGAGTATGTTGCTAAATACAGTGTTTATGACGACATTCTATTACTCACTCCCTCAGGTGAAGTGAAAGCAAAACTGAACCCAAACAACCCGGTGACCCGCAGCAACGACCCGATCATTCAGGAAGCGTTGACCACCAACGAACCTTATTTAGAAGTTTATAGACCCTCAGACTTATTTCCGAACAAGCCTAACAGCTTAATTTATGCCAAACGAATTGAATCCACTCAAAATGGCGAATCCAAAGTGGTTGGCGTACTTTGTTTAAGCTTCGAATTTGAAGAAGAAATGGCGTCCATTTTTCCAAAACTAAGCAGTGCGGAAGAAGGTTATGAAATCATGTTATTGGATGATAAAGGCACTGTTATCGCCAGTAATACGCCATCACAACATCCATTGGGCAAAAAAATGCCACCGCCAACGCAAATGCACACCCCTCAAGGGAATGATCAAGGCTTAAATTACACCACGCAAACACATGGTTACCAAGGTTTTAAAGGACTGCCATGGTTTTGCCACACCCATGCTTCGCATAATGTTGCTTTTTCCGGCAGCGAATCAAGCGATGACTTAGGCGTGGTGATAGAACAAGATTCCCCAATTTATCTAAAAGACTTGGATGAAACCAATTTAAAAGTCAGCACCCTGCTGCTAATCGTTATTCTGAATGGCAAAATCACCTCTCTAAAAAAAGATGTGAAATCATTTTTACCGGTGTTAGACAGCTTTCAAGACATCAGTAAAGACATTCAAACCATTTTCAGTGACTTTATTCACCATATTCATACAGTGTTAGTAGAAACCATCCAGAATAAAGTCAGCTTCAGTGCGACTTTGGCAGTCGAAATCATGGATCGAAATCTATACGAACGCGCGAATGATTGCCGCTGGTGGGCACTCAACAGCACCTTCAGAAAGATTCTGAGTGACCATCAAGACAAAGCGCCTGTTGGCGAAGAAGAAACCGAGGTTCTGACAGATATCCTGCAATACATCAACCAGCTGTACACCGTTTACACCAATATCATGTTGTATGACAGAAAAGGAAAGATCATTGCCGTTTCCAACCCCGCAGAAGGGCATTTAGTCGATACGATTTTACCTCAACCACAAGACACCTCTTCTTGCCTATCCATACAAGATACACAAGCTTATGTGGTTTCCAATTTCCATAAAACCGAGCTATATGATGGGCAATACACCTATATCTATCATGCCGCAGTAAAACACTGGCATAGCGAGCATAAGAACGTCGGTGGTATTGCTCTGGTGTTTGACAGTAAGCCTGAATTCCAAGCCATGCTGGAAGACACCAAACCGACTTATGTCAACAAAGAGGTGGATGAATCAACTTTCAGTCTCTTTACGACTGTTGAGGGTGAAATCATCGCCAGCACTTCCGATCAGTACCAAATTGGCGACTTCATAGACCTTCCGGATAAGGTGAAGCATTGCCAGAATGGCGATGCAGGCTCCATGAACTGGCATATTAAAGATCAGCGCTTTATCTTAGGCTACAAAATGAGCGAGGGGTATCGTGAATATAAAAATGGCGATGGCTATGAGAATAACGTCTTATCACTTGTCTTCACAGGCTTCTAAAATAGATTAAAAAATGCCCAGGCCTGGGCATTTTTTATTGAAGTTTCCCGTCCAGCATCGCTTCTTTTACTTGACTACCTCGCCATTGTTTTTTCCATTGCAACAACAAAACCGTCACAATCAATAACACGCCAGCCATGACCGCAATGGAAGCCGCAATAGAACTATCCAGCCACACCGCCATAGCATACCCTAATAAAACTGACACCTGAGCATACCCTGCGGCCATCCATAACATCGATTTTAAAGAGCTGGCCAACAAATAGGCACTGCTGGCCGGAATCACCAGCAAGGCCACCACTAAAATCGCCCCCACCGCATCAAATGAAGCGACCGTTGTTAATGACACCATGGTCATCAAAAGGTAATGCCAAAACGAAACGCTGACGCCCAGAGAGAGTGCCAAAGCCGGATGAAAAGCCACCAACTTAAAGCGTTCAAATGCCAATACAATCAAAATGAGATTGACTAGAAAGACCCCACCAATAATCCATAATGCGCGCGGCCCAAGCTCTTGCTCTCCCCAGATAACCGTATCAAACGGAACAAAGGCGATTTCACCATATAAAACACACTCCTGATCCAAATCGACTTGGCCGGCATAAACCGAAATTAAAATCACCCCCAAGGCAAAAAACCAGGTAAAAATAATCCCAATACTCGCATCTGTTTGTATTTTGCTGACTCGGTGCAATGCATTGGAAAGCCAAGCCGTCAACAATCCGATCAACGTCGCGCCTATCATCATCGCGACCACTGACCGGCTGCCTGCAATCAAATACGCCAAGACGATTCCCAATAATACAGAGTGACTGATGGCATCTCCCAACAAACTCATCCGGCGCAACACTAAGAACACCCCAACCATAGAACAACTGATGGCCACTAAACTGGCAGTCGCTATAATCCATACATCGCTGATCATTTTGTTCCCTCATTATTAGCAATCATGCCATGGTTTTCAGGAATCTCTCGCCCATGCGGATCTTGTCGTTTGCCCTGTTGAGCCAACGCCTGTTCTAGCTGTTTGGTTTCCTCATCCGTCAACAAATGTTCAATCTGCTCAGCGTAGTGGTGCACTTTATCCGTATCCATATCTAGCTGTTCTGTTAAATAGCTCTCCCATAACCGGTGTCGGCGTGTTAAAGTCATCGCCAGAAAAGCTCCCATTTCCGTTAAACGCAGCCCATCAACATCATCTGTTCGCTTCAAAAACCCTTTTTGCTCTAATCGTTGCACGGTTTTCTTTAACTTACTAATAGCCATACCTCGTGCAGCCAAAATCGCCTCTTCACTAAAGGCCAACCCCAAGTCAATGTTAGATTGTGCTTTATCTTGGTTAACAGGGTGACGCTCATTTAACACATAAAAAGTTCTCAAAACATTTTCTTCACACACTTGACGGCGTAATTGTCTTTGTTGAGCCAGGTTGGAAAGCAATCCTTTTTGCGGGGCAAACAAAAAGGACACTAAGAACAATATAAACAAAACCACCACCATCCATGGCCCTGTTGGCATCGCGGGTGCCATATAAGAAATATTGGCGCTCAACACTCCACTGATGGCGCCGATCACGCCTGCTGTCATCAACATCGCTGACAAATTCTGATTCCAAAACTTGGCCGCCGCAACCGGGGTTAACAACACCGCCGCCATTAATACAACGCCAACAATCTGCAACCCAATCACCACCGACATCACAATTAAAAGCGCCAATAACACTTCATAAAAAGGAATGTTCAGTCCAATTGATTTCGCATAAGAGCGATTAAATGCAATCAAACGAAATTTTTGAAAAAACAGCGCCACCATAGCCAATACGACGAGAGCGACAATGGATAGTAAATAAATGTCATGCGGCAGCATGGCGGCAGCTTGGCCGAATAAAATTTTGTCCAGGCCTGACTTTCCAGCCACTTCCAGTCCCTGAATATAGGACAACTCCATCAACCCCAGTGCAAAGAAAAATGACAACGTAATCGCCATCGCCGCATCCGGTTTTATTTTGGTGTTTTTAGGTAACCAGTCCATCAAAAACAACCCTAGAAAACTGCTCGTTACCGCACCTAAAAACATTAGAATGGGGGTGTTGGCGTGAAACAAAATAAACGCCGTCATCACGCCGGGAAGTGCGGCATGTGCCAATGCATCGCCCATCAAAGAACGTTTTCTTAAAAAAGCAAACCCGCCAATGACAGAAGCACTCACGCCCAACAAGGCTGATCCGATGAGCACCCAAACGGCATTCGGGTCGTTCAATTGCCAAAATTCAACAAATAACGCCCAATAAGAAGGATTATATGGACTGAAATCACCCATCATCATGCACCCGGTCAATATTCGAACGGTAAAGTTTTTCGGTCATCTCATTAAGTAACGATAATCTTCCGCCATAGGTTTTATTCAAATTCTCCGGCGTTAAAACCTCATTGGCAGGTCCGGCTGCGATCAGACGGGCATTGACTAATATGACCCAATCAAAGTATTCTCCCACCGTATTCAAGTCATGATGTACGCATACAATGGTTTTATTTTCAGCTTTTAAACTTCGAAACAACTCAATGATGGCCTTTTCCGTCGTCACATCGACGCCAGAAAATGGCTCATCCATTAAATAAAGACTCGCTTTTTGTGCCAATGCTCTTGCTAAGAAAACACGTTGTTGCTGCCCACCAGAAAGTTGATTGATTTGACGGTCTTTAAAGTCCAACATACTCACTTGTTCTAACGCTTGCTCGGCAATCAGCACATCTTGTGCAGACGGCCGTTGCCAAAATTTGAGCTGACCATGTCGTCCCATCAACACAACATCCATCACATTAATAGGAAAATCCCAATCAGATTCTTCTCTTTGTGGTACATAGGCAACCGCTAAGCGCTTCTGTTCGAGCGGCTGCCCAAAAAATTGAACCTCACCGCTCATTGTCGGTTCAAGTCCCATAATCCCTTTTAACAAGGTAGACTTTCCAGCGCCATTCGGCCCGACCACCGCAATCGTTTTTCCTTCCGGAATCTGAAAACTGACATCTGTCAGAACAGGCTTATAGTGGTAGCGCATACTCAGCTGACTTACAATCAGAGGGGAATTTTGAATTGTTTTCATTTAATGTCCTTACTTCAGTGCCTGAACAATTACATTGACATTATGCTTAACCATACCAATATAAGTGCCTTCTGGCGTTCCTGACAGCCCCATGGCATCAGAATAAAGCTCTCCGCCAATGTTGAGCGGCTGACCGACTTCATTCACTCCAGCTACCAAGGACTTTAAAAACCGTTTAGGGACACTGGACTCAACAAAAACGGCTTTTATTTTTCGCGATAAAATCAGTTCTTTTAATGCCTTAATATCATGCAACCCGAATTCTGTTGCCGTACTGATTCCTTGCAAGCCTCTCACTTCCATATCATAGGCGGTACCAAAATAACCGAACGCATCATGTGCCGTAATCAAAACCCGTTGCTGCTTTGGAATTTGACTGACTTGTCGCTTTACCCAATGATCCAGTTCAGATAACCGTTTTAAATATTGTGCAGCATTTTGGCGATAAAACGTTTCATTCTGAGGGTCATGTTGAATCAACTTCTCTAACACAAACAGACCTGCAGTATGCCATAAAGCCACGTCAAACCAAACATGAGGATCATGCGCTTTTCCAAAGCGATGCAATCGATGTTCGTCGATATTCTGAGTCACCGCATAGACAGGTTTTTTACGCGCCAACTTTTCAAACACCTCTTGCATTTTGCCTTCTAAATGTAACCCATTATAGAAAATCACATCCGCTTGCTGTAATCGTCTTAAATCTCCATGGGTGGCCTTATATAAATGTGGATCAACCCCCACTCCCATTAATGCTGTCATCTCGACATGCTCTTGACCAATATTCAAGACCAAATCTCCGATCATGCCGGTCGTTGTCACCACATTTAAAGGTTTCGCAAAAGCATAAGATTGCCAGCCTAGAATATACACCAACCCGATTAACCAACTTTTCTTCCATAAATTGTGCATAAAGCCCGAATACCCTTAAAAAATAAATAAACCTAAGTAAAAAATTAGCCATGACTAATAATTAAAAATCTTATCACAGTTAATTATTTGAAAAAAGCACCTAACTTAATTAAATAACTCCATTTTTTATTTAAGCAATCAGATTTTATGAGGGCAAAAGCGCTTTGCGTTTCATTTATGCTAAAATTCATGCCGAAAAAGATTTAATCAAAAGGAAACTACTCATGCGTGAAATCATTTCAACCGATAAAGCTCCACAAGCCATTGGTACCTATTCTCAAGCGGTCAAAGTGGGGAGTACGGTTTATCTATCTGGTCAAATCGCCCTTATTCCGGAAACCATGGAAGTCAAAGAAGGTGATATATCAGAGCGCATCCATCAAGTGTTTAATAATTTAAGTGCCGTGTGTGAAGCGGCAGGTGGTACCTTGCAAGATATCGTTAAACTTAACATCTTTTTAACGGATTTAAGTCATTTCGCTACTGTGAATGAAATAATGGCGCAATACTTCCAACAGCCATACCCAGCTCGCGCTGCAGTTGGTGTCAAAGAACTGCCTAAAGGTACGGATGTTGAAATGGATGGCGTATTAGAGCTTTCATCATACTAGTCCGTTCGTTGTCAGCTTCGTTTTCACTCAGAAAGCGAAGCACCCTCCTCTCAATTGCACCCCTATCTTCCAAAAAAGAATCATAATAGAACAATAACCCCCGCACTATCTCACTAACACACACCTTGATCATCACTTCCCTTAGATATATAAGCTTTTATTAATTTAGGCTCTTTTCTTGCTTGTTGTTTAAAAACATCGTAAAGAGAGCATCCGGCGATGAGTGAGCAATTAATTGATATTCTGTGGGTTTTAATCAGTGCCGTTTTGGTAGCGCTTATGCAACCAGGGTTTACTGCGCTTGAAGCAGGGGCCACCCGAACAAAAAATTCCATTTCAACCGCTATCAAAAATGTCAGCGATTTTTTAATTGCCTTTATGATTTTTGTCGTGGTGGGGGCCAGCATCATGCTTGGCACAAGCCACCATGGAGTCTTTGGCTGGAGTCCGATCTTTTTCTATGAAACCTCACTGCCTGAACTCATACTCACGTTGTTTCATGCCATGTTTGTTTCGACCGCCGTTACCATCATTTCAGGCTCTATCGCAGAACGGACAAAATACACTTCCTATTTAATCATTGCAGTGATTGTTTCCCTGTTTATTTACCCTGTGCAAGCACATTGGATCTGGAATAGCGACGGCTGGTTAGCTCAGCTCGGTTTTATTGATTTTGCAGGTTCAACAGTTGTGCATTCGGTCGGTGGCTGGGCTGCCTTAGCCGCCATTTTAATCATCGGCCCTCGTTTAGGACGGTTTGAAACCAAAGAAAATCCATTCGAACAAGCGAACTTAGCTTATAGCGCACTAGGCGTATTTCTCATTTGGCTGGGATGGATAGGCTTCAACGGAGGAAGCGTTCTCGCCCTAAACTATGAAACGGGAAAGGTGATTTTAAACACCCTTATTGCAGGCGCGATTGGAGGCATTACAGGCTTAATTATCAGTCGTTTTTATACAGGTTATTACCAAGTCATCGACATCATTAATGGTATCTTGGCCGGCTTAGTGGCCATTACGGCATCTGCCCACCTTGCATCTCCAGCTGCTGCCATCCTAGTCGGCATGTTAGGCTATCTTGCTTACTTGTCTGGAAAAATACTACTGGTTAAATGGAAAATTGATGATGCGCTTGAAGCCGTGCCCGTCCATTTATTCGCTGGCGTTGCCGGCACATTACTCGTGGCTTTTTTAGTGGATGAAGTAAGTTTTTGGCAACAGTTTAAAATTCAACTACTTGGCATCATTGTCGTTGGATTGCTGACCTTTTTAATCAGCTATACCTTTTTAAGCGTTATTAATCGCTTTTATCCATTGAGAGTGAGTGAATCGAAAGAAATATTGGGGCTGAATATCAGCGAACACCAAGCATCAACATCCATGTTTGATCTGGCACAAGCCATGAACAACCAAGCGCAACAACAAGATTTTTCTAAAAAAATAATGGTTGAACCCTATTCTGATGCCTCTTTAATTGCAACCTACTACAACCATGTGACCCAAGCATTCAATCAACTCAATGATGAAAAAGAAGCTCTGATTGAAGAAAGTTATCAAATGGCCAATTACGACCAATTAACAGGACTGGCCAAAAGACGACTACTCGTCAACGAACTGGGTCGCTCTATTGCAAGGCTTGATAGACACCCCCAATCCAATGCAATTTTATTTATCGATTTAGATGGGTTTAAATCAATCAATGATCAACATGGTCACAATGCCGGAGACGCTTTACTGAAAGAAGCGGCCGCGCGTATTCAAAAAATTATTCGAAAAACGGATCTAGCGGCGCGATTTGGTGGCGATGAATTTGTGGTACTCTTGGAAAACATTCAGAATGAAAGTTTTGCGGCTCAAGTAGCTGACAAAATAATCGCTGCATTGCGATCTCCCATCCTGCTTTCTAACAATTCCGAAGGACAAATAAGCGCATCCATTGGTCTTAAAATATTTAATGCCTCCGGCAAACAGCATATCGATGACATTCTCAACCAGGCCGACAAGGCCATGTACGAAGCAAAACGACGTGGTAAAGGGCAGTGGGTATTAGCCTAACGGCAGACAATCCATTTTATAAATTCCTCCAATCCGGCAGAGGAATTTCGATAAAATAAAGCCACGCCTTTATCTAATGAGAAACCCATGTCGAAAAAAGTATACTGCTTGGCTCAGTTCCTCCCCAAACCTGGGAAAGAAGCTGAGCTGTTTCATGTCCTGCAAAGCTTAGAACCCAACACCTTAAGAGAAGATGGCTGCTTACAGTATCGTGTGACGCGCCAACTCCCTAACCCCTACGCAGACGGCCAAAGCTTTCCCATCGTTTTTAATGAAATCTGGTCAGACCTTGATGCGTTTGAAGCACATTGCCAACGCGATGAAATCGTCAATTTTTTCAACACCTATTGCTTGGCAAAAACTGGATTAGCGCAAGACTGGAATGTTTGCATTTACACCGATGAGCCCGAAGAATACGATGCGCCGAACCTCTTGATCTAAAATGGTTATTGATCATTAAAACGACCAGGCCTGGCTATTTTTAGCCATTCTATTCCCTTTAACTCTACGACTAAGTCGGATCCAAACGTTATGCTGGCACAACTCAAACTGACGACCTTAAAAGGCGTTGGTGACAAACTGGTAGAAAAACTGAATCGCTTAGGACTATTTCATGTTCAAGATTTGCTCTTTCACTTGCCATTACGTTATCAAGATAAAACCAAACTGACTCCCATCAGCCAATTACTGATTGGTCAAGAAGCCTTAATTGAAGGCGAAATCATCGGCCAGCATATGACCCAAAGCCGTAACAGCAGCCTCATCGTCAAACTGATAGACCATTCAAACCTGCCGATTAGCTGCCGATTTTTTCACTTTCATTATCGCCAAGCCCAGCAATTCAAACGGGGGCTTAAATTACGTGCTTACGGTGAAGTACGCTCCGGTCCAAGCGGGTTAGAGATTGTGCACCCAACCTACCAACTGTTTAACCCAGAAAGTCCGCCGCCTTTAGAGGAGACTCTCACCCCTATTTATCCAGTCACCGAAGGTCTAGGGCAAACCACGTTACTCAAACTGATGCAACAAACACTTCAGCTGTTAAAACAATACCCGCTTGAAGAAGCCTTACCACACTCCCTACTGGAAGAACTGGGGCTTCCGCCAATCAACCAGTCATTACAAACCTTACATGAGCCGCAACCGGAAGACGACTTGCTGCAAATCAAACGGTTTGAACACCCCGCGCAAAGACGCTTGATTTTCGAAGAACTGTTAACCCATCAGCTAAGCTTACAACTCTTACGTCAACACGAAAAACAACGAATCGCCCCTAAAATTCCGGCCAGCGAGACGGCTTCACGCTTATTAAAAAACCTCCCGTTCAAACTGACCGGCGCACAAAGCGGTGTCTTAAATGACATTCAACAAGATTTTAACCAGCCCCACCCCATGCAACGCTTGATTCAGGGAGATGTTGGGTCTGGAAAAACCATTATCGCTGCTCTTGCCGCCTTGCAAGTAGCCGATGCCGGGTATCAAGTCGCGGTTATGGCACCCACTGAAATTCTGGCAGAGCAACATAAGAACCACTTCCTTGAATGGCTTGATCCTCTGGGTATTCCTGTTGCTTGGTTGAACGGTCGAATGAAAGCCGCTGAAAAGCGGGAAGCGCTCCAAAAAATTGAATCGGGCAAAGCCAAAGTCATTATTGGTACCCACGCACTTTTTCAAGACAGCGTTACCTTTGATCATTTAGGTCTTGTGATTATCGACGAGCAGCATCGCTTCGGCGTGCACCAGCGGCTCGCATTACATGACAAGGGAACCCAAAATGACTGCCACCCCCACCAACTCATCATGACGGCCACTCCCATTCCCAGAACCTTAGCCATGACCGCTTATGGCGACTTGGACTTATCCATCATTGATGAGCTTCCCCCCGGCAGGCAACCGATTGAGACCGCTGTTTTGAATAACACCAAACGGTTTGAAGTCATGCAACACTTACAGGCGCAATGCAAACAGGGGGTTCAAGCCTACTGGGTGTGTCCATTAATTGAAGAATCCGAATTACTGCATGCTCAGGCAGCCGAAGTAACGGCACAACAATTCATGGATCACTGGCCCGACTTACGCGTTGGACTGATTCACGGTCGGCTAAAAGCGGAAGAAAAGACGGAACGCATGAAAGCGTTCAAAAACCATGAATTGGATCTTCTGGTGGCAACGACCGTCATTGAGGTCGGCGTGAATGTACCCAACGCCAGCTTAATGATTATTGAAAATGCCGAGCGTCTTGGACTCGCCCAACTGCATCAATTACGCGGCCGTGTCGGGCGAGGCAGCAAAAAAAGTCATTGTGTCTTACTCTACCAATCTCCAATGGGAGAAACCAGTAAGGCACGCTTAAACATTATGCGAGAGTCCAATGATGGGTTTAAAATTGCAGAAGAAGACTTAAAAATTCGCGGTCCAGGAGAAATATTAGGGACTCGACAAACAGGAGGATTACATTTTAGAATTGCGGACTTAAAACGCGACCAAACCATGATTCCAGAGGTCAAATATTATGCTGAAATTTTAGCCAGTCAGCACATAGACGTTGCGGACGCCCTGAATACAAGATGGCTGGGAGAAAAAATGGATTATAAACATGCTTAAACCTTCCAAAGCACACCCTAAACTCAAACATGATCCTAAGTGGTTCCCTGCAGGACTGATTTACCGCTTAAAAAGCTCTAAGCAACTGCATGACTGGTTATTAGACCCTGGCTCTTTGACAGCAAAAATCCGGGTAGGCTGCCCTGAAATGACGATACACATCTTATCTGAAACGTATGAAAAGCCTCTTATTTCAGAGGCGCGTCAGCTCAAAATACCTTTGTCCCAAAAAGCTTGGATACGCTGTGTCTTCTTAATGTGCGACGGACACCCCATTGTCTATGCCAGAACGGTCATACCACACTGGCAAACAGGCAATCCTTGGTACGCCTTGAAACACTTGGGAAGCCGCCCCCTTGGAGAGGTTTTATTCCAACTTCCCAACTTAAAACGCACACCGTTTCAAATCACACAAACCCACGCCCAGAATTGGCCACACCTAGACTTGAGATCTTCTCAACAAAGCAACACTTTTGCACGCAAATCAACCTTTTTTCAAGGCAAATACCCACTTTTACTAACAGAAGCTTTCATAGAAACTTCGCTTTAAACGGATTAAAACTTGTAATACCCCCAACCTTTTTGCATTTTATTGACAATTTCATCAATGGCGGTTGTATTGGTTTGCACACCTTTAATCACCGAGACAGGCTTGCCTTCATCTGCACGTCGCTTTAACGCTTTCTGGCAAGCAATCAGCTTCAAGTTATCATATTGGGCCAATAAATTCACAATGGCTTGTCGGCTTGGGTTATTCTCTTCAAAAAGCTCGATACCATGATCATTTGCCACAATTTCAATCTGCATTTTAGGCATTCCCGAATCCGTTGACTGAGCCTGCAATAACGCACTGGTTTTCTGCAGTAATGCCTGCGTTCTTTCAGGTCGGTTAGAATCAATATGCAACAATAACTTTTGGGGAGCGTTTTGCGCTATCGATAGGACCTTAGACTCATGCGATGGGCCTAATAATGAATCGGACGAAGCAAAAAATCCAAGCCCAAAAGCCGCAACAAAAGAGGCCGCTACAGCCCAGCTTGAATTAAAAGATCTAGATGGTGACTTAGGTATTTTCGGCACGGGCACTTTTTGATAATGCTCCAGCATTTGTTGCTTAATTTTTCTTAACTCGCACACTTCGTCTTGCAGTGCTTTATCTTGCTGCAGAATTCTTTCAAACTCGGCACGCTCTACTCCGGTCAATTCACCATCAATGTAGGCATGAATATCTGGATGAGCAGCTCTTTGACTGTGATTCATTTTGAATTACTCTTTTTCAGGTCAACGACATTGTTTGCATAATTTGGAATATACTTTTCACTCGTGACCAGTTTTTTGAGCTTTTCACGGCCTCGTGACAATCGGCTCATCACCGTTCCGACGGGCACTTCAGCAATCTCTGCAACTTCCTGATAAGAATACCCTTGCAAATCGACTAACACAATCGCTTCTCTCTGGTTAATCGGCAGACTACCAATGGCGGCATGTATATTTCGAATTGTTAGTTTTTGAATATAAAGTGTTTCGATTGACTCTGTTCGTAACTGTTCATCACACTCATCTACATTTACCGGTTGCCAGCGTGCATTTTGTCGACAGTTATCATAAAAAAGGTTATGCATAATCTTACACAGCCAACGATCTATATTTTCAAAGCTGGTGATCTGATCCGCTTTTTGTAAAGACTTTAGCATCGTCTCCTGCACCAAATCTTGGGCAAGCGATTCATCCTGACTCCAAGCGTAAGCGATACGATACAAATTAGCATAATGCGATTCCAGCACCGCATTTAGCTTTACCTGATTTGTTTTTAATTTGACCCAATTACCAATCATAAAAAAATTCCCTTTTTTTCATCATAGATAAAAGTCACGTCAAAGACAAGCTTGATTTATATCAATAAGAATATAACCATTTCATTAAATAAGATTCGGTTATTTACCCATAGAAATAACCATCTCAACCAGTCGGAATAAAGTGGAAGGTTTTTACGTTACTAGGGGTGAGTACTTATTAAAGACTCACGAAACCGGAGGAATTAAATCGTGATTAATAAAAAAACCAACTTATTTATTTTTAGCTGGATGATGTCCATGCTCGTTTCTTTAAACGTGCTGGCTGCACAAGAACCGCCTTTACCTGACACTTTTGCTGAACATAAAATTGTTATGCAAATCAGTGACCCCAACCCTTTCAAACAAACGCTGGTCTTGAATGTAGCGGGAAACCTGGTTAAGTACTACGGTTCAACCAATATGGACTTGGAAATTGTCGCTTTTGGACCGGGTGTCCGCTTGATGCTGGAAGGCAATGTCAACACGCCGCGCATTAAGGCACTTATGGCCACCGGCGTCCGCTTCAGTGCTTGCGAAAACACTTTGACAAACTTTGCAAAAATTTTGGGCAAGAAACCTAAATTAATTGAAGGGATTGATATTGTTCCAGCCGGAGCCGCTCGCATTATTCAGCTTAATGAAGCCGGCTACAAAACATTAAAACCATAATAAAAACTATTTTCAAAAATAGAGAAGGATTGAAACATGAAAACGAAAAACCTATTGATCTCCAGTTTAATCGGCTTCATCAGCTTTTTTGGCATCACTCAAGCAGCACAGGCTGACAACCACAGCTATGGTCATCAAAAAGTGGTGTACCACATTAATTATGATAATGCGAAAAAGCAGTCTGGCACATTACGTAACATTCAAAACCATATCAATGCCGTCGGTGCGGACAATCTTGATGTCCGAGTCGTACTGCATGGAAATGGACTTTCGTTGCTCTTAAAACCTGATGCTTTGAAAAACGTACCGAAGTTTAAAGCTGCCAATTCAACAACGGCAATGCAACAAAAAGTCGACAGCTTGAAAATGCAGGGCGTTCACTTCAATGTTTGTGCCAATACCGTTAAGGGACGCAAAGTAGATATCAAGCATGATTTATATGATGTGGGCAATAAAGATGTCGTGCCGAGTGGTGTGGCGGAACTGGCTCATTTACAGCAGCAAGGTTTTGTCTATTTAAGACCGTAACTTTTTAGCTTTAATACGATACTAACGCATAAACACTTAAAATATATTAGAGAAGAGGCTTATGAAAAAACAATTTTTAGTCAAATTACTTCCTGCTGCAATCATTGCAGCAACCATGACAACACCTGCCCAAGCAGCTAACTGGTTAATGCTACAAGGAACGGAAGCAGACCACCAAGCAGCTCGTGCAAAAGTATGGGGCTTTATTCAAGCAGAATATCAACAAACAGATAATACCAAGCTCAAGGCTGGTCCAGGAAAAGGAGAAAGCGCAGCCTTTAACCAAATCAAGCCTCAGAATAGTACTGCCAGCAGCTTTAATATTCGCCGTGCTCGTATCGGTGTGCGCGGTGCAAATTTACCACTTGATAACAAAGTTAATTATTTTTTCTTAGCGGAATTTGGAAATAATGGGATTACCACGGGACAAAATGCTTCACAAGGTCAATTAACAGACGCAAGTGTGACTTTAAACCATATCCCTGGCGCTCGTGTTCGAGTCGGTCAATTTAAGACACCGGGCTCAGAAGAAGGGTTTCAGGGCGTCGCGGTCTTTAACTATATCAATTTCACCAATATGACGGACCGTTTATTACTGGAACGCCACTTTGATAAATCGACAGGAAATTCGTCAAGAAACGGGCCGGTTGGTGCTTTCCGTGACCAAGGGATTGAGGTATTTGACTCCTTTAAATACAAAGGCTGGGACACCAGTTATGCCGTAATGGTTGGGAATGGTAACGGCATTGGCCGAATCGATAATAATGAAGCTCGAGATACCTACCTTTATCTTTCAACCGAAATGGACATCAAAGGTGGTAAAAAAGGCCGCAAAAACGGGTTGAAATTCTATGTTTGGAATCAGGATGGTAAGCGCACCATCGATAATGGTGTCGAGAAAAACCGCACACGTTCAGGGTTAGGGACTACCTTCTTAAACAGTAAATACCGTTTCGCCGCCGAATATGTACAAGCCGACGGGATGATTTTTGGTGGAACAACAGGGGGAAGAACACCGGCTAATGGCGGAACATTTAATGTCTTCACTGACCAAAAAGCCGATGGTTACTACTTAGACTTTGGCTATCGCATCATTCCAAAACTAGAGCTTAACCTGCGTTATGATGCCTTGGACAGCGCGACTGAAAAAGACTCTGCAACAGGTACGAATGCTGACAAATATCGTGAGTTCAGAACCACAACGCTCGGGGCACAGTATTTTGTTAATAAAAAGACTGTTATCAGAGCGAACTATGAAATTCGGGATATCAAAGCACCCAAAGCGCCATCAGGTGCACCGGTACATGATATTTTAAAAAGCCTGGATAATCGTTTAGCCCTTCAACTTTCTGTTGTTTTCTAAACCGACCCTACTTTTTATAACCTTCTTTGCCGATGCGGGTATGTTTAATATCCGCATCGGTAAAAATCTGTAATGTTCATCATTACATTATTTTTCGTTGCTTTTCTAAAGTGAATTACCTGCTATAAATGTTTTATAGCAGGGTTTTTTACCTCACCTGCTTACTGTCATCATAAAACTGCGCTTCCAACATCAATAAAATACTGGGATCAGCTGTCTGAAAATTCGTATCTTCTCTGAAATCCACTCGTGGTTCTATTTCAAAAAATAACCATTTTTTATAAATGCGTTCTCGCCAGTTAACACCGGTATGATAGGCGGAAAGATGAAACCCAGGCGTTTGCGTATTCCAGTTCCACCCTAAATGGTAAGCCAACCCACGATGCACATTGACACGGTCATAGAAAATAAAGTTGTGAGATAAATCATAGTACTGATCTTTATCCCACCAAGTCCCATTCGTTTCAGAGCGCCACAAATAACGGTTATTAACCTGGTAATCAAATATTTGACGAGAGTTCAGTCCGACCCCATCGTAATTTTCCCAAAATAAATCCTGGTACATTCGACTGTACCATTTCTTCGTCAATTGCCATTTATAACTTCCTTTCACCCTAACATAAGGATCTGGCTCAACAATATTGCGGAAGTTCAATCCAAAATCAAAATACGACTCGGTAAAGTCTTTTGTCTCTAGCAAAAAACGAAACCCAACGGCGGTCGTACCATCTTGATTGGTTGAGGTCGCTGAGGTGTTATTATTAATCGCACTGGATGAGCTACCCTGCTCATCATTGGCTAACTCTTGCAAGGTATCCTCGGCCGAAGAAACCATTAAATGCCAGCGTTTATTAGTACGTGGCAAGACCACCTTCGCACGAAATTTTACTTGCGTATCGATCCCCCCATCCGCATGAAACCGAATTGGAAACATAATATCCAATCGACTACCTCTTGTGCGATCAAAGGAATCATCGGTTCCGAAAAAATCGTCGGCTTCTTCTCCTAAGTCATCAACATACCCTCCTAACCATGAGTGCACACTGTCGAGATAATTTAAAGTGGAATTAATGAGCGGGCCTTTATGATCTTCCAAAAAATAATCTTTTTCGTCCGGCTGGGAAGTTGATTCTGATGAAGGATTTTTTTGGGAAGGTTCTTCAAGCGATTTAGAAGAATCGTCCGAAGAAGGCTGAGGCGTCTGGGCGAGTAGCAAAGAAGGCTGTAATAAACACAGCATTATCCATGGAAGAGTCTTGATCATCGTTTGCAAAAGTATGCCCCAGCTTTCTCATCAAAACCTTGCTTAAATAAGCGCATTTTATTCTTAATTCTACTTATTCAGAAAGGGCTTTTCTTATATTAAGGGATTCCGTATCACTCTACAAGAAGAACTGAATTAAGCATTGGATACATTAAACCATTTCAATACGAACAATGAACCATTACAACGTATCGAGCATAATCCCAATCAAAATCACCAGACCGACCCAGTGATTATTTAAGAACGCTTTAAAGGCTTTTTGTGGCTGGTCAAAACTCAATAGATATTGATGATAAACAAAGAACCCTGCCGCAATCAAAACCGAGCCATAATAAGGCCATGACAACCCAAACAAATCACCGATCCAAAGAAACCCCAACAGCATAATCGCCTGAAACAAACCGATGATTTCTTGAACGCGATCACCAAATAAAATCGCTGTCGATTTAATTCCCAGCTTTACATCATCTTCTTTATCCGCAACGGCATATGCCGTATCGTACACCAGCGCCCAGACTAACGTCACTCCGAAAATTACCCAGGCCTGCCAAGGCACTTGATTTTGGATGGCGGCAAATGCCATCGGAATGGCCCATGCAAACGCAGCTCCTAAAAAAGCCTGTGGCCAAAACGTATGGCGCTTCATAAAAGGATAGAGAATCGCCAACCCCACCGCACCGAGTGATAATAGGATTGTAAAAGGATTCAAAAACAAAACCAGCCCAAAGGCTAGCAAGCAGAGCATGAAAAAAAATCTTAGCGCTTGTCGTTCCGTTAACTGTCCTGTCGCCAGTGGTCGAGCACACGTTCGGGCGACATAACCATCAAAATGACGATCGGCATAATCATTAATGACACACCCAGCTGAACGCATAATGACGGCGCCCAGTATAAAGATAATCAAAATAGAAAGTGGCGGCATACCGTCTGCAGCCAACCACAACGCCCATAAAGCTGGCCACAATACCAAGTAAATACCAACTGGGCGATCGATGCGGGTCAGTTGAAGATAGGCTTGCAATTGCTGTTTGTGGATCATTCGTCCGTTATCTCAGCTACGACAGAGTCAATCAAAGGCTTGGCAGCTGGATTCATCTCAAGGTACGCTTCCAACTGACCTTGATTATCGGAGTAATGTAACCAGACTTTCGCCATCTTATCATCCACTTGTTTCTGCCAATGCATTACATAAGCCCAACCGATAAACTGGCTTTGTCCACCTTCTTGAGACACCATTTCCCATTCATGGTGCTGCATTTGTTTTTGAAATGGCTCTGCTTGTGAAGGAGAAATTGTCAGATAAATCATACTGACCTCTTTTAGTGAGTAGTTTGTTAATGCTAAAAACAACCAGGCCTGGCTGATATTTACTGTTTTGTCGGTTTCTGCCAACCTTTGATAGTCAACTGTTTGCTTCGTGATAATGTAAGTGTATCTGCTGGTGCATTTTTGGTAATGGTCGACCCAGCACCGATTGTGGCATCTGATTCAATTGTCACAGGAGCAACCAATTGTGAATCTGAACCAATAAACACATTATCGCCAATCACGGTCTGGTGCTTATTCACACCATCGTAATTGCAGGTGATCGTACCCGCGCCAATATTCACTCCAGCTCCCATTTTCGTGTCGCCAATATAAGAGAGGTGATTCACTTTAGAGCTTGAACCGATTTGGGCTTTTTTGGTTTCAACAAAATTACCAATTTTCACTTCTGAACTCAATTCAGTCCCTGGTCGAAGACGGGCATAAGGGCCAATTTCACACCTCTGACCAATCTGTGCATCTTCTATATGAGAAAAAGACTTAACTTGGGTGCCTGATTGAATGACTGCGTTTTTAATTACGCAGTTCGGTCCAATGGATACATGGTCTTCTAAAATGACAGAGCCTTCAAAGATGACATTCGCATCAATGGTGACATCCTGTCCAACTGTCAATTCTCCTCGAATATCCAGACGTGAGGCGTCTAATAATGTCACGCCCTTTTCCATCAAGTCTTCCGCTAATAAAGTTTGATATTGTCTTTCTAAAGATTGGAGCTGAGATTTATTATTGACACCTAGCACTTCTATTTCAGACGCAGGTTGCGTGGTATGCACTTCAAATCCATCCTGAACACACATCTCGATAATATCCGTCAGGTAATACTCACCTTGTGCATTACTATTTGAGAGCTGGCCTAACCATTTTTTCAGATAATGACCTTTAACAGCCATGATGCCGGTATTCACTTCCTGAATGGCTTTTTGTTCAAATGACGCATCTTTTTCTTCTACGATGGCTTGCACAAGATGATGTTGGTTGCGAACAATGCGACCATAACCACTCGGGTTGTCTAAATTAATCGTCAACAATGCTAATGGGTGGGTCTCATCTACCAAATTCAATAAATCCGTTAAGGTATTTTGCTGTGTTAACGGCACATCACCATAAAGAATTAAAACTGTATCGTTATCATCATAATGTGCATTCCCCTGAACCACAGCATGCCCTGTACCCAACTGTTCTAATTGCTCAGCATAACAAATCCCTTCCTGACCGATGGTTTCAACGACTTGGTTGGCGCCATGCCCAATAACGGTGATAATCGGTTCATTGGTTAATTTTTGAGCCGTCGTAATGACGTGAGACAATAAAGGCTTCTGCGCCAACGGTTGTAACACTTTAGGCAAGTTAGAGCGCATACGCGTACCCTTTCCTGCAGCTAAAATAATGACTTTTAAAGACATGTAGGGCTCCTAGAAAACCTTTAAAACAGCTAACAAAGTTATCTTATTGTATAAAATAATTTTGCCAGCGGTTCTAAAAAAAAAGCACCCGAAGGTGCTTTTCTTTAATAGAAAAATTGATTTAAGACAATCCTGTCTTGTGTAAACGATCACGTAACTTAGTAATCGTCTGAATTTGCGCAACGGCTTCTGCCAATTCGATTTGAGCACGCGCAATATCCGTATCGGTTTTGGCTTGCTGCATCGCATCTTCAGCACGACGTTTCGCTTCTTCAGCCGCAGCTTGATCCAGATCTTCTGCACGAATTGCCGTGTCCGCTAGAATGGTGACAACACTTGGTTGAACTTCTAGCACACCACTGTTGATAAAGAAGTTATCTTCTTCATCACCACTGACAACTCGTACTTGACCAGGCTTTAACTGCGTTAACAACTGGGTATGTTTTGGCAGGATGCCGACTTCACCATCGGCAGCCTGTGCAAAGACCATATCCGCTTTACCAGAGAACAAAGATCCTTCAGCACTTACAATATCGACTTGCATTGAGACTGCCATAATCAATTAATCCTTATATTTCTTAGCTTTTTCAAGCACTTCATCGATATCACCGGCATACATAAATGCTTGCTCTGGAATATCATCAAGTTCACCTGAAATAATCATTTTGAAACCACGAAGAGTTTCTTTTAATGGGACATAACGTCCGTCTTCACCTGTGAAAACTTTTGCTACGAAATATGGTTGAGAGAAGAAACGTTGCATTTTACGTGCACGGGCAACCAATGAACGATCTTCTTCAGATAACTCGTCCATCCCAAGGATAGCGATGATATCTTTCAACTCTTTATAACGCTGTAATGTTTCTTGAACGCCACGAGCAGTCTCATAGTGTTCAGAACCAACGACAAGAGGATCTAATTGACGTGATGTTGAATCCAGAGGATCGATTGCAGGGTAAATACCTGTTTCAGCGATCGAACGGTTCAATACAACTGTCGCATCCAAGTGAGCAAATGTTGTTGCTGGTGCTGGATCTGTCAAGTCATCTGCCGGAACGTATACTGCCTGAATCGAAGTGATCGAACCAGTTTTAGTTGACGTGATACGCTCTTGAATCTGTCCCATTTCTTGAGACAAAGTTGGCTGATAACCTACCGCAGATGGCATACGACCCAACAATGCTGATACTTCTGTACCGGCAAGAGTATAACGGTAGATGTTATCTACGAAGAATAGGATATCACGACCTTCGTCACGGAAGTACTCAGCCATTGTTAGACCAGTCAAAGCAACACGTAGACGGTTACCTGGTGGCTCATTCATCTGACCATAAACTAGAGCAACTTTATCCAATACTCCAGACTCTTCCATTTCATAATAGAAATCGTTCCCTTCACGAGTACGCTCACCTACACCAGCAAATACTGAGTAACCAGAGTGCTCAATCGCGATGTTACGGATCAATTCCATCATGTTTACGGTTTTACCAACACCGGCACCACCGAATAGACCAACTTTACCACCCTTAGCGAATGGACAGATAAGATCGATAACTTTAACCCCTGTTTCCAGTAGTTCTTGAGAAGCTGCTAGCTCATCAAATGCTGGAGCAGGACGGTGAATTGTCATTTTCTCTTCTGATTCTACAGGACCCGCATTATCAATCGGGTTCCCTAGAACATCAAAGATACGACCAAGTGTTGGTTTACCAACCGGAACCGAAATCGCTTCGCCCGTGTTAGAAACAGCCATGCCACGTTTTAAACCGTCAGATGAACCCATTGCGATTGCACGTACAACGTTATCACCGACTTGTTGTTGAACTTCTAAAGTAAGATCCAGTTCATCAACTTTTAACGCGTCATAGATTTTTGGTAAATCAGCACCTTTAAACTCGACGTCGATTACCGGGCCGATGATTTGTACTATTTTTCCATTCATAATCTTTAACCTTTTATTGAAATACTTCAAACTTAAACAGCTGATGAACCAGCCACAATTTCAGAAAGTTCGGCTGTGATTGCTGCTTGTCGTGCCTTGTTATAAGACAGTTTAAGCTCTTTAATCATCTCACCTGCATTATCTGTCGCATTCTTCATTGCAATCATTCGAGCACCTTGCTCACAGGCTGCGTTTTCAACAACAGCACCATAAACGGTACTTTCAACATAGCGACGCATTAAAAGATTCAATGCTGTTTTAGCATCAGGCTCATATAAATAATCCCAATGCGTTTCGCTTGCTTTTTCATCAGATTGCAGAGGAACAAGCTGCTTAATTGTTGGATCTTGTGTCATCGTATTAACGAACTCATTTGAAGCAAGATGAACTTCATCTACTTCGCCTGCGTCAAAACGATCTAGAACAACTTTGATAGTTCCCACTAAATCTTCAATATGAGGTGTATCACCTAGGTCAGTTACGGTTGCAACTACATTCCCGCCGTAGCTTTTGAAGAATGTTTGTGCTTTGCTACCAACCAATGCAAGTTCAACTTGTACACCTTGTTCCTGCCACTTTTTAAGTAATGGCAATGCTTTGCGGAATAAGTTTGAATTTAAACCACCACATAAGCCTCGATCAGAAGAAACCATAATCAATGCAACACGTTTCACGGACTCTCTAACCTGAGTATAAGGATGCTTATATTCAGGGTGAGCACTTGAAACATGATCAATTACTCTCTTCACTTTTTCGACATATGGGCGGGTAGCTTCCATGCGCGCTTGCGCTTTACGCATTTTGGAAGCCGCCACCATTTCCATGGCTTTGGTGATTTTTTTGGTATTTGTTACGGAACCAATTTTGGCTCGTATTTCTTTACTACCGCCTGCCATGGCCTACCCCTTCTTAATAAACGCCGTTTGCTTTAAAAGCATCGATCATTGCTTTAACTTCTGAAATGATTTCATCATTCCAGTCACCTTTAGCATTAATCTTCGCAGCCAAGTCAGCATTGTTAGAATTTAGATAGGCATGTAAAGCCGCTTCGAAATCTAGTACTTTTTCGACTTCAACATCGTCTAGGTACCCTTCGTTTGCAGCGTATAAAGATACAGCCATCTCAGCGATAGATAAAGGTGAATACTGCATCTGCTTCATTAACTCAGTTACGCGCTTACCACGCTCTAACTGTGCTTTTGTCGCAGGATCAAGATCAGATGCGAACTGAGCAAATGCTGCTAATTCACGATACTGAGCCAAATCTAGACGGATACCACCACCTAATTTCTTGATTGCTTTAGTCTGTGCAGAACCACCAACACGTGATACTGATAGACCCGCATTAACAGCAGGACGGATACCTTGAGAGAACAAACCTGTTTCAAGGAAGATCTGACCATCTGTAATCGAAATTACGTTAGTCGGTACGAATGCAGATACGTCACCCGCTTGTGTTTCAATAATCGGTAAGGCTGTTAATGAACCAGTTTTACCTTTGACTTCACCGTTCGTAAACTTCTCAACATAGTCAGCGTTTACACGAGCAGCACGCTCTAGTAGACGTGAATGTAGATAGAATACATCACCAGGGAATGCTTCACGTCCTGGTGGACGACGAAGTAACAATGAAATTTGACGATATGCTTGAGCTTGCTTAGTTAAGTCATCATAGATGATTAACGCATCTTCACCGCGGTCACGATAGTATTCACCCATCGCACAACCCGCATAAGCAGCTAAATATTGCAGAGCAGCTGGATCTGAAGCATTTGCCGCAACGATAACCGTGTTATCCATCGCACCATACTCTTCAAGCTTACGTGCAACATTGTTAACTGTTGATGCTTTTTGGCCCATTGCAACGTAGATACATTTCACGCCAGTATTTTTCTGTGAAATGATCGCATCGATTGCAATCGCAGTTTTACCCGTTTGACGGTCACCGATAATCAACTCACGCTGACCACGCCCAACAGGAATCATCGAGTCAATTGACTTGATACCTGTCATCATTGGCTCATCAACTGATTGACGCTCGATAACACCCGGTGCGATACGTTCGATTGGTGAAGTGACTTTCGCGTCAATTGAACCTTTACCGTCGATTGGACGACCTAAACCGTCAACAACACGACCATTCAGTTCTGGACCTACTGGTACTTCTAAAATACGTCCGGTACAAGTTACCTTGTCACCTTCAGAGATGTGCTCATATTCACCTAGTACAACAACCCCTACAGAATCACGCTCAAGGTTAAGCGCCATACCGAAAGTGGCTTCGTCGAATTGAACCATCTCACCATACATTACATCTGACACGCCATGAATAAGAGCGATACCGTCAGCGATACTGACAACCGTTCCTTCACTGCCAGACTCTGCAGCACCGTCAAACCCTTTAATACGGTCTTTGATTAGGTTGCTGATTTCAGAGGCATTCAATTGCATGTGTGTTCCTCTCCATTATTGGGCGATTGCTGCGCCAAGTTTGTTAAGTTGTGAAAGTGCTGAACCGTCAACGACCCAGTCACCTACTTTAATCTTAATGCCTGAGATCAAGCTTGCATCTTCTTCATAAGTGATCTCAACTTCAGCGTCAAACTTAGCATTTAAAGCAGCACTTAATTTCTTCTTCTGCTCAACTGTCGCTTTTCTAGCTGAAATAACAGTCGCTCTAACACGTTTATCTTCCGCTGCTTTCAATTCTTCGAAAACTTCTGCAACTTCTGATAATGCATCTAAACGCTTGTTTTCCGCCATAACAGTCAAAAGGTTTTTAACTTCAGAATTCAGATTTGAATCCATAACATCAACTAGAAGTTTTAATACGTCTTCTGATGTTACAGAAGGGTTAACCATATATGCTGTCATTGATTCATCCGAAGCAATGGCAGATAAGTTAGCTAACTGCTCTGACCATTCTGCAAGTTTACCTTCTTCCTTAGCCACTTCAAAAGCAGCTTCAGCGTACGGTCTTGCAATTGTTATTAATTCTGCCATAGAGTTATCCTTAGATTGATTTTACTAAGGTTTCAAGCATGTCGTTATGTGCTGCTGCATCAACTTCTTTATTAAGAATTTTTTCTGCACCAGAAACAACTAGAGTTGAAACTTCTTTACGAAGATCTTCTCTTGCACGACTCACTTCTTGCTCTAATTCTGCTTGGGCGGCAGCTTTAATGCGGTCAGCTTCTTCAGTGGCTTTGATTTTCGCATCTTCTACGATCTCAGAACCTCTTTTTTCTGCTTGACTCAACACATTTTGAGCTTGAGCTTTAGCTTCTTTCAGTACTTCTTTAGCACGTTGTTCAGCTAATTCAAGTTCATGCTTACCTTTCTCAGCGGCAGAAAGTCCGTCAGCGATTTTCTTTTGACGGTCTTCCATTAACTTTGAAAGCGGCCCCCACAGCACTTTATTCACAAACCAAATCAATAGCACAAAAGCAATGATCTGGATGAGAAGCGTTGCGTTAATACTCACAGTGGTTACCTCGCCATTCGTTTATTAAAAATAATTCTTGGGGTTATGAAAACCGCTTAGATTATGCACCTAGAGCAGCTTGCATTGCTCCAACGAATGGGTTAGCAAATAGGAACCACATAGCAAATGCCAAGATAATGAATGGGAAAGATTCCATTAGACCCGCGAAAATGAACATGTTAGTCATTAATGCAGGACGCATTTCTGGTTGACGTGCAATACCTTCTAGAGTCTTAGAACAAATTAGACCCCAACCGATAGCTGAACCAAGACCGGCAGCAGCCAAGATCACACCAACACCAATTGCTGTAGCAGCGTAAATGTCCGCAATAAATTGAGCTTCCATTTAGATTACTCCTTAAAGTTTAAAGTTAAAGTTAAAAAAGCTTTTTACCTAATGTCGTCTCGACTAATGAAACTAAGTAGGTAGGTGCGCTTAAACCTTTTGAAAGAGTCCGAAGACCCTCCCTATTCCTTTTATTATCTATCTAGCGGATCAGTGACCCATCTCGGCGTCATCTTCATGAGCCATTCCAAGATAAACAATTGTTAACACCATAAAGATAAAGGCCTGAAGCGTGATAACCAACAAGTGGAAAATCAACCATCCCAGATCCAGTACGGCTTGTAGTGGCGCCCAGAATAAGGCAGCGGCACCCACTGCCAAAGTTCCACCAATCAATGCGATTAGTAGGAATACCAACTCACCTGCGAACATGTTACCGAACAAACGCAAAGCAAGTGAAAGCGGTTTTGACACCTCTTCGATAAGCGTCATCACAACGTTCACAGGAATGAAGAACTTACCGAAAGGGTGGAATAAAAACATTTTAATGAAACCAACAACACCTTTAATTTTAATGTTGTAGTACAAAATCAATGCGAATACCGTGAAAGCCATCGCCAAAGTTGTATTTAGGTCCGTTGTCGGAACAACTTTTAAATGCGCATGTGGATCACCGGTAACTAATTGATACAAGTAAGGTAGTAAATCAACCGGGATTAAATCCATGAAGTTCATCAACCATACCCATAGGAAGATAGTCAATGCAAGTGGGGCAATAATTGGATTGTGTCCAGGAAATGCATCTCTTACATTCGTTGAAACGAAATCTAAAATACTTTCAACAAAATTTTGAAAGCCACCAGGCGTTCCAGACTCTAATTGTCTTCCTAAACGCGCAGCAACAAAAACGATTAATGCACCTAATAAAAAACTCACCACGATGGTATCGAGGTTAAATGTCCAAAAACCTTCGCCAATGTGGTTGTTTGTCAAGTGATGTTGAATATACTCGACAGTTCCCATTTTTTCAGCACTCAAGGGTCTTCTCCTTAGTCAGTCAAACGCTGTTTCCCCTTCAAATTAAAAACCTGTCCAATTTGCATCGCCACAAAGGTGAGTACAACTGGCATTGGCTCTAATCCAAAAGCTTGCAGCCCCAAAACAAATAACACAGCTAACAGAACGAATCTGATAACTGCACTCAAATATAAAACCTGTATTCCACTCTTAGGATCATCTTTGGCTTTTAGGTTCGCTTTATTAAAAGCGCTTCCAAGCATGACAACATTCACTATACCAATCATAAATCCGTATACCGCTGCCAACAATGATCCTTGAATAGCAAACAACACGATGGCAATTAAACCAATAGCACCTTGTATTTTCAGTGCTTGAGACATGTTATTCACTTGCATTTTTTTCGTTACTCTTCACTTGGGTATCTTCTGTTTTTGATGACGTATCCAACAAATCCATCTTTCCCAAAAGCTTATGAACTTTCATCATGCCACCGATAAAGCCAAGCACACCAAAGCTCAATAAAAATAACGGCATGGTACCGAACAATAGATCAAAAACATACCCCACCAGGAAACCAGCGACGATCATGCTAGTAAACATTGAACCCGCACTTAATAGTAAAAAGTTCAACGCGGGTTTCTGTTTGCGCGATGATTTTTCAACCGGTTTTTTTTCAGTATTCATCACGCGAATCTATTGCTCCAGAATTCTTACTTTGAACACATTATTGGTTCAAGTTAAACGGTCAGGAATAATAGCGGCTTCTTGCCTTAAAATCTAGTGATATTCAAATAAATTTTTTTTAACTACAACATATAGAATACAATTAAAAATTGACCACTATATATACCCTGCCTCTTTTTTGCATTCCATGCGGTTTCATAATGTCTAAACTCGCTGAAAAAAAAGGTGTTCGTCTATTTACTTAACTCTTCTAGAATTCGATTCAATTCAGCTTCAGACTTATAGGCAATTTCAATTTTTCCACGCCCTTTTGAACTCTGAGAGATTTTAACATTGGCCGCTACTTTTTCAGCTAAAAACTGTTGATGTTTTTGAAGCTGGTCAGACAATTCAGGACGTTTATTTTTCTGTTTTTGCGCTGCAGGAATGAGTACTTTTTGCACGGCTTCTTCAATCTCTCTGACTGTCCAGTTTTTCAGAATCGCCTGCTCCGCCATTTCAAGTTGAATGGTTTCTGGCAAGGTAATAATGGCGCGTGCGTGTCCCATCGACAATTTCCCATCATGCAGCCAATTCTGAATACTTTCCGGCAGCTTCAACAACCGAAGTAAATTTGTCACCGCAGCACGAGAACGCCCAACCGCATCGGCAACAGCTTGCTGGGTCAAATCAAACTCTTGCATCAATCGCTTCAAACCTAATGCTGTCTCAATCGGGTTTAAATCTTCACGCTGAATATTTTCAATCAACGCCATTGCCAAAGTTGTTTGATTATCGGCTTTACGAATCACGACAGGTACTAATTCCAGCCCAGCCTTTTGAGCGGCACGCCAACGTCGTTCACCGGCAATGATTTCATACTGATCATTGCCAATGGCTTTGACCACAATCGGCTGAACAATGCCTTGAATGCGTATGGAATCGGCCAGCTCCTGCAAAGCTTCTTCTCCAAACTGCTGACGAGGTTGGTACTCCCCTGGCACCAAACGATTGATCGAGACTTTATCGACCCGCAAGTCTGCAGTACTGCTATCCGCTTTCTGCTTTCCACCAATTAAGGCATTCACCCCTCTTTTTCCCATGCCAGATCGTTTTTTTGCCATTTTTAATTCCAATTACATTTTTGTTTTTCTGATTAATTCATTTGCCAAAGCGAGGTAGGCGACCGCTCCGTTTGAGCCTAAATCATAGTCTAAAATCGACTCACCATAACTTGGCGCCTCTGCCAAGCGAACATTTCTAGGCACTATCGTCTGCAAGACTTTCATCCCGAAATGGGCCACCAGTTCACTTGAAACATCATTCGCCAGATTATTACGACGGTCATACATGGTTCTCAATAAGCCATCGATACTCAAATCCGGATTCAATTCTGACTGCACTGCCTCAATCGTATCCATCAATGCAGACAGACCCTCCAATGCAAAATATTCACACTGAACCGGCACTAAAATTCCATCGGCTGCGGTCAAGGCGTTCAACGTCAACATATTCAAAGTCGGCGGACAGTCAATCAGCACCACATCATAATTGTCACGTAGTTTTTTGAGCGCTTTACGGAGCTTTTTAGGGCCTTTAGACTCTTCAATCAACTCCACCTCAGCTGCAGTCAAGTCACCATTAGCGGCAATTAAATCTAGGTTTTCAACAGTCGTTGCCAAAACCGCATCTCGAGCCTTCGTTTCCCCAACTAATACATCATACGCGGAGACATCCAAATCATCTTTTTCCACACCAATTGCAACCGTGGCATTGCCTTGCGGATCCAAATCAATCATTAGGACTTTTTTATTCATACGTGCGAAAGCAGCGGACAAATTAACACTTGAAGTCGTCTTGCCTACGCCGCCTTTTTGATTCGCAACTGCAATGATTCTACCCATTTATGTTTCCTGGCACTTTTCGATTTTAATCAATGTTCTCTCTGCGTCTAAGCTGGGAACGTGTAATTCAAAAACTTGCGACATTTTAGCAAAATTAGGTAATTGTGCGACTTCATCTTGCGTTTTTTGTGCTTTCATTGCCCACCAGTACCCTTGCGGCTTTAAAAGATGATGCGTCCAGTTGAGCATATCATCCAGGGAAGCAAAGGCTCTTGAAACCACACCATCATACAAAGTCTCCGGGTGATACGCCTCTACTCGATGATGAATCACTTCTACATTTTCCAATCCCAATTCGGCTTTGGCCTGAACCAAAAAACGGGTTTTCTTACTATTACTATCTAATAAATCGACTTGACGCTCTGGAAACAAAATCGCCAACGGAATCCCCGGCAAGCCACCTCCTGTGCCGACATCAATCAAACGCTCGCTGTCAATATGCGGCGCCACGCTCAGACTGTCGAGAATATGTTTGATAAACATTTCATCCACGTCACGGATAGCGGTTAAATTATAGGTTTTATTCCACTTCTGCAATAATGCCAAGTAATCGAGTAATTTTACCCAGGCCTGGTCATTTTTAGGTAAACCGAAACCCTCGGATGCTGCCTCAAGTCGCGTCAAATATAGGTGTTTTTCGTTCTCTGTCACAACGTTCTCTAACCAACTGATTGCGACGTTTTGCGCAATTTTTTAATATAAATTAATAACAAGGAAACGGCGGCTGGCGTGACACCCGAAATACGCGAAGCCATCCCCAGCGTAGCCGGTTTATGGTCGCGTAATTTTTGTTTCACCTCATTCGATAAACCTGAAATCTTATCCAAATCTAATGCTTCGGGAATTTCGACATTTTCAGCACGACGCAATTTATCAATATCCTCTTGCTGACGCGCAATGTAACCGGCATATTTGGCTTCGATTTCAATCTGCTCCACAAGGGTTGGATCGGTCACCGCATTGCCAAACATCTCCATGGTAGCTAATGCATCATAACTGACTTTCGGACGCTTTAATAAATCGAATAACGTTTGCTCTTTGCTCAACGGTAAATCCATTAATGCTTCGGCTTTTTTCGCTTCCGCGTGTTTCGGGTGGATCCAAGTCTGTTTGAGACGGGCCAACTCGGCTTCCATGGTTTCCATCTTACTTTCGAACGACAACCACCTTGCATCATCCACCAAGCCGAACTCACGCCCAATGGCAGTTAAACGCTGGTCTGCATTGTCTTCACGTAACATCAATCGATATTCTGCTCGAGAGGTAAACATCCGATAAGGCTCACTGGTTCCCAATGTAATCAAATCATCCACCAATACACCGATATAAGCTTCATCCCGGCGTGGATACCACTGTTCTTTCATCTGAGCACGGCGGGCGGCATTCATCCCCGCCAACAAACCTTGCGCAGCCGCTTCTTCATACCCGGTGGTACCGTTAATCTGCCCGGCAAAATACAACCCGTGAATTGCTTGGGTTTCCAACGTGGGCTTCAACCCTCTCGGGTCAAAATAATCATACTCAATCGCATAGCCAGGACGCATGATACGGGCATTCTCCAACCCCTTCATAGACTGAACGATTTGAATCTGGGTTTCAAAAGGTAAGCTGGTCGAGATGCCATTCGGATACAGTTCGTTCGAAGTAAGGCCTTCCGGTTCAATAAATACCTGATGCTGATTTCTTTCTGAAAAACGCATCACCTTATCTTCAATCGACGGACAGTAACGTGGCCCGACACTGTCAATTTCACCGGCATCGGAATACATCGGGGACTGATCTAATGAACTTCGAATGAAGTCATGTGTTTGTTCATTGGTATAGGTGATATAACACGGCATTTGCTCCGGATGCATCGATACTTTCCCCATATAAGAAAATACCGGCATCGGGTCATCACCCGGTTGAATCTGCATCGCTTCAAAATCGACGGTTCTTGCATCAATGCGTGGAGGCGTTCCAGTTTTTAAACGGCCAACGGGCAACGCCAATTCTCTGAGTTTAGCCGCCAACCGGTTTGAAGGCGCATCACCCGCTCTTCCGCCTTCATAATTTTGTAAACCGATATGAATACGGCCGGCTAAAAAGGTCCCAGCAGTCAGCACGACCTGATGAGCATAGAATTTTAGCCCCATTTTGGTTTCCGCGCCCACAACCTTCTCGCCTTCTAAAATCAAGTCTTCTACCGATTGTTGGAAAATCGTCAAATTCACCTGATTTTCCAGACGCATACGAATCGCCTGACGATATAACACCCGGTCTGCTTGGGCTCGGGTAGCTCGAACTGCTGGGCCCTTAGAGGCATTTAACGTTCTGAATTGAATACCGGATTCGTCGATTGCCATTGCCATGGCACCACCTAAGGCATCAATCTCTTTTACCAGATGCCCCTTACCAATCCCACCAATGGCAGGGTTACAAGACATTTGCCCCAGTGTATCAATGTTATCGGTCAACAATAGGGTTCTAACCCCCATTCGAGCCGCCGCCAAAGCCGCTTCAGTGCCGGCATGGCCTCCACCAACAACAATCACATCAAAATTGGTAATCTTGCTATCCATTCGCTATCCCGATATTTAATCCATTCAACCGCTAACTGCTTGAACTTCTTAAAAATTCTATTCATTTTAAAAAGCCAATAATTATAACATAGTTACCCGCTGTTATATTTCACATTTCAACAGCTAATTTCTTCTATAATGTTGAAAAGACACATAAAAGGAGGGTGTTATGCGCAAAAAATTCTTCATGCTGACAGCGATGATCCTGTCAGTTACCATGATTTCTTCTTGTTCCTCAATCCCTTCTGGAAACAGAATGGACATAAAAGCCGGGGATACCTTTACACTCCATAAACCTGTGACGGTTGCGCCTGATCATGCCCGTGTATTTTTTCAATATGGCAAGCCAACACGCCAATCCACTTATGAAAAGTATGATCAACATTGTCGTTTGGAAATTAAAACGCTTAAAAGCCAATCGCAAACGATCCAGCCAGACACTTTCGAAATCACTCAGGTTCGAATCGATGTGGAAGAAATTGCTTCTCAAGCTCCAGCACAAAACAATCCTGTCTATTATGCATTGAATGATGCCGATTACTTCCCAAACACCGGTTCCACTCTAGCCAATTCAAGCTGGGTAAGGTTGTCGCTGGGTGGTGATAGCGAACCTCCGGAAACAATGGATGTGGTTCATTTATATCTATCCTCTAAAAAGCAACCTGATATTCTGCGGTTAACTTGTGCAGGGGCTCTGAGCACTGGAGACCCTCTAGACGCCCCCAGAAGCTATCGCCCCCAAAAAACCCAAATCAACACTATTTTAGGCGCTTACGGTCACGTTTCGACCTCACCATAAACATTGAGTAAAAATACATACATTTTTCCTTTCAGGAACGTTAAGTTTTTGATATTCTAGAATAACTAAGAATAACCCGACTGAGGGAAAAATGCACTTGAGCTTCCACATTCTAATTGTTGACGATATCTCAGAAAACATTCAAGTTGCCATGAGCATTCTGCGGGAAGAAGGCTATCAGTTTTCCTTTGCCACAGATGGCGAAGAGGCTCTCCGGCTGGTTGATGAAAATGAGTTTGATTTAATTCTGCTCGACATCATGATGCCGAGAATGGATGGCTATGAAACCTGCCGTCGGTTGAAAGCCAATGCTCGCACACAAGACATTCCCGTCATATTCTTAACCGCCAAAATCGATATTGATGCCATCAGCAAGGGATTCAAACTGGGTGCGGTCGACTACATCACCAAACCTTTCCACGGTGAAGAACTGATTGCCCGAGTGAAAACCCACTTGGAACTTTACGCCAGCAGACAACTGTTAAAGCAAAACAATCTAACCTTACAAGAAAACCTGACTCACAGGGAAAAACGCTACACAACCGAGCTTGAAGAAAACCAAAAAGAAATGATTTTTGTCCTGACAGAGCTGATGGAAGCCACTTCAGATGAAACAGGTCAACACATTCGTCGCGTTGCGGAATATTCGAAGCTTCTAGCGCACTATCACCCAGGCTTGTCTATTGACGACGAAACCATCATTTACCATGCCGCGCCAATGCATGATATTGGCAAAATCACCATCCCTTTAGACATTCTTCACAAACCTGGGAAGTTAACCGACGAAGAATTTAATATCATCAAAACACATACGACATCGGCTTACGAGATGCTTCGATTCTCGAAACGAAAGTTTATAAAATCCGCCGCTATTATTTCTCTACAACATCATGAAAAATGGAATGGCAGTGGTTATCCAAATGGCCTAAAAGGCGAAGATATCCATATTTATGCCCGAATCGTCGCCATTGCTGATGTGTTTGATGCTTTAACTCATAAGCGTGAATATAAAGATGCTTGGCCAATCGAAGCTGCGACAGAATACATATTGGAACACAATGGTACGCAGTTCGACCCTCAACTTATTGATATTTTCACAGAGCATCTTGATGAATTTGTGGCGATTGCTAAAACATAAGCTCTCGGCTTTTTGTCTTTTAAGCGCTTTATTGCCTTTCTCTGCGCAAGCTCTCACGCTGAACGCAACTGAACAAAAATGGATTGAAGATCATCCCCAAATCACCCTAGGTTCAGACTATAACTGGCCTCCTTATGATTTTGAAGACAGCACCGGAAGGCATAATGGCATTTCTGCGGATATTTTGGAACGCATTCGTGAAATCACCGGGTTAAAGATAAAGGTAAAAAGCGGGGTCTGGTCAACCATTTTAGAACAAGCCAAAAATGGTGCCCTAGATGGATTGGCCTGTGCGGTTAAAACGCCTGAAAGAGCTCGATATCTATACTTCTCACCCCCTTATACCAGCATGCCTCTAGGCATTTTCATGCAAAACAAAAACACGGTGACATCCATAAAAACCATCAAGGATATAACCACACAAAAAGTGACCATCAATCGCGACTCTTATGTACATGAATGGCTAAAGAAAAACTACCCCAACCTGACACTGTATCTGGTCAATTCGAATGCTGAAGCCCTTGAAGCGGTGTCTTTCGGAAAAGCCGACGTTTACATCGGTAATATGGCGGTAGCGACTTATCTGATTAAAAAGAACTATCTCACCAATATCCAAGCCATCGCTAAAATCAACGATTTCAAAACCCAAACCGCCATTGCCATTCCTAAAGATCAACCTATCTTATTCAGCATCATCGAAAAGGCACTCAAAGAAATTTCACAAAAAGAGCGCAACGCGATTCTTGAAAAATGGTTCCTCAAATCAACAACCAACTACATTGATTTGTCCAAACCAGAAATTGCCTGGATAAAAGCCCACCCGATTGTCAAAGTGGCAGGAGAACCGGATTGGGCGCCTTTTGATTTTGTCACCAATAACACGTACCAAGGGATTGCCAACGACTATCTCAAGCTGATTACACAAAAAACCGGCTTAAATTTTCATATTGAAATTCACCCTTGGGAACAAAACCTGACCTTGCTGAAAAAACAGCAAGTTGACATGCTACCCGCGGCCTATTTTTCTGCAGAAAGAACTTCATATGCCAAATTCAGCACTCCCTATTACAACCCTTTAACCTACTTCTTTGTTCGACATGACCTAAAAGCGTCATCTCTTGATGACCTTAAGAACGTGACCCTCGCAATGCCGAAAGGGTATCTTCATATTGATTTCATCAAACAACGGTTTCCTAACATAACGATACTGCAAACCGAAACCCTGAATGATGCCATCAATGCCGTTATTCAAAATAAAGCACAAGTCTTATATGAAAACTATGCTGTTGTCTCCTACATTTTGGCCAAATCGGGTATCAACACAATTGAACCCTTAGCGCCAGCCAAGCAAACGAATCAGTCACTTCATTTTATGATACGTGATACCGCTCCTGAGCTTACCAGCATCATCAATAAAGCTTTATCCAGCATCACGCCACAAGAACGTAAAACCATCGAACAAAAATGGCTCACCATTACCCCAGACCAAACCAGTATCTCTTTGACGCACACCGAAAAAACCTGGCTGAACCAACATACACAAGTTAGCTTTACCGGCTACCCAAATAACCTGCCTTATGAAGCCTTCAAAAAAAGTAATCAAACACTTCAACATCAAGGTATTGTGTCGGACTTTATCCGTTCTCTCGAATCTCACCTGCCCTTACACGTCATTCCTAAAGCTTACAAAAGCTGGCCTGACACCTTGGCGGCTATCCATCAAAACCCTGTTGACATCATCTCTGCTGAAATCAATACCACCGAACTCTTATCACAATACCGTCCTATTCCCCCCTACCTAACAACCCCCATGGTGATTGTGATGAAAAATCATGATACCTTTGTCAATACATTACATCAATTGCAGGTAGAGACCATCGCTTTAGCGAATAACGATGCCACCTCAAAACAGTTTTTTAAACAATACCCCAAACAACACTTTAAAGTCTGGCCGGATGCCAAAAGTGCTCTAGAAGCCGTGGCGTTCAATAAAGCCGAAGCCGCCGTGGTCTCGCTCGCAAAGGCCAGTTATTTAATCAAAAAGAACCACTACACAGCTTTGAAAATCGTCGGGAAAACCGACATCGAAAAGCAATTCACCTTATTCGTCAATAAACGCCATCCGGAACTCTTCTCCATCTTGCAAAAATCCATGCCAGCGATTACAGAAGAGCACGGCTCTGGTATTTTAAATCAATGGACTAAAATCGAATTTGCCAGTAAATTTGATTACGCTTTATTCTTCCAGGTTTTCAGTTTCTTGCTGGTTGTCATCGGGCTCA
Source organism: Hydrogenovibrio crunogenus (assembly GCF_004786015.1). NCBI lineage: Bacteria > Pseudomonadati > Pseudomonadota > Gammaproteobacteria > Thiotrichales > Piscirickettsiaceae > Hydrogenovibrio > Hydrogenovibrio crunogenus. The sequence continues at coordinate 2,429,267 of NZ_CP032096.1, forward strand.
TCTTCTTTTGGAATCGGCGTCTCACAAAAGAAGTCAAACAACGCTTGCAAGCAGAAAAACGCCTCAAAGAAAATGAAACCCAATTACAAGATCTGATTGATAGCATCCCACTAATGATTATGGTGACCAACCACCAAGGAAAATTCTTATCGGCCAACAGACAAACATTGCAGAATTACCAACTCAATTTTGAGGATTTATCTGCATTAAACTCTAGCCATTTTTATTCTGACCCAGAAGAACGCCAACAAATACTCAAAGCGCTGAAAGCTGGCAAACAAATTCACCAGAAAATCATTTCAATGAAAGATGCCAACGGTGTTCCACGTAAAATGATGTTGTCGGTCCTACCGATACACTTCAACCAACAACCGGCTTACCTCAGTCTTGCCATTGACCTAACCGAACGGATTGCATTTGAAAACCAACTCCAGGAAGCTAAAGAACAAGCCGAATCGGCTAGCCAAACCAAGTCACAGTTTTTAGCGAATATGAGCCATGAAATCCGCACCCCGATGAACGCCATTATCGGCTTTACCGAATTACTGAATGAACAGGTGACCGAGCCTCGATTAAAACGCTATATACGTACCATACAAGCCGCTGGAAAAACCCTGTTAACCTTAATCAACGACATCCTCGACTTGTCTAAAATTGAGGCTGGCAAAATGGATCTAGATAAAAAAGCCGTCAACCCACACAGCTTATTTGAAGAAATTGGACAGATTTTCATGATTAACATCCAAAGGAAAGGTCTCGATTTTTTAATTGATATCGATGAGGCCCTTCCTGAAGCCCTGTTATTAGATGGCGTTCGTCTGCGTCAAATACTGTTCAATCTACTGGGAAATGCCGTTAAATTTACCGAACAAGGGTATGTCAAACTCAAGGTTTCGGCCTGTAATGTGGACGAACATCACAGCAAGACGGATATTTTGATTCAAGTTTCCGACACCGGTATCGGCATTCCACAAGACCAACAAACCCGCATTTTTAATGTATTTGAACAGCGTGAAAATCAAGACGTACAAAAGTTTGGTGGCACCGGTCTTGGGTTGGCGATCACCCAACGTCTAGTGGACATGATGGGCGGGGAAATCTGGGTGGAAAGTACTCTTGGAGAAGGGACAACCTTCAACCTTTTAATCCATCATGTAGATATCTCAGCCACCAACCAAAGTGAACCGTCCCAGACGAAAACTCAACCACCCCAGTTGATTGAATTCCATCCGTCCACCATTCTTGTGGTGGATGATGTCGAGGACAACCGTGCCTTAATCAAACAAAACTTTGCTGATAAGGATGTAACGGTCTATGAAGCTGAAAATGGTGAAGAAGCCCTAAATTGTTTCAATGCAGAAAAATCCATCTCATTAATTTTGATGGATTTGAGAATGCCAGTAATGAACGGCTACCAAGCAGCAGAAATCATCAAAAAACAATCGCCCAATACGCCCATTGTGGCATTAACGGCCTCCGTGATGACAGAAACGCCTGATAAAACTAAACGGCAACACTTTGATGATTACTTACGTAAGCCGGTTTTTAAAGCAGATTTATTCAATATTTTGAAAAAATATCTGCCATACGAAACCTTAACCCCGACACCGGAGTTCTCTGAACCCAGTGAAGTTTTGTCTGACAAAGCCAGAGCAAACGCGCCGCAATTTTTACAAGTCATTCAGGACAAACTGTCGCCCACCCAAAAAACCATTTTAAAAACCAATAACATTGAAGAGATTCAACAGTTTGCTCAAACTTGCGATGCGATTGCCGACCAATACGACTCCAAAACCTTAAAAGCTTACGCCACCCAACTGCTTGAAGCCTCGGAAAGCTTTGACATCAAAGCCATGCAACAACTGTTAAAGTATTACGACACATTAGAAACCAAGCTAGACAAACTTTTAAACGAAGCTATTTCACCGTAAAAACGACCAGGCCTGACTGTTTTACAATCGAATGCCCGTATCTTTTTCTGGGCTTGGACGCGCCAGAATCGGTACATATAAAACCGTCAATAACCCAAACGCGACCACCCAACCCAGCTGACTGAAATGCATCCATAAAACATAATGACTCATATCCACTATAGGTAACACAACTCGCACAATAGCGGCCACCGCTAAAATACCAAAGACCCAAAACACGGCTTTCGGCGGATCAAACACATTACGGTTGGTATGGCCTAATGAAATGCGAGCCATCATCGAAGAACATAACAGCCCAATTCCACCCGCAGCCAGTGCATGCAAGGCAAGAGAAGGCGCCAGCCAGTCCAATCCTGCAAACCCGTAAAGCACCATGCCGAAAATCATAAACCCATAGGAAAAATGCAACGGCCACAGCAAAACAACCGACCATACTTTAGGATGATACCAAGCTTTAAATCGAAGCAGATGCACCGCAGCCAGTGGCCATGCAATCACCGTCGTAAACCAATGTGTCGGGAAAAATGTCGCCGCAACCATCAACGCCAAGAACCCGACCAATGCCAATTGATCCAAAAGATTGCTGTTTGGGCGCTCTGCCAGCCCCAAAGCTTTTTCTGTAAAAAAAGGAATTAAACGACGCATCATAGTGAGATTAATAGCCAACACCAAAAACAGACCCAGCACCACGCCACATAAAGCCGCATGGTCGAGCCAACCTAATGCCCCAGCGTAAAAGACACCATTCGCGAAGATCAACAACAAGAATTTGGCCGCCAAGCCCGCTTGTGCCCATAATTTTCGACGATAAACCGGCCACGCAAAATGCACAAACAAGCCCAGGTTAAACAGCATATCCAATGCCATGATTGCCTCCAACGGCGCTCCCCAAAGAAACCCGATGCGCGCACTCAACCACAGTAAAAACACCCCCATCAACGACACACCGGATGCCGAGTCCGATCGCGTCCAATTCATCACGGCGGTCAATAAAAACCCGGTCACCGTCGCCAAGGCATACCCAAACACCATTTCATGCGCGTGCCACAACATCGGCGACACCCCGGAAAAAGAAGACGAAGACTGTGGATAATTTAACCACCAAACCAGCATGGCCACGACTGCAAAAAGGCTTCCGCCAAGGAAGAACGAACGAAAAGCACGATCAAAAAAGAACACACAGACCTCCTTGCCTGAATAGAGCTTAAAGATTCTTTTCAAATGAATGTTTTAATTCTACTCTAAAAAAGACCAGGCCTGGTGGTTTTTTATTAAGCGTGTTAAAAAGCTATTAAAGCTATCATGCACGTTTAATTTGTTTTTCAAATTGCTTTCTGAGCACCTTAGCGGCGTCCACCATATGGGTTAGCGCCGGTTCGGTTTCTGACCAGCCCCGGGTTTTTAACCCGCAATCCGGGTTCACCCACAAACGCTCCACCGGAATGTTTTCAGCCGCTTTTTGAATCAAGTTCACCATCTGCTCCACCGTGGGAATATTCGGTGAGTGAATGTCATACACGCCCGGCCCGATTTCATTCGGATAATCAAAATCCACAAACGCATCCAACAGCTTCATCTGCGATTTGGATGTTTCGATGGTAATGACATCGGCATCCATCTTCGCCACCGCGTCGATAATGTCATTAAACTCGGAATAACACATGTGGGTGTGGATTTGGGTGGTGTCTTTCACACCTGACGTGGTCAGCCTAAAGCTGTTCACCGCCCAACGTAGATAGTCGGCCCAATCCGATTGTTTTAATGGCAGGCCTTCTCGCAAAGCGGCCTCATCAATTTGAATCATCTCAATGCCAGCGGCTTCCAAATCCAGCACTTCGTCTCGCAGCGCCAAGGCGATTTGGTTACAGGTGGTTTCACGTGGTTGATCATTACGCACAAACGACCATTGCAACATAGTGACCGCACCGGTCAACATCCCTTTCATGATTTTGTCGGTTTGGCTTTGTGCATATTGCGACCAACTTACGGTCATCGCTTTCGGGCGAGACACATCGCCGTAAATAATCGGCGGTTTCACACAACGCGATCCATAAGACTGCACCCAGCCGAACTGAGTGAAGGCATAGCCATCCAACTGTTCACCGAAATATTCGACCATGTCATTGCGTTCCGGCTCGCCGTGCACAAACACATCCAACCCGATCCGTTCCTGTCGCTCAATCACTTCATGAATTTCGGCTTGCATCGCGGCAATATAATGCGTTTCAGACAGCTCACCCTGCTTGAATTGGCGTCTTGCCTGACGAATGGCCTGGGTTTGCGGGAAAGAGCCAATGGTGGTGGTCGGGAAAAGCGGCAACTGGAACTTGGCTTTTTGTCCTTTCGTACGCTCGGCATAGGCTGTCGCTCGATCCAACGCGATACTGTCCAGTGTTGCGATTCGCGCTTGTACCTTAGCATCATGAATTAACGTGGAGGCCGCTTTTTCTTCAATCGCTTGGCGATTGATCTGTAACGCCTCTTCATTGGCTTTTCCGTCCACCGCATCGGCCAGCAATTTGATTTCTGCCAATTTTTGCTTGGCAAATGCCAAATAGTTCTTCAACTCGGGATTGAGATTGACCTCCGCTTCCAGATTGACCGGCACATGCAGTAACGAACAACTGGGTGCCAGCCACAACCGATCGCCGAATTTGGTTTTGGCGGGTTCTAATTGTCGGGCCGCATCGGTTAAATCGGTTTTCCATATATTACGGCCATCCACCACCCCAAGTGATAGAACCTTATCTGCAGGGTAATTTGCAATCACATCCTTTAATTGATGGGCTCCTCGTAGCCCATCGTAATGCAACCCGGCCACTGGAAGGTGGCAAGTCAGATCAAGGTTGTTGCCTAAGGTTTCAAAGTAGGTCGCCAGCAAAATGTTCACCGGTGTTTCTGTCAAGCTTTCATAGGCATCTTTAAAGGCTGTTTGCCAATCATCGCTTAGATCCAACACTAGAATCGGTTCGTCAATTTGAACCCATTCAATGCCTTGTTCCGCCAGTCTTTGCAAAATTTGGGAATAAACCTCCAGCAACGCTGGCAAACGGTTTAATTTAGGAATGGCAGTGCCTTTGTTTTCGGCCAAATACAAATACGTTACCGGACCAACCAAAACCGGTTTGATGTTTTTTGCTTTGCCTGTAAGTTGAATGGCTTCGGTCACCTCTTCAAACAGCCGTGTATCGGTGATTTTGAACTCTGTATCTTCATCCAGCTCCGGCACGATGTAATGGTAATTGGTGTCGAACCATTTTTTCATTGCACCAGCGTAATCCGCTTTCGATGCCTGTTCGCTCGAAGGGTCGGCATGACCTGCGCAGCAATTAACCATATCATCCGAAGGTGCACGACCACGTGCCATTCGAAACGCCACGTCCAACGTATATGGCGTTTGACGAAACCGTTTTGGAATGACTCCTAACAGCGTACTCATATTCAGCACCTGATCGTAATAGGCAAAGTCATTGACCGGTAATAAATCCATTCCCGCATCTAGCTGAGTTTGCCAATGCGTTTGGCGAAGGTGTTGGGCCACCTCATATAAGCGTTGTTCGCTGGATTCACCTTTCCAGTAAGCTTCTAGAGCAAATTTGAGTTCACGTTTGGCGCCGATACGGGGGTAACCTAAGATATGCGTTGTCATGCTGTGTCCTTTTCTTTTATCCAATGCTTTAAACAGAAAAGATGATAGAATGATGACAATATGAAAACAAACGAATAATATTCAACCTAACATGAACATATTTCATAATGATAGAACTTAAACATTTAAAAACCCTACAGGCTTTGCAACAGGAAGGCAGTGTCAATAAAGCCGCCACGTCTCTTTTTATGACCCAATCGGCCCTTTCTCATCAAATCAAACAACTGGAACAGAGCTTAAACTTAAAACTGTTCGAACGAAAAAGCTCACCATTGATTTGGACGTCTGCGGGCAAAATCTTATTAAAAACCGCACAAGATGTCTTACCGAAACTGGATCAGGCGGAAACCACCTTAAGAAGTCTGGAAAAAGGCGAACAAGGGCGATTATTCATTGGGGTGGAATGTCACACCTGTTTTGAGTGGTTACTGCCGGTGATGCGTGCCTATCAACAAGAATGGCAAGGCGTGGATTTAGACATCATCAACAGTCTGGCGAACTCAGCCAATCATTCGGCCTTACAGAACCTGAAACATCAGAAACTGGATTTGGTGGTCACGTCGGACCCCGTTCCAATGCCTGAGCTTGTGTTTAAAGACTTGTTCAGTTATGAGTTGGTATTGGTGGTTCCGGTGGGACATGCGTTGTCGGAATTGTCATGGGTCAGCCCGGAGGATTTTCGTCAGCAAACGTTGATTCATTACCCGGTGCCAAGAGAAAAATTGGATATTTTTAAGCGTTTTCTAAACCCCGCAGGCATTCAACCCGCCGCTGAACGACACTCGGAAATGACGCTGATGATGTTACAACTGGTGGAAGGTCATAAAGGGGTTTGCGTTTTACCCAAATGGTTACTGGAAACCCTTCCAGATTTTCAACATTTACCAAGAATACGAATTGGCGCACAAGGGTTATGGGCAAACCTCTACGCCGCGATTCATAGGAATTCAGAAAACAAGGCATACCTCAATAACTTTATAGAACGAGTCAAACAGAGAATGACTTAATAAGAATCCGGGGGCATCAGAATCCGCCAGGCCTGGGCATTTTTAAGAGGGAAGAGGAAACAGAAAGGCATAAAAAAGGGAGTCGAAAGACTCCCAACCCTGAGGAACTAACTAAGGAAACTTAGTAAAAACAACTTTTAATACATCTTGGAGAGACAAAAATATAAAACGAAAATATTAACAATATCTGAGATTATTTCGTTAAATCGAGTAAAGCGAATTCTTTATAGCTTAAAACCCCATCTTGATTAATGTCTAACAAACTCCACTGCTCTTGAACCTTAATAGAATGGATCGCTTCAGTGGCGCTGATAACATCATCTTTATTCTCATTTAATGATTTCCAGAGCATATCAAGAGAAGATTCTCCCATTGCTGCTCCAGCAGCACCTAATGAAATAATAAACATTGAAATTAAACGAATTTTCTTCATCATTTTTTTCCTGTTAACGATTGAATGTTATGGTTAATTTTAGCCTGACTGAACAACAGCACAGACCGACAAAACAAGTGGGTAATTCACTTTACCCTGCTCTTACAGCAACGGCAGTGCCAACTTTACATCATCTATGTAACCTGTTGTTTAACAAGAAAATAATTCTATTTTTGAGTCTTAAAAATTCATTTCAAGCCGAACTGAGTTTAATTTCCTAAAAAATCGCCTTTTTGTGTTTCCAAATCACGACACTTTTTTATAAAAAACCTGTTTCATTTCGAAAATAGCGCCGTAAATAAAACCAAAACTAATAAATAAATCAGGATGTGTTGAAAGCAATTGATTTTTAAAGGAAAAATAAATATATGTTTTTAACAAAATAAAAACAGAATGCGACTGGATTGTCGCTATATCACGACACTTATATTGAATAATAAAATAATACAATCGAGAACGAGCGATGGATCAAGAAGTTAGGCTAAAACCCAACCTGTCGCCTGAGAGCGACAAGAAGATTATTCTGATTTTTGTTTGAACTCGGAGGGTTTCAATTGGTGACGATCCAGCAGACGATAAAACTCGGTACGATTACGTTGCGCAATGCGTGCCGCATGAGAGACATTTCCTCCGACCAGCTTCAACACTCGAATGAGGTAATCACGCTCAAAATTCGATTTGGCTTCTTGCAACGACACCATGGTGAGGTTTTCTTGCTGCAAGGCTTTTTCAATTAAGCTTGCGGGAATCAGCGATGCCGTTGCAAAGGTACAGACCTGCTCAATAACATTTTTTAACTCACGAATATTTCCCGGCCAGTCATAACCTAACAATAATTCCATGGCATCATTTGATAGTTTTTTAGCTTTACCACGTTGTTGCGAGATAAAGTGGCTGGCCAATAAAGGAATATCTTCAGGCCGCTGTCTTAAAGTCGGTAACTTTAAAGTCACAATGTTCAGCCGATAATATAAATCCAGACGGAAGGCTTTTTCTTCCACCAGTTGCTTCAGGTCTTTATGACTGGCCGACACCACACGGACATCAATTGAAACAGTTTTATCGGCACCGACAGGACGAATTTCATTTTCTTGCAACGCTCGAAGTAACTTCACCTGAAAGGCCGGAGACATATCTCCAATTTCATCCAAAAACAAAACACCGCCATCGGCCAGTTCAAACAAGCCTTTACGATTTTCAACCGCACCAGAGAAGGCACCACGCTTGTGACCAAATAATTCCGACTCTAATAAGTCCTCGGGAATCGCACTGCAGTTAACGGCGATGAACGGTTTTTTGTGTCGCGGGCTGGCCGCATGGATGGCTTGGGCAATCAGCTCTTTTCCCGTGCCACTTTCACCTTGGATGTAGACACTGATATCGCTTTGTGCAACATGATACAAGTCTTGCAACAGCGCTTCCATGACTTGACTTTGACCAATAATATTATGCCGCCATTTGGCTTGCTTTTCGGTCGCCATCACTGGCTTATGGACAGTCAGTGCCTGTTGAATTTTTTGGGTAAGCTCAGCATGATTAATTGGTTTGGTGATAAACCCGAAAACCCCTAAACTGGTGGCTTCAACCGCTTCTTTGATTGTGCCGTGCGCGGTCATGATGATGACAGGCAAGGTTAGAGATTGTTGATGAATTTGTTCATACAATGCCAAGCCATCCATTTCCGACATACGCAAATCGGTCAACACCAAATGAGGTTGAAATGTGGGGAGTTTGGCCAGTGCTTCAGCCGCACTTTCCACCGTTTCAACCGTCAGCCCGAATGAGCGTAAACGGATCGACAGCAGTTTCAACAAACTGGTGTCATCGTCGACCAGTAATATCTTCTGGCCTTCGAATGTAGTTGCCGAATTATCTTGGCTGACGGTCATCACCGATCCTTTTATTGAGCGTTTTTTCAATGGCTTTCAGTGCTTGTATTTGAGATTTTAACAACGCATTCTCCTGTTGCAAATCATGCTGCAAAGCCTCTTTTTCAGCTATCTTTTCTGATAACGATGCATTACGCGCTTTGAGCGTATCAATGGTATCCAGTGTTTGAATATAGGAAGCATTCAGCCAGTTCAACTGGTGGTTCAGAACAGATTGTGCTTGCAACGATTGAAGAATGGCACGACGTTGCTCATGCGAGATACAGCTTTTTTTATCGGTAAAGCTGTAAGCCAGTAACCAACCGGCTTGCCAAGAACCTTGGTCTTGCTGGTACAGTTTCCGTAACTTATGACACACGGTTTGACGATGCTTGCCTGTCAGGCTCGCATAATAACTGCCTTGTGTCAGCAAATGCGCCACAGCTCGATCCTGCTGACCACAAAACAAAGGCTGTGTCAGTTTTTTTGCGTCTTCTGGCGCGGCTAATGGCAACGAAACCGCCGATGATTCTTGCACCGATTGATTATTTAAGCTTGCACAGCCGGACAAAAAAAACGCCATGCTCAAGCCCCAAAACCATTTCATTCTCTCTGCTCCAAAGGTAAAACCAATACAAATCGCGCGCCGGGAAATGTCTCATTCGGAGGTAAGAGTAACACTTCTCCATGATGCTGTTCGACATAATATCCCACAATTGCCAACCCCAACCCAGTCCCTTTCATTGTTGAAGCCGGCTGTAGTTGGCCTTGAAAAAAATCTTTAAAGATGAGTTGATGGATTTCCTCAGAAATACCCGGCCCTTGATCTTCAACGCTTAATTGAAGCGTATTATCGCTGACTTCAGCTGAAATGGAAACACGACCGCCTTGTGGAGAAAACTTAATGGCATTCGAGATAAAGTTGCTTAACACCACTTTTAATTTCTCATAATCGGCATACAGCGTAGTCTCAGGCAACGACACGTTTAAATCTAATTGTTTACTTTGTAACAGCAGTTGATACTCCTGCTGTAACGACGCCACTAAATCCGATAAGGAGAAAAATCGGCTGTCCAAAGTCGATTGCATTGACACTGCCTTTTGATATTCCAACAAGTTGGCCACCAAATTCATGATGTTGAAGTTACCGACCTGCATCAATTCCACAATTTCTTTCTGTTCCGCATTCAGCGAACCAATCAATTCCTCCGACAACAGGTCGGTGCCTTCCTTCAAAGTGGCCAAGGGCGTTTTCAATTCATGGGAGATATTACGGATGAACTGCTGTTTTTCATTTTCAAGATGTTTAAGCTCTTGCCTGAGTCCTTCTAAATTCTCTCCAAGTTCCTGCAAATCCTTAGGGCCTTTGATCACAATAGGGGTTTCGAAATCCTCTTTGACAAGCCGCTGAATCTGCATCCGCGTTTTCTTAATAGGGCGGGTAATGTAGTGTACAAAAAAGATACTAAGCCCGAGAGCAAGTAATGCGCTGGCCAAGACGATAAAAAACAATCGCTGTCGTACCTGACTTTCATATTCCGATAAGGCGATGACTTCCAAAGATTGTTGCTTTGATCCCAGTTCTATAATCTTCCGAGCTTGTTGAGCCAAGTCCGCAAACTGACTGAGCACCTTTTCAGACAGGGCTTTACCGTTTTCTTTTGCGCTAATCAATTGAAATAACGCTGTTTCGTGTTGCTTTAATTGCTGCAATTGGTTGTTCAGATGAGCGGGTAAATGTTCTGACTGTGATTCATTGATCAGATCCACCAGCTTTTGATGATGGGTTGAAAACGCCTTTAATAACGAAGCCTCTTTTAAAACCTGGTATTGACGGATACTGCGTTCCATCGAAACCAGTCGTTCCAAGACTAATCGACTGTTTTCGGTCACCACTATGGTTTGGAAGACACTTTTATGAGCTTGTTTGGAGTAGTTGTCCATCGCCATCAAGGCGTACACAATGGCAAAAATCAATGGCACGCTGACAAGCATAAAACTGGCGAGCATCCATTGATAAAGAGACCCCACCCATGGCAAGTTCACTTGATGGAAAAGAGGCTTTAATCGTGATAAAAAGCTAGACATGAGAAGCCTCTTACTAGACTGTTCAAGTCCGGCTTTATTTGTGGAAGGTTTGGCACCATTGTAAAAATTCTTCCTGTTTAACCGGTGGACTAAACCCATAGCCTTGACCTAACTGACAGCCTTTTTTGTGCAGATATTCCATCTGCGCTTCAGTCTCAACCCCCTCAGCAATAACTTCAACACCGACGGCCAGACCAACAGCGATTATCGCATCGACAATCGCCAAGTCTTCTTTATCATGGGGTAAGGATCGGATGAAAGACTGATCGATTTTAAGCTGATCGAGCGGTAGCTTCTTTAAATAAGACAGGGAAGAGAAGCCTGTTCCAAAATCATCCATCGATAAAGACAGTCCTAGGGCTTTTAGGGCATGTAACACAGCAATCCCCTCTTGCTCATTCTGCAATAAAAAGCTTTCGGTCACTTCCAGTTCAAGATATTTCGGATCGAGCCCTGTTTCTTCCAGTACTTGCGCAACAGATTGAACAAAACCGCTGTGCATCAATTGTACTGTCGACACATTGACCGAAATACGTTCCAGCGTCAGACCTTGACGTTGCCAGGTTAACCATTGTTGGCAAGCCTGCAACAAAATTTCCCGACCCAGCGGGATAATCAACCCGGTTGACTCGGCAATCCCGATAAACTTAACTGGCGAGATGACCCCCATTTCAGGATGAATCCAACGGACCAATGCTTCTGCCCCCACCACCTGGTTGGTCTCTAAAACAATCTGTGGTTGGTAATAGGCAACCAATTCCTGATTCTCAATCGCCTGACGTAAGGCTTTTTCATAGAAGAAGTATTCCGATGTGGTCGCGGCTAATTCTGAGGAATGATAAACATACCCACTGTGAGGCAACTTTTTTGCTTCAAACAGGGCTTCATCCGCTGACTTCATTAAATCTAACGCCGTGTCCCCATCAATCGAAGAAAGCGCGACACCGATCTTGATATCCAGAATGTGTTCATGACCTTCCACTTCGAAAGGTGATGAAAAGGCTTCCATAATCTCTTCAGCAAAATACGACACATCCTGCTTATTTTGGAAGGATTCCATCAAAATCAAAAAGTTATCTGCTCCTAAACGAGCCACTGAATCTTCCGCATCCAATAATTGGGTTAAACGTTGAGCAACGCCTTTTAGCAATTGATCTCCATGTTCATACCCTATGGCATCGTTAATCATTTTAAAACGCGCAATATCAACGATGAGCAACGCCACTTGATTAGATTCATGGACCGACATTTGAATCGATTGCTGCAAACGATTCTTAAATAAAGAGATATTAGGCAACCCAGTCAAAATATCATAAAAAGAGAGCCGCGTGATTTCCTGCTCGGTGGCCTTTTGTTGGCTCAGGTCTTTCATCAACCCAACATAGTGTAGCAATTGGCCTTGTTTGTTTTTAACCGCATTGACTGTGAGCCATTCCGGATACATTGTGCCATCTTTTTTCCGGTTCCAAATTTCTCCCTGCCAGGTATCTTTTTCGATTAACTCTTGCCACATTGCCTGATAAAACAAGGTTGATTGCTGACCCGAACTCAGAATCGACGGGTTTTTTCCAAGCACTTCTTCTTGGCTGTAACCGGTAATTTCTTCAAATTTCTTATTCACCACCACAAAACGATTGTGAATGTCGGTGACCAAAATCCCTTCCCCGGCATTATCGAAAACGGAGCGTGTCAACATTTGAAAACGTTCACTTTCCTGACGAAAACTCAAATCATTCACCACAATCAAATGCGCGGGTTCAGCATGGTAGGTAATGGGTTTATGGGTCATTTCCACCATCACCTCAGAGCCGTCTTTACATAAGATGGTCTGTTCAATAAAGTCAGGATGATGTTGGTCAATTTTTTGCAGACGCTGCAAGAAGCGGTCATGCTCGACATCAGGAATGAGGTTTAAAAGACAGCTTTCCAATAACGCATTATCCTCATAGCCCAATAGTTGATGAGCGGCATGGTTTGCAAAAGCAATCTTGTCGTCTTGATAAATAATGACCCCATTGAGCGACATGCTCAATAAATCACGATAAAGCGTCTCGGCTTCTAATATGCGCTGTTCTTTTTCTTTGATGCTAAGACTGGCTTGGTAATAAAAGTTTTCTTCAATGCGGTGCAATAGCTCGGAAAAACTGATTAAATCAAGTAAATTGCCATTTTCATCTTCCACCCCAATGTGATGGAATTTATGCTGAATCATGAATTGCCTGACATAGGAGAGGCTTTGAGATTGTGAGACTGAAATCAATGGCCAGGAAGCGATGTCTTTGACCTTAAGCGTGCTGTAATCGATTTGTTGTGCGAAACATTTCAGAAGGTCACGCATTGAGACAATGCCCAACTGATCCCCGTCTTTGACGACCAGCGCATCCACCTTGTGTTCCGACATCACCGTCAATACTTCATCCATGCCACTCTCTGCCTGAATGAAGTATAAGTGCCCCGCCAGCAACTCTTGAATAGAAATACCATCTAAAAAGGTTTCGCAGCTTTGTGCCTGAACCAAATCCGACTCTGCCAAAACCCCGATAGGATTTTCATCACAATCGACCACCAATAAATGGTGAAACTGTTTTTTATGGAATAAATAGGTTGCCGAAGAAATCAGTTCGTCTTTATGAATTCGACAAACCGGCGAGTTCATAACCGACCGAATCGGTGAATTTAAAATGTCTGCTGAAGAGAAATCGAGTTTTAACAGATCCGTTCGTGTCCAGATGCCAATAATTTCGCTCGATTCTTCAATTAAAATCGACCCGATGTTTTTTTCGCTTAATTGCCCGATGACCTCTTTAATACAGGTGTCTGGCGTACAGGTTTCTAACCCGATGTGCATGAATTGTGAGACCACAAGAGGCTGCTTTTCTTGGATCGTTTGAGTTTCCGGGTCGGGGTGATGTTTCATGTTCGTCATTCTACACTAAGTTTTTTACCGCCACCATACACAATCCCAAGCACTTAGACAAGAATAATATCAATAACTATTATCATCTGCAACAACCGTTACAAGAACGTATCATTGTCGTACCAGTCTTGCACAATCAAACGTCTGCTCATAATTGGATCGATAAGGATTGATGTCCAATCCCCCTCGGCGTAAATACCGTGCATAGACAGTCAGTTTTTGAGGCTGACAGAAGCGCATAATATCCGTAAAGACACGCTCAACGCATTGTTCATGAAATTCATTATGTTCTCTAAATGAAATCAGGTATTTCAACAACCCTTCGTGATTGATGTGCGCACCCTCATACCGAACCACAATCGATCCCCAGTCAGGTTGTCCGGTCACCAGACAATTGGATTTCAACAAATGGCTATTCAAAGTTTCAGAAACCATCTCATCAGAATCAGTATGCAACAAGTCGGGGGTAACCTGATAATTTTCAACTTCGATATCCAAAGCATCCAAACAATGACCAGGTAGATTTCCCTGCAAAACAACCGATTCATTCAAACGATAAAACCTGACACCAACAGCCTTACCACACGCTTGGGATAAATCTTTCTGCCAACAAGCAATCACCTCGTCTTCTGATTCAAATCGAGTTCCATTAAAGGAATTCAAATACAATTTGAAAGATTTCGACTCAATCAAATTAGGCGCATCGGCTGAAAACACAAACTCAGCCCATCCGACTTGGGGTTTCCCTTTAAGGTTAAGCCAGGAGATTTCATACCCTGTCCAGATGTCCTCGCCCGAGAAAGGCAAAGAATTTAAATCAAACCCCAATTCATCTCGTTTTTCCTGGCGAGGAATCGGAAATAAAATCGTTGGATCATATGCCTGACAATAGGGAGTTGTTTGCCCTAAAAGGCTCTTATCGGCTGTGGAATTGGGGTTTGTCATAAATGTCTCTACACAAATCATGGGAACTTTGGGTATTATACGTTGAACCGTCTACTGAATTGAATGGAGCTTCAATGTTAATTACTTTGATCACGGGCATGCTATTAACCGCACTCGCTCTAGGTGTCTTGTGGGGTGGTTTTATCTTATTGCGACGATTGCCACGTTTCGAACACCTCAACAGCCGTGCTGCCAATAAGCGCATGTTACAACTGTCCCTTTTATTTTATTTTATCGGCATCATTTTAACCATTTACTGGATGGCGTAATTACGACCATGCGTCAAAGACATTTAAACGGACAACCCATGGCATTTAAAGAGTCCTTGAAAGATGCTAGATGAGAAACAGGTAGGCAAGCTTCAATCACCACCTGTTGACCATAGTCAATCGATTCAACTTGGCCGTCTAGTGTCGATAATAAATGACGGATCGGCTGTTCTTGTGAAAAATCACAGTCAATTTTGACTGAAGTAAGCGGGATTTGTTTATGGGTTGGCAACATTTCCATTACGGCTTGCGCGGACTGACTATAGGCACGCGTTAGCCCTCCCGCGCCTAATTTGATGCCGCCAAAATAGCGCACCACAATCACCATCACATCGCCCACACCTTTGTGTTGAAGAACATTTAAGATCGGTTTGCCAGCCGTGCCAGACGGTTCTCCATCATCGCCCATGCCCGCATTGGTCGCACAGGCAGGGTCTCCCAAAATATAGGCCCAGCAATGATGACGGGCATCCGGGTATGCAGCTTTCATGTCTTCTAACCATTCCATGCCTTCCGCACGGCTTTGAATGCCTTTCGCGAACGCGAGGAAACGGCTTTTTTTGATTTCAATTTCAGCTTGTGCTAATTCGGTTGGCGTAAAGTAAGACATAACCCTTATACAATTCAATTGAACAGAAAGTGTGGTGATTCAAACAAAAAATGACCAGGCCTGGTCATTTTTAATGATAACGTTCGCGTTTAAGAGGATGATTGCACCGTATCCTCACCTACACTTCGTGCCACCCAGATCGGTTGTGCGGTATAGATGACATCCAAAGATAAATAATCATAGGTGCGTTTCAAATGTTGAAACAAACGGTCTCGTAAAGCATCTTGTTGATTGAGGTCAAACGGAAAATCGGATTCCATTTGAATATAGACCTGCACGTAAATCATTCTGCCTGCTTGTAAGTAACGGATTTTCATATCCAGATACGGTACAGTCGCAAAGACCGTTTCCACTTCTTTTTGCAATAACGACATATGATCACTGTTATCAGTGCGGCCGATAATTTGAAGCCCGTTGTCTTTCAAGATTTTCAAAGGCATCGGCAACATCATCATAATCAAGACCAGAATCACGACTGGATCGGTATAAGGCACCCATTCACTGTGGCCGATCGATTCCATCCAAATTGCGACCGCAAAAGACAGGCCAACCGCAATACTGAGAATCCCCCCGACCAACCAGCCTTGTAAGTCGACATCGATCAAAGACGATTCTGCCGTCTTATTCATACGATACAAGATCGCCGCCAACCCAAACCCGAGAATGGACGCAATGATGGAATAGAAAACCGCAATATTGGCATCAATGTGGCGCCCGCCATGCAAAATGGCCTCTACCGAAGCATAAAAAGCTACCAAAATGACCAGCAGAATTAAAATGCCTTTGATGAAGTTCAAGACCGGCTCGAAAATGGCATAGCCAAACGGTTGAGATTGGCTGGCCTGTTTAGCCATCAACCCAACCACACGCAGTGTCAATAACCCGGCCACCAAATCAATGAAGGGGTAAACCCCATCCATCAGAATGGCTTGAGAGTTGGTTAAATAAAAGAACACCAACCCAAGCACAGCCATAATGACATCACCAAACATCACCAGTTTGATAGCGCTTTTTTCTGTCGCAATTTTTTGTTCTAAAGGAACTTTAACCTCTGCCATTTTTCTAACTCTTTTCAAGACTAAAAGTACCGTGTCACAGATAATGCTGTCACCGGTTTACAATTTAAAAATACCCGGCCCTCGTTTTTTGGGTTTTTTACCAGTGTTGGTTAACTGAACCATTACTTCGGTGTGCGAGGTATGAGGAAACATATCTACCATAATCGCTTTTTTCAGCTGGTAGCCTTGTTTTTCCAGTTCCTTGATGTCTCGAATCAACGTTGATGCGTTACATGAAACATAAACAATTTTGTCGGCTTTCAAGTGCCCCAATCCTTTGCAAAGCTGGTAAGCACCTTGACGGCCCGGGTCAAGCAAAACGCGATCATATTTCTGTTTTCTAAACCAGTTTTGCGGGCTCACATCTTTAAACAGATCGGCTTGATAAAAAGTAGCCTGCTCACAATACATATTGGTTGCATTGCGTTGCGCCATCTGCACTAAATCCGCCTCGCCTTCAATACCGATGACCTCTTTTACCTGCTGGGCAATTGGTAACGTAAAGTTCCCCACTCCGCAAAATAAATCTAATACACGCTGGTCCTTATTTAAATCCAACCACTCCAGTGCCTTGTTAACCATCTGCTCATTGATTTCCGCATTTACCTGAACAAACCCCTGTGCTGGAAAATCAAGCTTCAAACCGTTTATATGGTAACAAGGCGATGTCGAACCCGTAGTGGATTGGTCAGACCAAAAGATGCCGTTATCCGCTTCCACCACACTGATTTCTTTAAGCGATCGACTGGCATCTGGTAACACGGTCATACGCTTTTGCTTTAACGCTTCGTTCAATGCTGGCGTTAATAAAGGGCACTGCTCAATATCCACAATGTCATTGGAGCCTTTTGCTCGAAAACCAAAGCGTGCCTCTTTATCGGTTTTATTCTTCCCTAACACCAATCTCGCCCGACGACGATAAGCGTAATCTTGCCCCGTCAAAGGAGGGTCAATCTGGCAGGCTTTCATATTTAAAGCTTTCGATAAAGCAGTATAGAAGTGAGAAGCTTTCCATTTTCGCTGACCGTCAATGGATAAATGCTGTAATTGGCATCCACCACAGGTGTCATAGTGAGGACAAAAAGCCTCAACCCGCTCTTCAGAGGGTTCCATTAAACGCACGATTTCGGCTTCTTCATAGCTTGGCTGTCGATCCGTGATTCGAACCTCCACCACATCACCCGGCACGGCTTCTTCAACGAAAATCGCTTTACCATTCAAACGGCCAACACCACGACCATCATGAGATAACGTTTCAATCTTAACTGTCACTGTTTTCATTTATTTTCTTTTTTAGTTTACAAGTTAAAAACGTCTGGACCTTGCATTATTTACCGATACAAAACGAGGTAAAGATGCGCCCCAACAAATCGTCGGACGTAAATTGTCCGGTAATTTCAGACAATGCTTGCTGTGCTTGGCGTAAATCTTCTGCCAACAATTCCCCAGCCGCGAAATGCTCTAACTGTTGTTGGCCGGTTTCAACGAAATGTAAAGCCGTTTCCAACGCTTCCAAGTGGCGTTTTCGTGCCATAAAAACACCTTCCTCGGTCTGAGCATACCCCATTTCCGTTTTAAGATGCTGCTTCAGTAAATCCAGTCCTAAATGATGTTTTGCGGATAACCAAATTTCGGTTTCTCCTTCATTTTCTACCAGGCCTGGTGATTTTTCCATTAAATCAATTTTATTATGAATCAGTGTCACAGGTATATGGGATGGCATTTTTTCTAAAATGGCTTGGTCTTCTGGATGAATGGCTTCATTCGCCTGAACCATCACCAAAATACGATCGGCTTCTTCAATGGCTGCCCAGGCGCGTTGGATACCGATTTGTTCCACCGCATCCGTTGCCTCTCTCAACCCTGCGGTATCCAATACATGTAGCGGCATCCCATCAATTTGAATCTCTTCTTTAACAATGTCGCGCGTAGTGCCGGCAATATCGGTGACGATAGCCGATTCTCGACCCGATAACGCGTTCAGCAAACTCGACTTCCCCGCATTCGGCCGCCCTAAGATGACAACAGACATGCCCTCTCGTAACAACACGCCTTGCTGTGCCGCAGCTAAGACCCGATGTAACTGCTCTAAAATATGCTGAAGCTGGCCTGCGACCTTACCGTCTGATAAAAAATCGATTTCTTCTTCCGGAAAATCGATTGCGGCTTCTACATAAATTCGTAATTGTATGAGCTGTTCGACCAGTTCATTCACCTGGTTTGAGAAATCCCCTTGTAATGACTTCAGGGCTGATCTGGCGGCTTGCTGAGAGCTGGCATCAATTAAATCCGCAATGGCTTCGGCTTG
The DNA here is from genome assembly GCF_004786015.1 of Hydrogenovibrio crunogenus. Taxonomy (NCBI): domain Bacteria; kingdom Pseudomonadati; phylum Pseudomonadota; class Gammaproteobacteria; order Thiotrichales; family Piscirickettsiaceae; genus Hydrogenovibrio; species Hydrogenovibrio crunogenus. The sequence goes on from NZ_CP032096.1 coordinate 2,448,350, forward strand.
TGCCAAATCGAGCTTATCATTCAAAAACGCTTGTTTTGAAAACTCACCGGGCTCAGCTAAACGTGCGCCTAACTGTACCACGCGCTCTAACAGCCATTGCAAAATAACCGGCCCACCATGCCCTTGCAGTTCCAACACATCTTCACCCGTAAAGGAATGCGGATTCGGGAAAAACAGCGCAATCCCCTGATCCAAAACCTGGCCTTCCGCGCCCAAAAACGAACCATAATGTGCATAACGCGGTTTGGGGCATATCCCCAAAACCTGTTCCGCAATCTTGGCGGCTTTATTTCCTGAAACACGGACGATCCCCACACCTCCGCGGCCAGGTGCGGTGGCAATTGCTGCAATGGTGTCGTTTGTTGAGAAATCCAATTTCCAGAATCCTTTCGGTGAATTTAAATACCTGATGAAAACGCAAAACGCCCTGAAAAGGGCGTTTTGTCAAATCAACCCCTTGTTCAGAGCAACTAAGAAACCACGTTATAAGTCGTTGTTTTCAAATCCGTTACAAAAGGTTTTTGATTCAGTCTTTCGACGGTTTTATCCAACTTCTTCTTTGATTTGAATGTCATTTCTTCCGCCTCATCATTCACTTTAAATGACAAAACATAAAGCGGCTGCGTGTCTATTGATTCCTTAGTAGGCGCCGTGGCCGCGGAAGCCGCACCTTCTTCCAGCGGAATATAACCGTTTTCAGTTTTATAGCAAATCGGTGTGGTACCGTCTGCAACTAAAAACGTGACCTTACCGAACATTGGATGATCTTTACCCAGTTTTTGATAAGTTAATTGCATGTGTTTTCCTTTTCTTTCAATTATTTCTCTTCGCCGGCTTCAATTTTTCTGGTGATGTACCATTGCTGTGACACCGATAGAATGTTGTTCACTACCCAGTAAAGTACCAAACCGGCCGGGAAGAACATGAAGAAGATTGTGAAAATAAAAGGCAGTGCTTTCATGACCTTTTGTTGCATTTCATCCATCATCGCTGAAGGGTTCAACTTCTGCTGTACCCACATTGAAATCCCCATCAGGATTGGCAAGATGAAATAGGGATCTTTAACCGATAAATCATCGATCCATAAAATCCAAGGTGCTTGGCGCATTTCAGCAGAATAAAGCAGTACCCAGTAAAGTGCGATGAAAACCGGCATTTGAACCAAAATCGGTAAACACCCGCCCAACGGATTAATCTTTTCTTCTTTATACAGCTTCATCATTTTTTGCTGGAAGATGACTTTGTCGTCGCCATAGTTTTCTTTCAACTGTTTGAGCTTTGGCTGGAACTTCTTCAAACGCGCCATGGAACGGTAAGACGTTTCAGACAGTTTATAGAACAACAGTTTGATCAATACCGTTAATAAAATGATTGACCAACCCCAGTTGCCCACCAATGCATGAATTTTTTCCAACACCCAGAAGATAGGTTCGGCGATAATCGTTAAAACACCATAGTCAACAGTCAACTCAAGACCTGGCGCAATTTTTTCCAGGTTATCCTGAATAATCGGGCCAATATATAATTCCGATGACAAGGTTTGTGATTGACCCGCAGCAACCGTCTCCATTGGTTCAACCACACCCGCAACATACTCACCATCATTTAATGGCTTCGCATAATAACGGTTCTGACTCTCTTGATCCGGAATCACAGCTGACATGAAATAGTGCTGAATCATCGCGGCCCAGCCACCCGTGGTTTGAACACCTTGAATCGGCTGTTTGCTCAAGTCATCAAAAGAATGTTTGTTGTATTTGCTTTCAGCGTGGCCATCATACAGAACCGGTCCTGTGTAGGTATACATCATGGCATTATGATCCGGATCATAAGTATTGCGGACTAACTGAGAATAAAGACCACCGGCCCATTCTTTCTGTGTGGTGTTATCAATTTGATAGTTTAAACCGATAACGTATTTGCCCTTGGTAAAGACATAGGTCTTCGTGACTTTCACACCATCTTGTTCCCACGTCAGTGGAACCGTCAGCGTATCGCCGGTCATTTCATAATGGGTTTGAGGAGTTTGATATAACGATTTATGGGTAGGCGCTGGCAAAACGGCCTTGGATTGCAACGCGATCCCGTTTTGCGCCACATACATCATTTGTCCGGTGTCACCCATCAAATGGAACGGTTGAGCACGATCATTCGTTGCTGCATACTTCAATAGCTTCACATCTCGGATATCACCGCCTTGCGTATCAATAACGATATCCAGCACATCGGTTTTCACTGAAATACGCTGTGCCTGTTTAATTTGTGCTTTGGCGGTCGGAACATCTTCCATAGCCTGATGGGCCGTTGGCACATCCGGGTTAATCTCAGAGGTGTCCATTCCTTTATCAGTTTTTTGTGTCACAGCGGCTGTTTGAGGGGGCAATGACGCTTTATGCTGAAACTGTGTCCATTGCATCCAAATCCAGAGTAATGTAAATGCCAGTGCTAACCACCAGAAAGATCTCATATTCATCAATACTGTTCCTAACTTCTCAATAGTCCGACTTGTCAAAAAGCCGAAGATAAATTTTGTATTCCAAATCTCGAATCATTTCGACTCAAAAATTAAGCCAAAGACTCTCTATTAAACCTTATTTTGATCGTTTAGTCGGTGACTTTTTTGTGTTTGTCATCGGCTTCCCATCTTTTAATCCACTTTTTTGTATTTTACGGATTAAATGTTCAAAACTTTTAATCAAGGTTTCATTATCAACGTCTTGCATGCCTCGTCGCCCCAAAACCACAATATCATACCCGCTTAATGCTTGTTTATGTTGACGAAATGTCTCTCTTGCCAATCTTTTTACTCGATTACGCCAAACGGATTTTGCCAATTGTTTCTTAGCAATCGCAAGACCTAATCTGGGATATGGCTTGTCATTCGGGCGGACAATAAAAGTCCAATGCCGATTAGAAAACTTTTCAGCTTGCGCAAATACAAATTGGAAATCTTGTGGAGAGAGAAGGCGTAGAGATTTAGGGAAATGATTTCGGGAGAAATCTTGATGGGGTAACTCAAGCTCGTCTAGACTCAAGCTCGATAACTCCCCATCAGAATTTTGGTGCGTGTTGTTAATCATTCAAAATGATTACACTGCCAAACGCTTACGTCCTTTTGCACGACGAGCCGCTAATACTTTGCGACCATTTTTAGTTGCCATGCGAGCACGGAAACCATGGGTACGAGCGCGCTTGATAACACTTGGTTGAAATGTACGTTTCATGATATCAATCCTATTAGAAAATTACTTCTTTCGAAAGAATCGCGCATTGTAATAGAAACTTGTTTAAATAACAATACTATAATTCAATTTTTTACCAGGCCTGGCGATTCTTTATCGGTTAAGGCGGCGCTGGTGGCTGCCATGTGATCATTTTGTTTTCAAGATCCACTACTTTATTCTCTTCAATCTCGATGCCTTCCTGCGTGAGCAATTCTATTTTACGTGCCATGCCAAACGCATACCCCCCTAATTCACCATTGTGATTCACCACTCGATGACATGGCACCACCACTGGATTAGGGTTTTGATTCATGGCACGCCCAACGGCTTGATAAGCCCGAGTACCCAACGCTTCCGCCAAGGCTTTATACGTGGTCACTTTACCAGCGGGCACCTGTTCCAATAATGCATAACATTGTTCATTGAACGATAAAGCGGTCATCTCATCCACCTCTTCCACCCGCGCCAAAGCAGGATTTTGTCAGAGTTTATCCATGGTTTAATCATACCTTTATAGCCGCAGTTTTGCCACAATTGTGCTATAGTTCCGCCATGTTTATCGAATTCAGCATTTATATCCTCACCGGTATCATCGCCGGCTTCTTTGCCGGGCTGCTCGGCATTGGTGGCGGACTGATTATTGTACCCGTGCTTACCAGTGTGTTCCTCTACTTTATAGAAGGCCCACACCTGGTTCACTTGGCCATCGGAACCTCCATGGCGACCATATTGATTACATCACTAGCGTCCGTCAAAGCCCATCACAGACATGATGCGGTTCGATGGGATATCGTCAAAACCCTCACCCCCGGTATTTTTATTGGTGGGATCCTAGGTGGATGGATTTCACAATATATCAGCGCACCGATGCTGGCAAAAATTTTCGCTGTGATTGAATTCGGCATTGCTCTTAAAATGTTATTAGATCTGCAACCCAACCCCCATCGGGAAATGCCCGGGATTGCCGGACGTTCAGTCGCGGGCACCATAATCGGCAGCATCTCTGCTTTGGTCGGCATTGGCGGTGGCGCGCTCAATACCCCTTATATGGTGTGGCATAATGTTTCCATGCGTCAGGCCATTGCCACTTCAGCGGCTTGCAGCTTACCGATCGCCGCGGCCGGAACCTTAGGGTTTTTAATCGGTGGTTGGAACATTCCGAATTTACCGGATCATGCCATTGGCTATATATACTGGCCGGCTTTTTTAGGTATTGTCATCGCCAGCTTTTTTACCGCACCGATCGGGGCGGCAATGACACATAAGCTGCCGGTCAAAACCCTGAAAAGAATTTTTGCGATTTTGCTGATTATTTTGGCGATTAAAATGTTTTGGTTTTAAAAAAATAATTAATTTTAAAAACCAGAAAATTAAATTCAAGTTCAACCACTTACCTGCATCTTAACCCAGTTTATCCACACCCTTTTTCAACAACTTATCCACAGACCCCACCTGTTTTTTAAAGTTATTCACAGGTATAATCCTTTTATTCGATGTGAAGGGGTCGTTTTCCCTTTTGTCTAGGCATTTCAATGCTGGAATCTCGACGACACATAACACGAGTTTGTCAGCCGCTCATCTAAGAAAGCGCCACAAACAAAAACAAGCTGTAACTTAATTCAATTAAATAATCGACGCGCCACACATAACTTAAAACAATATCGGCGCAACGACTGGGTACTCATT